>CP006977.1:1718266-2061920 GCA_000508305.1 Sulfolobus acidocaldarius SUSAZ
GTTGGCAGGCTTAAGGGAAATAACACAGAACTTGGTGAAGAGTTCAGAGGAGAACACAAAGGCTATAGCAGAACTAAGGAAAATGACAGAAGAGAACACCAAAGCCATTATTGAACTTAGGAAGCAAACAGAGGAGAACACAAAGGCTATAGCAGAACTAAGGAAAATGACAGAAGAGAACACCAAAGCCATTATTGAACTTAGGAAGCAAACAGAGGAGAACACAAAGGCTATAGCAGAACTAAGGAAAATGACAGAAGAGAACACCAAAGCCATTATTGAACTTAGGAAGCAAACAGAGGAGAACACAAAGGCTATAGCAGAACTAAGGAAAATGACAGAAGAGAACACCAAAGCCATTTTACGTCTAACCAAAATCGTCGATAAGTTGGTAAAGACTGTTTCAGCGCTGAACGAGAGAGTAAGCGGACTGGAAAATACATTTGGTCTAATGACAGAGGAAATAATCAGGAGGGATTTCCCTACATGGCTTAAAAATCAAGGCGTAGATGTCAGTAAAGTAAGCGGAAAAACTGTAAAATTCGGAAAAAAGAATTTAGAGTTTGATGTATTCTTAGAGCACGGCAACAAACTTTATCTGGGAGAAGTGAAAGCAACGTTAAGGGAAAGAGACGTAAAGAGATTCTATACTAAGATTGAAATGGTTAAGAAGGTATTCAGAGACAAGGAAATTATCCCGATAATTATATTTAGACTTAGAGCGAAAGGAGAGATTCCAATAAGATTAGCTAAAAATTATGGAATCAAGGTACTCAAGTACCTAAAAGGAGGAGAGTTCGATGAACGCTAAGACGAAGGTAATAACTAAAAACTTATCTACTTTTATCACTTATTTCGAAAATTTTCAACAAAATTTTTGAGCTACATTAGTTAATGTTATTAATTTGACAACGAAAGCAGAAAAATTTTCCCCTTACAATAACCTGAGTTCAAGATAGTTTTCGTATTACCATGAAAAGATATAGAAATCGGATAATGTCTCAGGAATTTCTTAAACTGTACCCGCTTCCATAGGTAGACTTTTAAAATATCAAAAATACAAGTTAAGTTATCTTTTTTCTCCTAAATTAACTTTCCCTAGGGCAAAACTTGTCATAACCTCTGTTATCTCCTCCACATTAGTCTCCTCTTTCTTCTTATGAAATATTATTTTTCCTCTATCAAGTACATAAATCCTATCAGCAACATCATATCCCTGAATTATATTGTGGGTAATTATCAAGACACCGAGACCCTTCTTTTTTAGGTTTCGTGCTAACTCTAGTACTTTCCTAGCCTCTACGACGCTTAATGCTGCAGTGGGCTCGTCCATCAAAATCATTTTAGCAGAGAAATAAACCGCCCTAGCAACTGCTACTGCCTGCCTTTGTCCGCCTGATAAATTTTCCACTTTCATATTTATATCAGGTATTCTTATTTGTAGAGAATCCAGTAATTTTTTAGACTCCTCCATCATTTTTTTCTTATTTAGGAAGATCTTGTTTGTTACCTCCCTGGCTAAGAATATGTTATAATAAATTGGTAAATCGGGTATCAGGGCTAAATCCTGATATATGGTCTCTATACCTAAACTTCTCGCATCATTCGGAGAGTTAAATATGACCTTCTTTCCCTCAAATATTAGGTCTCCACGGTCAGGTTTGTGATAACCTGAAATTATCTTAATTAGCGTTGATTTTCCCGCTCCGTTATCGCCAAGCAAAGCAACCACTTCACCCTTATTGATCTCCATTGATACACCGTCTAAAGCTTTAACAGCACCAAAACTCTTATGAACATCCCTTATCTCTAGTAGGTCACTCATTTTCCTCAACTCTCCTATATATTTTTTGTATTTTAAATTTTAATATTTTTGTTATTCTATCTTTGCTTTCAGGGGATGAAGACGTAGCAGTAGTAATTGACTTCAGCTTATATGATGCCCTCCTCGCGTAATACGAAAGTACCATCACAACCACTATAGCCCCTCCCAAGATCGCGTCAAACTCATAGGCATTTATGCCAAGTATGTTAAATCCGTTCAGAAGCTCAGATATAAATACTGAACCTAAAAAGGCACCGACCAGACTACCCTTTCCTCCCACTAACGATGTCCCACCTATCACTGCAGCAGCTATACCCTCTAATACCACGTCTGCGGTGAAGTTTGTTGCACCAATGGTCAGGACTCTAGATCCCTGAATTATACCTACTAAGGCTCCAATGTTTGCCATTATTATGAAATTTATAATTTTCACCCTATCTACAGGTACACCTACCTCTGAGGCTCCGGTAGGATTACTCCCTGCCGCTATTGTCCAAACTCCTATCTTAGTATAATGTAATAGTAGTATTAGAAAGACCAATGCCCCTAATGACCATATAAAGGGTACAGGGAGAATTGAGACAGTCCCTCCAAGGAATCTGAAATATGGAAATGACTCAGGATATCCACCTGAGTAAATTAATGCTATACCATTGAAAAGGAAAAGTGTGCCCACAGTCGTTATTAATGAGTTCACTTTAGCCTTAGTTGTAATCAAACCATTCATAAGACCTATTAATGACGCTAGACCTAAACTCAACAGTATTGAGACCACTATGGCAGGTGTCGGTGAAATTGCCTGATATATGGAGTTATATATGGTCAAGGTTATTAATGGTACGAAATTTGCCAGTGCGGGAGGTGATAAGTCGATCTCTCCGCACAACATAAGCATAGCTTCCCCTATAGCAATAATCCCAATTTCTGCCAGATACTGAAATATTGTGGTTATGTTATTTGAGCTAAAATAGGCAGAGTTCTCGAAGTAGAAAAACAGCGCAATAATTATATTTACTAAAAAAAGCTGAAATTCAAATCTTCTAACTACATTTAATATATTCATTGCAGGTTACCCACTTGAAGATGATGAACTACTTGAAGATGAGGATGATGTAGTTGATGTAGGTTTATAAGCTGTCGACGAACCCTCATATCTTGACGCCAGTAAATAAGGCTGTATATTGCTCGTGGTTATGAACTTGGAGCCGGTGTCAATATTTAATGGATATACTAAAGTGTCAGATATTAAGTAAAGATATATTGCCAAAGTTGGGAGGAAACCTTGTAGGTATGGCTGCTGATCTATTGTGAAGTCCAGGTAACCATCAACTATGTTTTGAATAGTTGCAGGTAATAGATCATATCCACCCGCAGCTATTGTACCACCATTTGATGCAGTCTTTATCCCATGTTCTCTCAGCACATTACCTACACCCTGAGTACTTCCCGCATCTACTGCAAACATTCCCTTTACATCAGGATGACTGTTAAAGTAACTCTCAATAGCAGTCTGTTCATCACTTACTAAAGCGCCAGTTGCTACAACATCAATAGTGTAGTGTCCCTGAATGACACTTTGAATTCCGTCTATTCTTGGTTGTATATTAGCTGTACCAGGTGTTGCTATAAATAACGCAACTCTGGAACCTGAAGGAACTAAATTAAGTATTCTCTGCCCAAACAACTGACCTGAGGCATATAGTGACTGCCCAATATAGCCTAGATAGGGTGGATTATGGTATTGAGAGTAGTTTGGATCGTCTGTAGGGATATAAGCGTTATAAGCAAACACAGGAATACCAGCATTTAATGCATCTTGGGTAGGCTTATCAAAAGCATTAGGTGATATAACAGAAACTGCTATACCATTTGCACCTTGAGATATAGCAGCCTCCATATCATTTACCATTGTAGTAGTATCTGAGGTTTCTGAACCAGTCCATTGAGAGTTGCAATCTAGTAATAAACAAGCATCTTGAATCCCGTATTGTGTTGGAACGAAGAAGGGATTTGTAGTCACATGATTGATAAAGACAATTTTCCATGTTGGATGCTCTGGGACTTGTCCATACATAAACCCTGACTGTGGAGGAGCAATGCCTGAGGATGAAGAGCCCTTGGGTGCAGTTACGTATCCTGACCCAAATCCTGCACCAAATGCTGCTAGAACTCCAGCAATAATACCGCCCTTTGCTAATGTAGACAGTGCTCTCCTTCTGGATAAGTCTGTTTTAGACACCTGATTAATTATAGCTTTTGCAATCTCCTCTTTAATTTCATCTTTGGATTTTGCCATGTTATGATAAGTAGGACGCCTATCAATTATTAGTATTTATATTAACATGTTAAACGTTATAAACGCAGAGTAATAATTATAAATATAAAATTGCAATTAGTATTTATATTTTCTTTAATCGTTTCTTACACCTAAAACATATGAGTAGTTGACATGGAGACGTTTGATATGGTTTCTTAACTTATTGCAGAATGTTAGAGAGGTCCGTTTTATTCAAAAATTTTCCTAATCTTTGATTTTTTCATAAATGGTTTTCTCAGCGATATCATAATAAATAGTTTGACCTCAGAAACCTCGCATTTTCGTTGCCTCTCACTAAAATAGGTCTAACTCATTCACTTCATCATTAATATATAGGGTTTCAACTTGTTTATAAAAAGTCTTTTTAAATAGAAATCTTCCAATCTTTATATGAAAAGAGAGTTAACAGCAACTAATTTTCATGCCATGGTCAACACTGATTTAGGAAGAGACCTTAAATTAGAACAGGAAACTGTCGAGATAACAGGGAATAAGGCTAAAGTCTATGACTCGAAACACAATGAGGTCCTGAATCTGAACGGGGTAGTTAGACTTAATGTGGAGAGCGGAATAACCATAAGTAAACTTATAGGTACAATGACAGATGGTAAGGTTGTTGAATTAGCTTACTTTACAAAGAGAAAAGAGGAAGTCTTCAAAAAATTGGCAGAGGCATTTAACTCTGGAGAGCAGATAGAGATTAAAGACGAGGTAGATGATAAGAGCCACAAGCCCGGGGTAAATACACTCAGGTGGTTATTTTCCATATCATCTAGATATAGAAAGACCATGATATTAGGTGCAATACTATCACTTATCTCAACGGGATTAAACCTCGTACCCCCTTACTTGCTTAAGATACTGATTGACAACGTATTGATATCCAACGATCACTCTACACAACTATTCCAATTGATAGTACTACTCCTTTTCACCTCATACGCTAGCCTAGCCTTAGTATCCTCTTTACAAACTAGAATATTAAACAATTTAGGTTCTAGAATTATAAATGATTTGAGGGAAATATTGTATAATCATGTCATTAAGCATGACTACTCATTTATAGAGAGAATCTCGCCCAGCAGAATATTATCCAGGCTCACCACAGATGCTGGCAATACAAACTGGTTACTAGTCTGGGGATTACCTACGCTAGTAACTAACTTCTTCACTCTACTAGGGATAGGAGTGATACTCTTTACACTCAACCCATTACTAGCCACATTTATCCTTATACCCATACCACTTATCCTATTCATGGTGGTAAGATATAGGAAGAGATCACATAGGTTATACCATAGAAACTGGAGGAGAAGCGCTGATATAACATCAAGGATAAATGACACAATACCCAACTTCTTAGTGGTCAGGTCTTTCTCGAAAGAGGAATATGAGAGTAAAAGGCTCAGAAACATGTTAGATAAACTTTATGAGTCCAGTGTAACAATAAACAGGTTAAATTCTCTATATTGGCCTATAATAGGTCTAGTGGTTAACCTTTCCACAGTTATAATATGGTGGGTAGGTGGTCATGAAGTCATTTCAGGAGTAATTGAACTAGGTGTCATAACAGCCTTCATTGCCTACCTATCACAGTTTTATAGCCCTATAAATAATCTCAGTAACGTCTTACCCTTTATTCAGCAGTCTCTCACATCGGCAGAGAGGATAAGAGAAGTGCTAGAGGTAAAACCACAAATTACGAATTCTGAAGCCCCCAAAAGACCAGTTATGCCCTCAGAGATAGTGTTTGAGAACGTTTTCTTTGGTTATGATCCCCACTTCCCAGTTGTAAAGAACCTAAACATAAACATTAGACCAGGAGAAAAGGTTGCAATTGTGGGGAAAAGCGGGTCAGGTAAGAGCACCATTGCAAAATTGTTATTGCGGTTCTATGATGTTAATAAGGGAAAAATAACCATAGGCGGTGTTGACTTAAAGGAAATTGATATAGATTACTTGAGGAGGAAAGTTGCATACGTCCCTCAGGACGTTGTCCTGTTTGACACTACTGTTGGTTATAACGTTGCATATGGTTCAGATAACGTGAACGAAACAGATATAGTAAGGGCTTGTAAAACAGCTAAAATACATGATGAGATAGTGAGATTGCCTTTCGCGTATGACACTATTCTAGGTGAGAGGGGGACATATCTCTCAGGAGGGCAAAGGCAAAGGCTAAGCATAGCCAGGGCGATTATAAAGAACCCGGATGTTTTAATTTTTGATGAGGCAACGTCTAATTTAGACGTAGTTAGTGAAAGGGAAGTTTACGAGGCAATGATGGAGGTCTCAAGAAATAAGACTGTAATACTCATAACCCACAATATACATGAGGTAATGAACGCTGATAAGGTAATAGTCTTAGAAAATGGTGAGGTAATAGAGAGGGGAAAACCTAGAGAGCTATTACGTAGCGAAACATACTTCCATAAGATTTTCAAAGACCAAATAAACGAGGAGAACGTGTTCTCCAAGAACGGTAATGGGAAAGAGATACATGACATAAGGATACTAGATCCCCGGTCAACTATGATAACTCCTGCAGAGAGGAGGAGCAGGGTTACTGTTAAAGCTGAAAATGAGATATATAGGGACCTCATTCCTAAGGCACTATTTCCCATAACGAACCCTAAGTTCATAGGATTTTATAGTGATGACGGTAAGGAGATATTTCTGCTTGAGGACTACAGTGAACTAGATAACGAATCGTTGAAGGTATTAGAAAATGCTCTGTTATACAATAACCTCGTATTTAAGGTTGTTAAGATAAATAATATCAACATAAAGGGAGATCAGTTAGAATGGGATCTTGTAACAGATAAAGGAGTTTCTAAGACATTTACTTTGGGGAGGAGGAATGTAGTTGTTTTCGAGAAAAAGGTTGTGCTAATAGACCGTAATGATAACCTATATGAAATAAATATGGAAAGTATTGATAGGAGAAGCTTAAGATTATTACTGGAGACCATCTGAACTATGATTTGCAGATGCCTTTTTATGGTCTTAGAACTTCAGCAGTGACGTTGATTTTCAGTATTTCTTAGTTCGCCCATCTCCTCAGATTCAAATACGTACTCTCCTTTAATCACCGTGTTATTTCTATATGATCTTTAAGATAGGGGAGAGAACAAAGATAGGAAAAACGAAACTGCGTTCAACGACGGTACTAAAAAAGAGGAGTAACTTAAGTTAAAAAAGGTTTACCTTGATGTCGGTGTTGGCGTTACAGTTATCTTCTCTCTCTTTGTTCTCCTCTGCTTTATCATAGTTTTCTCGTATTTTTCGTAGCACATACTAGCTAACATCATTTTATTAAAATATAAGCTTTCTTTAATAAAAAATAAAGTCATACTAATACATTTGAAGAATTACTTATACCAAGAAAATAGTAAGAACCAAAACCTAAAGATCTTAAATTTACCTTTATATTTAATAATTTATTATTTCTATATTAATGCATTATAATCAAACCAATAAAAATTTTTATATAAACAAATTATATTAGTAAAAAATAGGTGGTAAATTTGATTGTAATTGAGTATAAAAGTGGTAGAAGGGAGGAAATTCCTGTAATAGACTACCACGCTCATATTTGGAAAGCTGACGAAAGTAACTGGTTAAGACCAGAGCTAGCAAAGGGTTGGATAAGTTGTTTTTATGATTATCAGACCGCCTTAACCCCTGATGAGTATAGAATGGATTTCGAGACCTTTGAGTACTATGGTCATGAGAAGTTCATTGAGGACGTAATGATAAATGGATATGTTGACGTTGCAATAACTCAACCTCAATATCTACTTTACTTTTATAAGAAACCTTTCGGGAACACAGAGGAATTTGGTAAATTAGCAGTAGAGAATCCATATCGTTTCGTTATAGGTACTAGATTTGACCCAAGGGATGGGGAGGAAGGAAAGAGACAATTGGAGGAAGATGTTAGGAAGTACAGGGTCAAACCATGGCAAATGAGACATGTTAAGTTGTATACAGCTGAATGGAAAGAGGTTGACGGAAAGCTATCAAGGGGGTGGAGACTAGACTCAAAGGAGGCTTATGAATTCCTTGAGTTCAGTAAATCTTTAGGTATAAACATCTTCGTCGCCCATAAGGGTCCCACAGTTTGGCCATTAGACAAAGACTCATTTGACGTAAAGGATGTAGACGCAGTAGCCTCATCGTTCCCTGAACTTAAGTTTGTTGTAACTCATGTTGGACTACCTAGACTAGACGACTTTTGCTGGATAGCAACACAAGAGAAGAACGTATATGGAGGATTAGCAGTAGCCTCAGCTTTCATAAGGAAAAGACCCAAATATTTCGCTAGTATTATTGGGGAGTTGTTGTTCTGGTTGGGAGAAGACAGGGTTTTGTGGGGTAGTGATTATGCTATTTGGAACCCTAAATGGCTAATAGAGGACTTCATGAAATTTGAATTACCAGAGGAGATCAAGAGGGAGTATGGCGTTGAGTTAACAATCAACACCAAGAAGAAGCTACTATACCAGAATGCCTCAAAACTATGGGGTATACCTATAGAGGAAGTAATGAGAAGGGAAGATGAGATAACGAGGAGGAGGAACTTACTTCATGTAAAGATGGAGGGGTAAGATACGGATGTAGAGAAAATCCTAGATAGTGTATTTGATCCAGAGACTAACTACTCAATGTATAAGATGAAATTCCTAAAGGGATATTATGAAGACGATAAGGGAAACTTACACCTGATAATATCTCCTCCCACCTTTTGGTGCCCCCCACTTTTCCTCTACATTATGTTAGAGGAGATTAGAAATAGACTACCTGACGCTATCATTGAGGTTAGGGACCATCATGACTCTAAGAAACTCTCAGAATGTATTAATAACGGTCTTAAGTTTCATGAGTGTTACAGTAACGAATCACTGAATGGTGATGAATACGATAAAGTTAAGAGGTCATTTGAGGAGAAGAGGAGTAATAAATACGGTAAATTGGTACAACTTTCTTTAAATATGAATGGAGAATTATGTAAATTAATAGCTGAGGCGAAGGAAAGATGAAAGCTGTGAGAATTCATGAGTATAACAAACCATTAAAGTTAGATGATGTACCTGAACCTAAGATATCTTCACCTTACGACATAATTGTTAAGATTAAGGGAGCAGGAGTTTGCAGAACTGACCTACACATTCAAGAGGGAGTTTGGAAGGACATATTCAATCCAAAACTTCCTTTCACGATAGGTCATGAGAACGTGGGAGTTGTGGAGGCTAAAGGAGATAATGTAGACTGGTTGAACGTCGGAGACCAGGTAATTCTGCATCCCTATACAACATGTAGGAGATGTAAAGCTTGCAGGTCTGGGAATGATATGCATTGCCCCAATGGAAAATTTCCTGGTTTGGACGGCACTGATGGGGGATATGCTGAATACTTGAGAACATCAGCCTACTCAGCAATAATAGTACCTAAGGGTGTCGACCTAATATCAATGGCTCCACTTGCAGATGCAGGCTTAACAGCTTACCACGCAGTTAAGAAGGTGTCTAAGGAACTTACCCCAGGTACATTTTTAGTAATAATTGGCGTAGGTGGTCTGGGACACATAGGAATTCAAGTTGCTAAAGCAATCACGTCAGCTAAAATTATAGCAGTAGATCTGGATGAGGATAAACTCAAGATGGCTAAGGAGTTAGGAGCTGACTACATAGTTAATGGCAAGGACGCTATTCAGGAGATAATAAAGATCACCGATAACGTGGGAGCCGATGTGGTCATTGACTTTGTTGGAGAGCACAATACGCCCAAAGACGCTGTGTCCATGATTAAGAAGGGAGGTATTTACTCGATAGTGGGATATGGTGGTGAATTTAGAGATCCAACTGTAGACTTCATCAGCAGGGAAATAAGCGTGTTAGGGAATTTAGTGGGAACCTATAACGAGTTAAGTGAATTGGTCCAATTATACGTGGAAGGTAAAGTGAAAGTAAGAGTTAAAACTTTCTCCCTAGATGAAGCAAATAAAGCCTTAGAGGAGTTAAGTAAAGGTTTAATTCCAGGGAGAGGTATCCTGAAGCCATAATAGTTTTTTACCTCTTATTGAACTGTAGTCGGTTATAACAAGAAAACTTGTTTGCAGATCTTCAAATGACCAGTGTAAAGAGGGAGACGACAACAACTGCCTTTTCTTCTGAACCGCTCTAGACTTTCACAGTTAGTCCACGATCTGGAACCTGAAAATATCACGCCCCAGACTTCTTATACATAAGATATAAAAGTTTGGTATCAATCAAATTCTGAGATGTCTAAAGAGGACAGACTTACAGCGAACCACATAAAACTGATCATATTTAACGTTATAAGTTACACATTTCTAGTGTATAACGCAAGCAGTGTTATAGCATACACTTCCCAAAATCTCGCTCAAGAGATCTTTCATGGTCTCTATCCGTTTTCAGTTATAGGAATTTACACAAGCTTAGTCCTATCCTATGGCCTCAGAATTGCCGGAGCTAGCCTATTAGGACCACTATCAGACAAGCTTGGAAGAAGAGTTGCTACAATTATAGGTGGAATTGGCTCCTCTACTGCAACAGCCCTAATCGGGTTTCTTCCTCCTTATACTTCTATAGGAATATTTTCAATCATTTTGTACTTCCTACTGGTTTCAATTCAAGGTTTATTCACAGGACCATTAAGTGCAGGAGTTCAGGTGATAGGTGTGGAAAACTTACCTGAGAGGCACAGAGGTTGGTTTAGTGGTATAGGAATTGCAGTTAGTGGTACGGCATATTTAGTTGCAGTAGGTCTCTCACTTATATCAGGGAGTAATTGGAGGTTTCTATTCTGGGGATCCTTAATCATGGTCCCCATATCCCTTTTAGCTCCAGAGTCGTCTAGGTTCAGGAAATTAAAGGAAAAAGTGAAAAGCCCTAGGAAGATTATCCTGGAGAAATATGGTAATTATCTGAAGTTTGCGTTTCTACTAAGTTTTCTGTGGGCTAGTGTTAACTTTGTCATAGGCATAATACTCCCCACATTTTTGTCCTTCGTCAATAACTTTACAGAGAGTGAAATTAGGGAGGTCATACTAGTATATTCACTAGTTAGTATAGTATCTGCCTTTGTAGGAGGAGAATTAAGTGAAATCTTTGGTAGAAAAAGACTTTCACTGGTGGGAGGAACTCTTGGAATCCTGGTTAGCCCGACTTACTTCCTCATAGCCTCATTAAATAGTTTGTATTATGTTATTTTATATATTAGTTTGTTAACATTTTTGGGTTTTTTAGGAGCGGGAGGTATACTGGCACTTGTTAACGAGAGTTTTCCTACTAATGTGAGAGGAACAGGAGTATCCATGAGTTGGAATATGGGTTTCTTTGGTGCTACTCTAGTAGCGTTGACTGTTGTATCACCGTCTTCTTACTTTAATGTTTTACCATTGGGAGAATTTCTCGCACTTCTAATTTTGGGCTCATCCATAATTGCGGTCAGTTTATTTGCGATGGAGACAAGGGGCATGATAGATAAGGAAAAATAAAAAAATATGATAGTAACCTGAAGAAAAAACCTACGAGCCCTAGAGGCTAGGTCTCTGTTGGGAGAGGCACTTTCAATAAGCAGAGTGCTTTCTCCAACAGATGTAAAAAGAAGGACTGTGCATCTGACCTCCTCCCCGCCCTAAAGGGTTCCTTTAGAGCGATTCACAGGTTTATGATTTACCGCCTTCACCCTCATCGTCTCATAACTAGTGAGTATCACCCACCCCACTCCACCCATCCAGCGGTAAACCAAAGGCTAGGTCTTCAACCACTTTACCCCTATCCCTCTGGTCAAACCCTCATTCCACCCTCCTTGAGACTCAGGAATATTGTTTTTCAGCATGAGGACACTTAATTGAACTAATATACCCATTTCCTTGGGTTTCCTCACGCATCATTTTAACCAAATTTAACATCTTAACGATACTATAAAAACCTCACCCCGCCTTAAAAGACAAGGCTTGCCGATTCTTTGTCACGTAATAACTTTAAATATTCTGACCATGATAAATCATTGTGCCATTTATGTCAGCTTAATTTGAGATAAGTATATTTACTATTCCCATCAAGCCTCGATTTAGACATGGATATAAAGTCTTTATATGACCTATAAGCTCTAATTATCTTGTGGGTTTATGTCAAAGGAAATTAGCGTTGAGGGAATTCTTGTTGGTGGTTACACCGATGAAAAAGCTAAATCAGGTTTAACTGTCATAGTCACTGAAGGGGATAACGTAGCCGGTATATCACAAAGAGGGGGCTCACCAGCTACTTTGAACACTGATCTTTTGAGACCAGGTCATAGACAAGATCAATCAGTTAATGCCATTGCCCTAACTGGAAGGAGTGTATTTGGATTTAAGGCTGTACAAGGTGTTGTTCAAGAGCTATTTAATAAAAAAGTGGGGTTTAAGATAGTAAATCTACGAATTCCCATAGTGTCAGCAGCTGCAATATATGACCTATATGAAAATTCTATCCTTCCAACAGAGGAGTGGGGATTCAAGGCTCTCGAATCACTATCAACTGAGATTCCCATAGGAAGATATTGGGCAGGAAGAGGAGGTACAGTAGGTAAGGTAGTTGGTCTAAAATATGCTAAACCTGGAGGTCAGGGTTACCACGAGCTTAAAAAGGGGAATATCAAAGTCGGAGTTATCGCTGTACTTAATAGTGTAGGCAATATATATGACGAGAGTGGAAAATTAATCGCTGGAAATGAATTCACATCTATAGACGAAAATACTTTGGGGACAACTTTAGGAGTGGTAATTACAAATGCTAAACTATCGAACTCTGACGCCTGTAGATTAGCTAGCATAGTTGAGAATGGCTTTTCCTCGGTTATAAGACCATATAACCTCTCCTTGGATGGTGATACTGTTTTCGCCATAGCTACAAACAGAGTCGAAGTTAAATTCGATGAGCTGAACGCAATGGCTTATGAAGCAGCTAGGAAGTCTGTAATATCTGTGTACTCAGAGGGACAATGAGCTCTACAGAACCATGTAAAACGTAACTGTACTGTTTGAAAGTTAAATACCTATTTTGCCTAAATGTATACATGCCTTTTTATGGCTTAAGTAGGGAACAGTGGTTAGCCGTACTGGGGGCGTGGGCAGGATGGCTTATGGATGGCTATACCAGCATAGCTTATGCATTGGCTGCTGTAACCCTATCTCACCTCTTCTTTCCTGTATCAAACCAAGTCATAAGTCTCATAGCCACGTTTGGAGGTTTAGCCACTGGTGCAATTGCAAGACCCATAGGCTCTCTAATATTCGGTAATTTCATCGGGGATAAACTAGGAAGAAGAAGTATGCTTACTGTTACCATATTAGGCTTTTCCATATTCGGAGCCTCTAAGGGTTTACTTCCTACTTATTCTCAAGTTGGTATTTTAGCTCCCATCCTAATCTACTTAATCCTTTTTATTGAGGGAATGTTTGCAGGAGCGGAATATGGGGGAGGTACGTCTTTAGCTCTTGAAAATGTGCCAATCGATAAGAGAGCTTTTATCGGTGCATTCATTCAGAGCGGATTTGGAACTGGATACTTCATAATAAGTCTTGTTTACTCTGGTATTTACAACCTGTTCTTGAACAATTTTCAAATGATAGGCTGGAGGATATTCTTCCTGACATGCCTTGCACCTGGTATTCTAACTCTCGTCATTAGATTGATATCAAAAGAGACTCCCGTCTTTGAGGAAATGAGAAATAGGGAGGAAATATTGAAGGTTCCTATAAAGACTCTATTTAAGGACTCGTATATTCAAATACTGATTGGTCTACTGATAACCAGCGGATTGCTTTACATCAATAACGCCACCTTTAACATATATCCAACAGTTATGAGTCTCAGCAATATTCAAGGAGGACTGATAGGGATTGGAGTTGCTATAATAAACCTTATCTCGCTTTTCGGTGTTTGGACAGGAGGACTTTTGGCTAACTTGATCTCTGGTAGAAAGAGACCAATGTTAATTTACGCCATATTGTTCACAGTGTCTATTTATCCAATTTTATACTTTGGTATTACTAACAATTTTACAACGGCAACTACGGTGTTTAGTATACAGGCTTTTCTAGAGGCAATGATATTCTCCACTTTACCATCCTTCCTCAGTGAACAATTCAGCAAAAAATATAGGACAACCGGTGTCGGTTTCACTTACAATGGAGGTGCTATAATTGGAGGGTTTTCCATTAGTATAATATTCGCAATTTCCACCTATATAGGACTCTTCAATTCATGGTTCATTAACTTGACCATTGCATCAATAGCTATGATCATAGGTATTTTGATATCCAAAGAGACATATTATATTGGCAAAGAGGATCCAATAAGGAAGTGATATTTCCCAAATGACTTAAAAGTAGGATAAGAGCAAATGCACAACTGGGAGATGTTCACTCCACTCAATAGTATCTGCACTAGTGTAAATATATTTTTGGCTACATAAATTATAAATTGAACAAAAATGGACATTGATAGACTCTTTTCAGTAAAAGGTATGAACGCTGTTGTTTTAGGAGCATCGAGTGGTATAGGAAAAGCCATAGCTGAGATGTTCTCGGAAATGGGAGGCAAAGTCGTACTGAGCGATATTGATGAAGAAGGATTAAAGAGGCTCTCTGACTCCCTGAAGTCTAGAGGTCATGAAGTAAACCACATGAAATGTGACATAACTGATCTCGATCAGGTAAAGGAATTAGTCAATTTATCTTTGTCCGTTTACGGAAATGTAGATGCTCTGTACGTTACACCTTCAATTAATGTTAGAAAATCTATTGAGAATTACACTTATGAGGACTTTGAAAAGGTTATAAACGTTAACCTCAAGGGAAATTTTATGGTTGTAAAGGAATTTCTCCCCGTTATGAAAAATAATAAGCGAGGGGGTAGTGTGGTTCTCTTCTCGTCCATTAGGGGAACCGTTGTGGAGCCTGGACAGAGTGTTTATGCTATGACCAAGGCAGGAATAATACAGTTAGCTAAAGTGGCAGCAGCTGAATACGGTAAGTACAACATTAGAGTAAATGTGATAGCTCCAGGTGTCGTAGATACACCACTGACCAGACAAATAAAGAGTGATCCAGAATGGTTTAAGGCATATACCGAAAAGACCATATTGAAGAGATGGGCAACACCAGAAGAACTTGCTAGTGTGGCACTTTTCCTAGCCATGCCTGCCTCCTCATATATTACAGGAACCGTAATATACGTTGATGGGGGATGGACTGCAATAGATGGTAGATATGATCCAAAGGTGTAATTAAGGGGTGTAGGTAATGGACTTGTTAGAGGATAAATTTGAGGAGATCGAGAAGGAGGCTTTAGATCGTTTAAAGGAGATTATTAAGATACCGACCGAGAACCCTCCAGGGATAAACTACCAAAAGATTGTGGATAAACTTGATGAGATCTTAAGAGATTTAGGCTACAAGACAGAGATCTTTAACCCCTCTGAAGAGGAATTAAAGAGACTGGTTAGGTTTGGAGAAGGGGATAGACCAAACCTAGTTGGATATATAGGTAATGGAGGAACTAGGATTGCGTTCAATGGTCATTATGACGTAGTTCCCGCAGGATATGGTTGGACTGTAAGTCCTTATTTAGCTATTGTAAAGGATGGTAAATTATATGGCAGAGGCTCAGCTGACATGAAGTCAGGGATCATTGCAGGGATATATGCCGTTGAGTTGTTAAAAAGAGCAAAATCATTACCTTCCAATTTGCAGGTAATACAGACATTTGTTCCAGATGAGGAGACTGTTGGAAACGTAAATGCTGGATCCCATTACCTTGTGGAAAAAGGTGTTTTAAAGAGAGGTAAAGTGGATTACGTCATATTCACGGAGCCTACAGGTTCTGATAATATATGTTATGGTCATAGGGGAGCTATATGGGCAATTGTGAAAATATATGGAAAGAAAAGCCATGGGGGGTTTCCTCAACTAGGAGTAGACGCTGTGAAAGTATCCATGAAAATAATACAAGAATTATACAATTCCATTCCAGACACAGTCTCTAGATACAATATCATACCAGAGGTTTCCAAGAGACCTTCAGTACTAGTTGGAACTATAAGATGTGGGAGTTGGATGAATACGGTAGCTGATTATTGTGAATTGAGTATAGTGAGAAGACTAATTCCAGAGGAAAATCTTTATGACGTGAGAGGTAAAATTATCAACGTCATAGAGAGGGTTACAATGGACTATAAGGCTAAGTACGATTATGATGAGTTTTATTCAGTGGAGACAATCACCTCAGATGTGAAAAACGAAATATATGAAGTAATGAGGAGGAAAATCAAGGAGGTCAGGCAAAGGGAACCAGAGCTAGTGTTATCCCCTGGAACTTTTGATATGAGATTTACCGTCAAGGAGGGGATTCCATCAATAAACTATGGACCAGGAAAAATAGAACAGGCTCATGTCACAGATGAGTATGTGGAAATAAAAGACTTCTTCGATAGTATCAAAGTGTTGAGCTTAACGCTATTAGAACTAAGTAAGACCATCAAGTAATTCCACAGTCTTCGCTAGTACTCTTAAACCGTTGACCATGTCCCTATCAGACGAATACTCCTCTTTGGAATGGCTTATACCGAGGTGAGATGGTATGAATATCATGCCCACCCTTGAGACTCTTATCATGTATTGAGCATCATGACCAGCCCAACTGTATAAGAACTTGTACTTTAACCCAAGTTGATTACAAGCCTTCTCGATAATGCTTACAACTTCCTTATCAAATTTAACCTGCTCAGCAGTCCACAAATGTTTCTCCTCTATCTCTAGGTTCTCTTGATTTGCAATCTCTTCAGCTAGCCTCTTAGCCTCTCTTACTGCTCTCTCCCTATCCTCCTTTTCTATACTTCTCAGGTCAAGAGTTAATGTCACTTCGCCAGGTATGGCATTATAAATATTGGGTTTCAGGTTCATTATACCTACAGTTGCTCTTAGATCTCTGGTACTTCTGGCATAATCCCTTATACTCGTGATAAATTTTGAAGCACCTACTAGTGCATCCCTTCTCCGACCCATTGGTGTTGGTCCTGCCTGACTAGATTGACCTTTAAACTTGAATTCATATACACTTAATCCAGCTATTCCTAAGGGGATGCCTATCTGGAATCCTTCCTCCTCTAGGACCGGTCCTTGTTCAATATGTAACTCAAGGTAAAATTTAGGCTTATTGTGAACTATTCTGTTACTCTCATTGCCTAAAAAACCCGATCTCTCTAGGGCTTTTTCAAACGTTATACCATCTTTATCAACTACAGAGTATACGTACTCCCTGTTGAAGACTCCTGTTGTCAGACCTGAACCCATGAGTGAGGGTTTAAACCTTGATCCCTCCTCATTTGTGAAATCGATAAGCGAAATGGTGTGATTGGTGTGAACTCCATGTCCTCGTAATCCTCTTAATATTTCTAAACCTGCCATTACTCCATAAAATCCATCATATTTTCCTCCATAGGGTACAGAGTCCATATGTGAACCTATAGCTATCTTGTCCTCACTTTCACCTGCTATATTTGCTATTATATTGCCTGCATCATCAACGTTAATTTCAGCCCCTAAAGAGGAAAGAATTTTGGTAAGTTCAATCCTTGCCTGTATGTCATGTTCAGTCAGAGCTACCCTCATGGCTCCGTCTTCAGTCCATCCAATGTTACTCAGTTTATGGAATGTTTCTACGAAGCGATTCTCGTCTATAAAGCTCATACTTATATCTATCTTTACATGAATTATTTAACCTTTTTAACCTCATTTAACAAATAACTTTTCAGGTCAGTTGGGAGAAAATAGAGGAGTGTCTAGTTGTGTGAGTGAAATGTTACATCTCTCTGAGTCTGAATTACTAAGTTAAAATAGACTCTTTTCCCCTTACTGTCCCATATCTTAGAGATTAAATGAGGGAGCCATCCTATTACGCCTAAACATGACTGCCTTGATTTCTCTTTCTTTTAAGCTTTCCTTAATTAAAGTTAAAAAGAAAAGGGTCTTGGATCATCTTATACGAAGGATTTAAACTCCGTATCTGCACTTTTCGTTCTTGTTTAAGGTGGACAAGGAGACTAAACAGACAATACTCTTTCATTACTTTCATTCTTAACTAATTTCATTTAGTTTCATAATGGTAGACTAGAACGCGTATAAGTCTAAAGCTTAAAATGTATGATTTTTAAAATGTATTTCATTATGCGTAAGAGTGTTTTTATAGGCTGGTTAGGGACTTTCATGCAACTTCTCATAAGACTTAGCTGGGGAGTTATCGCCCTACCTATATCTATTTTACTTAACTTGAATCCTGTAGAAGTAGGCTTTGTAGCCTCCTCTTTCTATATAGGATATATCTTATTTTCCATTCCCTGGGGGCTGATAATTGACAAAATTGGTCCTAACAAGGCTATGGCTACGTCATCTGCTATTTTAGTTCCACTTAATCTCATACTGTTCTTGTTTCTAAGATCGTATGTGCTAATAGTGATAATTTACTTTATGGAAGGAATTATTACGTCTTCAATATTTCCATCTGCAATGAAAATAATAGCTATTACCTATGCGGGAAGTTCCCATCTCACATTTTATGTAGCTTTACTAGAAAGTGCAGGACCAATTACTATCTTGCTTCTTGGAGCAGTCTCGTCGTTTATGCTAGATTCATGGAAATTCTTGTTCTTATTCTTTGCCACAGGTTTTAGTGTGTTATGTCTTCTCAGTTTAAAGTTAAAGGTTGATTCGAAGTCCACCGAGGTTAAAAGATCATTTAGTGTTCTCTTCAATAGGAAAATCATATTAGCCACCTTGATAAGGCTAGGTGAACTGTGGGCTACGTGGGGAACAACTACATGGATATTCTCTATGTTAGTGGTTTATAGAGACATTCCTGTAACTCTATCTGCATCATTTCTATTCCTTTTTGGATTAGGTCAACTGATAGGTATATTAAGTGTGGAAAGGTTAGTAGCAGTAATAGGAGATAAGAATGTAATACTGATTAATTTAATAGGATTTATCTTAGTCACTTTACTCATTATAATAACATTTAATCCCTACCTAGTAGTAGCTGAGGCATTTCTTTTAGGGGTGTTCTCGTTCTCTTATAGACCCCCTACAGACTCCATCATAATGAAGATAGGGGGAGAAAGTAGGGCAGGTACTTCAATTGGGTTCGCTAATGCAGTGTCCCAATTGGGAACTATGATAGCTCCAAGCTTAGTGGGATTCGTCCTGTTTATAACCAAGAGTTTTGCATTCTCCATGTTTGCCTTAGATCTTGGCTGTGTAATTTCGATCATAAGCTTGTTTCTTCTCTCAAAACTTAAATGAAATCCCAGACCAAATAGTCCATGATGAGTACTTGTTTTTTAAAAGGTCGTCATAAATTGACCGTGAAATAATAATTAATTTTTATAATCAACGCTCCTATTATTTCATATGAGGCAGATCGATGCTCTTAAATCCCCAAGATTTACCCAAGTTTCCACTTTTGGAAGACTTCCAATATGTTTACCACAGGAAGAGGTTAAAGCGGCTTTCCTTGGAATACCCTTCGATGATGCCGTAACATATAGAACAGGAACTAGATTTGGACCAATGGCTGTAAGACAAGGTTCAAGGTTACTAAGACCTTACAATCAGTTTCTGGATACATATCCGTTTGACAAACTTAATGCTTGTGACCTTGGAGATGTGAATATAATACCGGGGTATATTGAGGACACCATAAAGATAATAGAGAAAGACGTATACGACATTATATCATCTAAAAAGTTGATTCCCTTCATAACTGGAGGGGACCACTCCATAACACTTCCCATACTGAGAGCTATGCATAAGCAATATGGTAAGATCAACTTGATTCATTTAGACTCCCATTATGACTTCTGGGACACTTACTGGGGTAAAAAATATACACATGGGAGTTGGTTAAGAAGAGCACTCGAGGAGGGTTTAATCAAAGACGTTATTCAGGCTGGCATAAGGGCATCTACATTTTCAAAGGAGGACTTAAGTGACAAAGTGAAGCTAGGAATAAAGAGTTTCACCATTAGAGAGTTAAAACTTAATCCCAAAGATATATTAAAGGAGATCGAATCACTCAAAGGACCCACTTACGTCTCACTTGATATAGATGTAGTTGATCCTGCATTTGCA
Organism: Sulfolobus acidocaldarius SUSAZ; assembly: GCA_000508305.1. NCBI lineage: Archaea > Thermoproteati > Thermoproteota > Thermoprotei > Sulfolobales > Sulfolobaceae > Sulfolobus > Sulfolobus acidocaldarius. The sequence continues at coordinate 1,738,607 of CP006977.1, forward strand.
CCTGGAACAGGGACTCCTGAAGTTGGAGGTCTATCGAGCTTTGAGATAATAGAGTTCATAAGGCAATGGAGATTTGACAAATTAGTTGGATTTGATGTCGTAGAGGTGTCCCCACCATACGATGTCAGTGAGATAACCTCAATGCTAGCAGCTAACATAATATATGAGGGACTAAGTATCTTATCATTGTCCTTTTAGATCTTCTTGGTTCGAGTTATTGTATCAGTAGACTTTTTTATGGGAACTTCCTTGGAAAAACTGAAAAACTAATAAATTTCTATCTAACTTATAGATTAATAATCCGTGAATTCCAAAACTTAACCTAAGATTAGAGCCGAGAGCAAATCTATACAAAATAGACAAAAGCTATTTGTCTGAAGTAGCAGGAAGAGGTGTCAACAACCACTTAATCTCTTTCGTTTAGTTCTTAATTCATAATTTTTTATATTATTTCCTCAAATTTTGTCAAATCTCTACTTCCCGTAGTCAAATATACTTTGTTCTCCTTACATAGGTCTAACAAATCTTTAGTGACGCTTAGGGAGAATATTACCAAGATTAGTTTCTTATCTTTAAATAATTCAGGTTTGACTGTTTTTAGTTTCTCTACCTTTCTCATTAGTTCCAGGTATACTGACTTATTAGCCCTACTCTTAACTTCACCAATTAATAAATAATTTCCAAATTGTGAAAATATGTCAATTTCAACTACATTGTCAATTTCTAACCTAGTTATCTCTGCCTTGTAACCTAACTTCTTTTCAATAAGCCATTGTAAATAATACTGGGCATCGTCCTCTATACTTGTCGTTAAGTTCTCCACAAACCTGGCAATCTGTTTATAGTTATCATTCATCTCCTGCCTCAACTTGATGATTTCACTGTTAAAGTCCTTCCTCATATCATTCATCTCCTGCCTCAACTTCACTAATTCCTCATGAATTTTGTTAAATTTTATGTCGTTTTCAGCGAGTTTCTCCCATATCAAGACTAAGTTATCGTTAATGAACCTGGACTGTCTTTCAAATTCATCTAATTTCTTAACCACTACGGTTTCTACGACTACCTCTGCGATTCTCTGTATGAACTCTTTATCACTCTTTAATTTTACGTAAATCTCCTCAGTACTCACAAGATAAAATCTCATCTACTGATAATAAGCTTACCTATAATTTTAGGTTGATTTCATGACTATATTTGCAGAGACATTCGACATTTTATAGCAATCAAATATACTTAAAACATAGATCTCCCAAACTGTATTTAACATGGTATAGTATAGTCTTACATGTATTTATCGAAGGTTTCACTTGGCGAGAGTTATTAATCTAACTTGACATAGTTCTGAAAAAATCAACAAACAAAGAGGATAAAGACTTCATTCCCTAAAAATAAGGAGAATAAGGTCTTAACTTTAATTGGATCATATTTCTCCTCTTCTTCATAATTTTCATCACCTTAATAAATTACTATATTTGGAGTCTCCTTTATCGTCTTTACCACAATTTGTGTACTAGTCCTCTCTATCTCTGGCATACTCATAAGTTTCTCAAGAAAATTTTTCATAAACTCCTCCCTGTTTTTATACCTAGCCATTACTACGAAGTCTGTATCACCTAAAACAAAATAAACTCCCCAGACCCCCGGTATCTCGGCTAATTTTGAGCCTAAGTTCAGATGGTAATCCTTTCCATACTTCGCCCTAACAAATGTTATTACTATGTAATCTTGATCTAGTGCATAGGGATCTATATGCGCATAATAACCCTTTATTATACCCTGAGATTCGAGTCTCTTAATCCTATATGCGATAGTTGACTTGGGAAGTTTGAGCATTTTGCTCATGTCTTCTAAAGACTGTCTGGCGTTTTCCTGAAGTATCTTGAGAATTTTTATATCTATTTCGTCTAACTCCATTTGTATATAATACATTTTTTCCAAATATATAAGCATAGATATAAAATTTTGTATAAATCTCTATCATCTATTTTAAAATTGTACGTATAGTATATTAAGGGAATATCAGTTTGTATATAATCCAAATTACTCTCAAAGAGGTTTATAATCTGTTTAAGAAGAATATTACTTATGGAAGAAGATGTCTTAACTAAGAACTTAATAAAGCAACATACATTTAGGACATGGGGAAAACAGAAAAACTGGGATCCTCTAGTAATCAAAGAGGGTAAGGGTGCATATTTTTCTGATTCCAAAGGTAATAAGTACCTGGACTTCTCCTCCCAGTTCATAAATGTTAATTTGGGCTATGGTAATGAAAACGTAATTAAGGCTATAGAAAAACAGTTGGAAACATTACAATACATAAATCCTTCATTAGGGGTCAGTATTAGGGCTGAGGCATCAAGGGCATTACTAGAAGTGATGCCAAAAAACATAACTAAATTCTTCTTTTCAACCTCAGGCACAGAAGCCAATGAAGCTGCGATAAAGATCATAAGGCTGATTAAGAGACCTTCTTTCAAGATTCTATCTAGATACAGATCTTATCATGGCTCCACAGAGGGATCCATATCTCTGACTGGAGACTACAGGAGATGGTTTGTTGAGCCTAACATAATGCCAGGAGTTGTAAGATTTCCAGAGCCTTACTGCTTCAGATGTCCCTTGAAACTGAAATATCCAGATTGCGGTATAGCATGCGCAAATTACGTAGAGTACATCATAAAACAGGAAAAGCATGTCGCAGGAATTATAGTTGAACCCATAACAGGTACAAATGGTGTGATCGTCCCGCCGAAGGAGTACATGCCCTTATTAAGGAAGATCGCCATGGAAAATGATGTCATATTTATTGTAGATGAAGTTATGACTGGATGGGGTAGAGTAGGGGAATGGTTTGCTGTAAATCTGTGGGGTATTGAACCTGATATTTTAACCACTGCCAAGGGGGCTTCAGCATCATATGTTCCTATTGGTATTACAGGAGTTTCTAAGGAGATCGTAGATTTCTTTGAGGATAATGTTTTTGCTCATGGTCATACGTTTGAAGCTCATCCTGTCTCCTTAGCTGCCATTCCTGCTGTTATCAGTGAGTACAAAAGGCTCAATCTACTTCCACACGTCAGAGAGATAGGAGAATATTTAGGGCAGAGATTAAATGAGCTCAAGGGAAGGCACATAAGCATAGGAGATATAAGGGGAGTCGGTCTGTTCTGGGCTGTAGAGTTGGTGAAGGATAGTAAAAACACTCCCTTTGCAGACTATGATGATAAATATGAAGGTAAACCAATTTTACTTGATCTATTAGCCAGAAAAGCCTTAGAAAGTGGAGTATTTGTATACAATGGACCTTCGTGGTTCATAATAGCCCCACCCTTAGTTGTTGAAAAGGAAGATATTGATAAAGGCATAGAGGTATTGGACAAAGTGATAAGAGAGGCTGACAATCAGTACAGAAATTGATTAGGTGTTGACGTTAAGAAGTTTAATCTAAACGTAGTTTAGTAGTTGAGAGTTGATGAGGTTTTCCGCATTACATATTATTTTACTTTGACGAAATCTCTAATCCTTGATAATATTATGCCTATAAATATTATTGCTATTCCGGCTATTTGGATTAAGAACACGCCTGCATTAAATACCACAACCTGAATTATTGTTGTAAGGATAGGTATTGAGAAACTGAAAATTGTAACTCTTGGCACTCTCTCTAATTTGACCATCATGTTCCACAGGAAGAAAGATAGAGCCCCTCCCATTGTTGCAGTATATGCTGTTCCTTCGATAAAACTATCATTAATTGTTACATCGTGGTCTATGGGTAACAGAAAGGCAAGTATAACAGAACCGATGGAGAATTGACTTGCATTTACTACTATTGGGTCTTCATTCCTTAATTTCCTATAATATACTGAGAATAAAGCCCAAAATACAGCGTTTATAATGGTCAGAGTTGCTCCTAAAAGACTGAATCCATGAACTAAGGGTAGACCGTAAAGTGTTACCCCTAAAAATCCTATGCCCACACCTAACGTCTCAATAACCGTGGGTCTCTCTGAGAGGATTAGAAAGGCTATGGGTATAGAAAATAAGGGCATAGTGTAGCTTAAAACAGCGGACTCAGAAGGTGAAACGTATTTTAATCCTAAACTCCACGTTAAGGAGCTCATTGTAGTATACAGTGCAAGAAGAAATACGTCCCTGTTAAACACTATTCTCCTACGAATAGATAAGAAAATTGCCGAAGATATTATGTATCTCAGTAAGTTGAAAACTACAGGGGAAGAATAAGTTATTGCGTCCTTTGCAAAGTAGTATTGAAGAGAGCCAACTATGATGTACGGGATAAGGTATTTTAGTATTTTCACAAAACTAACGCAAACGCCGATGAGACTTTAAATTTATCGCTAAAGATAAGAGATACATGATATGGTTTGAAGAGAAAACAAATAATAAAAACTCCTTACCATAAATAGTGCGAAATTGCACATTTGATAAATTTTTCACCTTCACTTTCAAAAACTAATTAAACTACTATATGCTTAAAATCAGCTTTGAATATAATCAGCACAATGAAGCCAGTGACCCTCTTTTCTAATGGCGTTTAATCTGTGCCAGTATTACAACAACAATATCCTTGTTCATCTACTTCCATTCCACAGAATGGACATACATGTCCAACGTATTTTACTTCGTGAGCCCTCTTACCGTATAACAAGAGATGTGTATCGAAAACTAGCTCCTTTAAATCTGGCAGCTTTTTCTCCTCGTCTCTGTTTAATTTTACTTGAACAGCCTCCTTAATTCTGAACCTCAATGTCTTTTCCTCTAATGCTTTCTTAACTATTTGTTTAGTTGATACTTTACTTATATGTTGCCCTTTAGGATCTACTAATAATATCTCGTCCTCTTCAAGGGTCAGACCAATTTTCTCTACCTCTTCGTTTTCATTAACAACTTTCATATATTATTTTAGACTATTAAACATCATTTAAACTTTTACCTAATGATAAATTTATACTATTAAATTCCAAGCATGGATTAATAAAAAGTAAAATTATAAGAGAGTTTATTCACGTTAAAAAATAGCTATCAAATACGTTATTAATTTATAATTACTAAAAACTGTTAAATTAATAAAAAGATCATTTAGTGAGACCAAATGAAAATTAAGTTAATTTGTATCTCTCTCCTATAATGTCTATTTTTGTTGTCGAGAATAGTTGATCGCTGAGATTAAAGCTTAAGTAAATGGTACATACATGACAACTATATACATGGAAGAACGTGTAGAATTACAGAGATATACTACTAAGGGATCTAATTTAAGGAATAATGGAAATTATTGAAAATACATCAAGTGATATAACCTTAAATGAAGACATTAGCGTCGCTCTAAAAATTACGTCATGTGCGATTCCTCATATTTCTAAGAAAAATTGGTTTTGTGAAACTAAATTAGCTCAGAGCATAATTAGAAATTCTTACGGCAGATGGACAGGAATAGTTTAGCTAGTGCATTAAACTAAAAAATACCAAAAATCTGGATCTAGAGAAGAATAAGAGAGACTGTAAACTAACTAAATAGTTTTGCTGGATTCTTTACAAATATTACATCCAACTGCTCATCAGTTACTCCTGCCCTCTTAATTGATGGTATAACGTCTGTAAATATCAAACTCATACTCCATTTTGGAGCTAGTTTAGGTTTGTACTCTGGCTTAGCTATTCCCCAGTCAATTGTACAACAGTAATCTTGGGACACCATAATCCTGTCCAAGTATCCATCTCTAATTAATTTCAACAACACCTCGTTCCTCTTATCCACAGGCAAGAATAGATCTAAACCATATCTATCTAAACCTACAAAAGAGCCTTTATCTGCTATTTTCTTTATGTAATCCACGTTATCAGTGTCCCCTAAGTGACCTATGAGTACTCTCCCTGGGTCTACACCCTCCTCCATTAGAATCCTTTGTTGCTCCAGACCTGTCCCGTTATGAGCATTTGAATGTGTTATTATAGGTACTTTAGTCTCTTTCTGAGCTATGGCAGCTGCTCTTATTGCCCTCTCTACATCCCTCGTTATGCCTGGCTCATCTGCTGCAACCTTGATGAAGCCTGCTCTATTATTTGTCCCTTGTATTCCCTTTTTTATATCATTTATTAATAATTCTGCAATCTCTTCCAACGATCTTCCATTGAAGAAAAAAGGTAAATCAGTGTAAGTATATAACCCTGTTGCAGCAATCACATTTATACCTGTTTCTTTCACGACCTTCTCACTGAATCTGATGTCTCTCCCTAAACCCATAACAGTGGGGTCCACAATGGTCTTAACACCATATGACATTATAGTCTTTACTTCATTTACTGCATTTTTCAACTCCTCATCTTCGTTATAAAGATGTGGCCATTGATATCTCACTGGTTCACTGAATACCCTTAAATGCTCATGTATCAAAGTAAAACCCATTTCTCTAGGTGATATTTCGCCTTTTCCTACAAGAGGAATTTTTGTCATTTAAGTATATTATAATTTGATAGAATAAATTTTTTGATATCTCAAATTGGGTTAGTGCCATTTCATACTGTGTGGTCACAGCTAAACATTTGGGCAAGAGGATATGGCAACATCACTCTTATTTCATATAGACTTCTACAATATTCAATCTCTAAATTAGAACGTTAATATATCTCTGCAAATACCATTTATTTATATAGTGAAGTTGAAAGTGACAATTCATATCTTCTTTGTCCCAGTGAAAATCCTCTCATATATTACTACTATATAAAAATTAATCGAACTCACATCCAAATACATAATATAAAGATAATTTATTAGTTTATTTAATTAATAACCTAAAGGCTTATAATTTCACACTTAAAATCTAACTCATGTCACAATCCATAAAGGATAAGCTGAGAAGTTACAATGTCGAGATGCTTAGGTTTACATGGGTCGGGTTGGATGGAGTTATCAGGTCCAAAGGAGCCCAAGTGAGCCATGTGGAAGAGCTAATAAGAACTGGTATTGGCGTCACCAAAGCCCTGTTCAGCTTTACCCCGATGGACATAATATCTCCTTATGGTTCCTTTGGTCCTCAGGATGAGGATGTCTTTATAGTCCCAGACTTATCGACTTTGACCGTGTTTCCACCCTCAGCTATTGTAATATGTGAAGTTAGAGATAAGGGAAAGCCTTGGGAGTTTGATATGAGAAGTAAGTTAAATGCGAGATTAGAGAAACTTAAGGAGGAAGAAGGTTACGACGTGAGATCGTCCTTTGAGATGGAATTCTACCTTGTGAAGGATAGGAAACCATATGATGACGCAAGATGCTTCGACTCCTCTGCTTTTTACAATAATCCAGTAATAAGTGAGATGATAAAAGTACTCACAAACTCAGGGATAGATATTATAAGGGTTATCAAGGAGTACGGACCTGGTCAATACGAGTTTGATATAGTTCACAAGAACTCATTGAGGAGTGCTGATGAGGTGGTAATATTCAAGGAGATAACAAAACAGATTGCCCTCTCAAAGGGTATTGAGGCTAACTTCATGCCTAAACCGTTCAACAAACTACCAGGGTCAGGTATGCATTTGAACATAAGCCTTTGGAGAGAAGGAAAAAACGTATTTTATGATCCCAAGGACAAATATGGACTGAGTGAACTAGGATATAATTTCATTGCCGGACTGCTGGAGCATGCAAAGGCTCTCACTGCATTAGTTGCACCTACAGTTAATTCATATAAGCGATTAATACCAGGCTCATGGGCACCGACTAAGATATCTTATGGGTATAACAACAAATCTACCATGATAAGAATACCAACCCCTTATCCTACAATGGAATCACATGACAGGAGAGTTGAGTACAGGGTTCCTGACGCTTCTGCCAATCCTTACCTAGTTATATTAGCTGTCTTGGAGGCTGGACTTGATGGTATTGAGAGGGGACTAAAACCCGGTAATCCTGTAAACGAAAATGCTTACCTTAGAAAAGACATAGAGGATATTCCAAGAAATCTAAGGGAGGCTTTACGTGAGCTAGATAAAGACAAAAGATTGAAGGAGAGAATAGGGGAACAGGTTGTGAGGGAGTTCATAAACATCAAAAGTGCTGAGGTTGAAGAGTTCGAATCTATTGTAACGGACTGGGAGTACGAGGTTTACAGGAAGATCTAGCATGATGATAGATTCTCATTGCCATTGGTTTTCTGCCAAAGTTATGGACGAAAAGGAATTTATGATGGCATCAGCTGAGTCGTGGGGGGAAAAGGAGATAAATACTGACGTAATTGAAATGAACAAGTGGAGACCATTTTACCTCATGCTAAAAAAAGAGATGAAGAGACTTTTAGGAGATGACTTCATCAAAGAGAGGAATAGGTTAATAAGGGACGACCCTGTAAGTTACATGAAATTCCTAATTGATGATGCTAAGATTAGAGCTTTTGTGATTGATGAGGGATTTGGAAGCAAAGAGATGGAAATACCTGCACCGTATAAGCGTCTCTTTAGGATAGAGAGCATAATTAATTCAAGTCTCTTCTCTTTATCCTTTGATAAGGCAACAGAGTTCTTTGAGGAGACATTGAGGAATAAAGTAAGGGAAGGATATGTGGGGTTCAAGAGCATAATAGCTTACAGAACTGGTCTAAATATAACCTGCAATGAGTTGAAAGCGTTAGAGGACTTCTTGTCAAGAGATGAGGATTGGTATGGGGAGAAGAAAAAGGGCTTCAGGGACTATCTGTTATGCAAGACTATGGAGATAGCTAAAGAGTTAGATGTACCACTGCAGGTTCACACGGGTGCTGGTGACAGGGATATAAAGCTTGAACTGTCGAGACCAGCTTACTTGACTAATGTTGTGAGAAGGTATGAAGGAAAAATAGTGTTTGTTCATTCAGGATACCCTTACCATAGGGAGACTGCATGGATGAGTTATATATTTCCTTCAGTATACTTAGACCTGTCTCAAGTCTGTCCATTTGCCCCTTTGGGGGCTTTAAATACTTTAGAGGAGATAGTGGAGGTTGCGCCTTTTAACAAAATAATGTATGGGAGTGATGGGTTTAATATACCTGAAATATCTTGGATTTCAGCTAAGATATTTCCAAGATATTTAGACATAGTCCTGAACAAAATGGTCTCATTAGGAATAATTGAAGAGGAGGAAGAGATAAGGCAAATGATATTATCTCGGAATGCCTCACGTTTATACAAGCTTGATTAAGTAATGTAAAGTAAGTCCACACTCAGTAGTTTAAACCAAATCTGAAGTTGTTTTGTAATTGTTTGTCTATACTTTTGATAATTTTTCCTAGTGGAGAGTAGTGTTTATTACATATATACTTAAAAAGTCTGTCAGAATTATTTGACTTGTAAGAAGCTGAATAGAGTGTAAATACCAATTTGTTGCCTATATGTGATATTATTATTCAAGTGATATGAAATTATACTAAAGTTTAAAAACTTTAAACATTATTATACAGTATGGTAATTAGAACAGGAGATCAATACGTCTCGTCTATAAGTAACCGCTCTAAGGTGGAAATATACGTTCTGGGAAAAGAGGTCAAGGATGTAACGAGACATCCATTCCTTAAGCCATCTGTGATGTCCTTTAAGGCAACATTTGATGCTGCATGGGATGAGGACACAAAGGAGCTAGGAAGAGCCTGGAGTCCATACCTTGAGGAAGAGATAAACAGGTTTAATCACATTCATAGGTCACCAGAGGATTTAGCTGCTAAGGTTAAACTACTGAGAAAACTTAGTCATAAGACGGGAGCATGTTTTCAGAGATGTGTTGGTTGGGACTCTCTAAATACACTGAATATAGTGACCAAGATTATGGCAAATAAGGGTAAAACTGAGTCTAGAGACAGGTTTGTAGAGTATCTAAAATACGTGCAGAAGAACGATTTAGCACTTGCAGGAGCCATGACAGATGTTAAGGGTGTTAGGACATTGAAGCCCAGCCAACAGCCAAATAAGAACGCTTACCTTAGGGTCACTGAAGTAACAAAGGACGGAATTTATGTGTCCGGAGCAAAGGCAAACATAACAGGAGTAGCTGCAACCGAGGAGATGGTCGTCTTACCTACTAGGGCTATGGGACCAGAGGATAAGGATTACGCTGTAGCCTTTGCAATACCTACGGACACTGAGGGTATTAAGATTGTGGTCGGGAGGCAAATTAACGATGCAAGGAGAATGGAAGAGGGTGAAATTGACGGTTTGCCATATTTCTACAACCATGAAGGGTTGGTAATATTCGACAACGTATTTGTCCCTATGAACAGAGTTTTTCTAGCTGGAGAATGGGAGTACACTGGTACATTAGTGGAGATATTTGCTGCTTATCACAGGCAGGGTTATGGGGGGTGTAAAGCAGGCTTAGGAGATGTGATAATCGGAGCAAGTGCTGACTTAGCCAAGCAGATTGGCGTTGAAAAAGCTCCTCATGTACAAGACAAGTTAACTGAAATGATATTCCTGACTGAAACCATGTACTCTGCAGGGATTGCGGCAAGTCTTAATGCGGTTAAAATGTGTGATAATTGCTGGTGGGTTAATCCAATGCACGCTAATGTGACTAAGCATTTAGTTGCTAGATTTCCTGCACAGATCAGCCAGTTAGCTATAGATATAGCAGGTGGAATGGTGGGAACTGCACCGAGCGAATGGGATTTGAAGAATCCCAAATTAAAAGAATATATAATGAGATATTTACAGGGAGTTGAGGACTTCACCGCAGAGGACAGACTTAGAATGATTAGGTTAGTAGAGAATGTAAGCATGGGAGTTGCATTCCAAATCGAATCTATTCACGGCGCGGGAAGTCCTGCTGCACAAAGAATAATGTTTTCAAGACTTTATGATCTCGATCTGGCTAGAGAAATATCGAAGAAATTGGCTGGTAGAAAGGCTGATCTGAAGATGACTACCAAGCCAGAGCCATGGAGAGAGACACAGTCGGAACAAGAAGCAAAGGAACATGGTAAGTAGTATTAAAAAATCAAGCCAACTTAATACAACAAATTTTCTGGGATTTCTGGCTTGAATAGAAAAACTATTATTTTAATCTAGATATTTTTCCGTTAAATCCAAAAGAGCATAGAAATAGATACCAGAGCATATAATTTAATGAGTTATTATGCACCCCTAATTATAGTACTCTGAACTTACAAATACATGAAAACTGGTAGTATAGATCAATTGTCAGAAGCCACTTCTGATCTCGATTAACTTTTGGACTTCATTATCTCTGAACTATGTCCGCCAAATATGGACACATTTGGATCTATATACTTCTTTGCTATACTTGTAGCTATAGCAGCCTGACTAAAACCTATAGCAATTAAAGCCATCTTTGGCACCCCTTCTTGGCTTGCAATATCGCCGGCAGCATATACGCCAGGTAAATTCGTTTCCATCTTCGCATTCACTAAAATATCCCTTCCCTTCATGTTTAAACCCCATCTGGGAACATTTCCTAGATCTCCCTTATGTCCAATACTTATTATTACAGCATCAACATCTAGCGTTTTCTCCTCCTTTGTCCTATTATCAAATATTACAGCCTGGGTAACCCTACTTCCATCCCCCTTTACTTCCTTCAACTCATGCCAAGTGTGAACTGAAGCTATGTTATACAACTGTTTTACACTGCTCTCATGTGCTCTAAACTGATCTCTCCTGTGAATTAATGTGATTGACTTTGCAACTGGAGCTAGGTTAATAGCCCAATCTACAGCTGAATCTCCTCCTCCGACAATCAAAATTCTCTTCTCCTCAAAATCCTTCTTCCTTTTAACTGTGTAGTATACCCCCCTATTTTCATACTCGATCTCTCCTCCTGCACCTAGCCTTGATGGTGTGATCTTCCCTATACCTAATGCTAGTAGTACTGTTTTTCCCTTAAACTCATTTCCCTTATCAGTTTTTACCATCCAAAGATTATCCTGCGTCCTTGTAATCCAATCTACCCACTCCTTAAGTCTTATATCAGGTGAAAACATCTTTGCTTGTTCTATGAGGTTCTGGGCTAGGTCATATGCCAAAATGCCAGGATACCCTCCAACATCATAAACCATCTTCTCAGGATATATTGTGACCAGCTGTCCACCTAGCTCATCTTGTGCGTCAATTAGTAAAGCACTCATATCTCTTAGACCGGAATAAAACGTTGCAAATAATCCTATAGGTCCTCCACCGACGATTATTATATCATATTCCTTCAATATAGGTACCCAATAATTGATTATGTTTATATTATTTAAATTTTTTGATTATGGAACAATAAATCACTATGAATTAATGATAATATAAACTTTTTAAGTAGTTTAAACTTCTACTATATTATGCTAGCAGGAGTGCTTCATAACTATAAGGAACCTATAATTGTGGAGGAAGTGGAGATAGAGGAGCCTAAGGAAAATGAGGTAATGATTGAGGTTAAGGCTACTGGAATGTGTCACTCTGATGTAAATGTTTTTTTAGGGTCAACACCAGTCCCTACACCTGTAATTGCAGGACATGAGATAGCCGGCAGAGTAGTGAAAGTGGGACACAATGTAAGCAGAGTAAAAGAGGGTGATAGGGTTATATCAACTTTCATTCAACCTTGTGGAAAGTGTAAGAATTGTATATCTGGTATTGAAAATCTTTGTGAAACTTTTGCATCAGTTAGACTGAAAGGTACAATGTTTGACGGTACAACTAGAGTTAAATATAAGGACGGAAGATCTATAAGGACATTTTTAGGTGGAGGATTCGCAGAGTATTCTATAGTACATGAAAATGCATTGACTAAGATAGAGGACAACAACGTAAATATAGAGGAACTGGCTGTGTTAGGATGTTCTGGTATAACTGCTTATGGTGCAATTAGCTCTGCCAACATAAGACCTGGGGATAGTGTAGCTGTAATAGGAGTTGGTGGTGTTGGGCTTTCAGTTATACAAATGCTGAGAGCAGTGGGGGCAGGGAGAATAATTGCTCTAGGAACAAAGAAGTGGAAATTGGAAAAAGCTCTGGAGCTTGGAGCAACAGATTTCATAAACACCAAGGAATCTGAGCCAGTAAAAACCCTGAAGGAAATGACCAATGGTGGTCCAGATATAGTAATTGAGGCTGGGGGAACCCAAGAGACCATACAAATGGCTTTAGAAGGGGTTAGAATCGGTGGGAAAGTGGTTTTGATAGGCTTACCACCTACATCAGCATTAATTCCCGTAAGAGTCTCAATGATAGTGCGAAATGGAATCACTATAATAGGTAATTATGGCAGTAAACCTAGGGTTGATATGCCGAAACTAATAGAGTTAGTTAGGACAAAGAGATATGACCCACAGAAACTCATTACAGGAAAATTCAAGTTAGAGGAGATCAATGAGGCTGTAAAATTGTTAGAAGAGGGGCTTGCAATAAGGAGTTTAATTATTCCTCACTAGCCTCTCCACGTAAATCTAGTAATTACCTTAAATAGATAGTAAGTTATTCCCTTCATGACTGAAATAACATGATCAGTTTTTAGCACAGAATAAGATGTCACGTTTACATTTCATAGTGATACATCATTTAAATACATTTATGACATGTTTCATATAATTTATCATGAGAAACGTAAAGTTTTTTAAACTTCTTATACAACTTAAATAAGATGAACGTAGATAGTTTACATGAATATGAAAGAATCCACAAGGAACTTGTAGAAGAAGGATTCATAAGAAGAGATTTTCCCCCAAATCCCTCCATCAAACTATGGAATGAAAGAGTAATGAAGATGCCTAGAAATGAGTTAGATAAGTTAAAGACAGTCAGGCTAAAGAGATTGGTTAAATGGGCATGGGAAAATGTTGAATTCTACAAGAGGTTTTGGAAGAACAGGGGATTCTATCCTGAGTACATCAAGGACTGGAGAGATATTGTGAAAATTCCTGTACTTAGGAAAGAGGATATAAGGACTGACTTACAGACACACCCACCTTTCGGAACCATATTTCATCCAGACTTAGCCAAAAGGATAAGGTTTGTTGGTGCAACTTCAGGTTCCACAGGAATGCCCACATTTCAAGGATGGGGAAAACTGGAATTAGACTGTTTTCAGGAAGCTCAGGCTAGGTATCTATGGAGTTTCGCTGGAGTAAGACCAGGTATAACGTACGCCAACTACCTAAACATGAGCGGGTTTTACAGTTGGGGTCCTCCGGTAGTTGAGACGGCAATGTGGAGATGTGGGGCTACTACCATTGCTGGGGGAGGAGAAACGTTTTTCTCTTGGAAGCAGAGACATATGTTAATATTCAAACTGTGGAAGATAGACGTCTTTGCAACTACACCTTGGTTACACAGATTAATAGGAGAAATGGCAATAGAGGAAGGATGGGAGACTCCCTTCAAGGTTCTGTTATTACATGGAGGTGCAGCTGCTGATAATACGAAGAAGAGACTTTTTAAGGTACATCCCAATGCTGAGATGGCAATAAACGTCTGGGGAACTACAGATGGACATATGGCTGTAGAATTACCCAACTCAAGAGGAGAGCTTGTGATATGGGAGGATATGGAGATCTTTGATGTAATAGACCCGAAGACCAATGAACCGGTTTCTGAAGGGGAGAGGGGTGAATTGATAGCAACTCTACTTAATCACTTTACCATGCCACTGATTAGGTACAGTTTAGGGGATTACGTTAAAAATGAGTTTATAACCGAACCAGATCCAAACTTTGGTATAACTCATGCCAGATTTGTAGAGCCTATACCAGGGAGAGTCGAGTGGATGTTCAGAGTAAAGGGAAAATTACTGTTGCCAATATATATTGAAGATGCAATAAATGAAATACCTGACACGACTGGAATGTTCAACATAATGGTTTATGCAGAGGAGATGGAGAAGCTGAGGATAAAGATAGAGAGTAAGAGAGACAGAGTAGATGAGGCTTACGATAAGTCAGCTAAAGCTTTGCTAGCGAATAAGATAGGATTGGACGAAAATGACGTTGAGATAGAATGGATTAGACCAGGAGAGGCTGTCTGGACTGGTTATAAATTACAAGTCTTCGTGGATCAAAGAAAGAAGAGGTAGTATTAACTGGTTGTTGACAACTTACACTAAATGAGGTAATGTACCCAAACCTTTATTTTAAAAAGTGTTCAGATCAACAAAATCCATAGTGGATACCCAATACTAGTTCTCTGAAATGTGTTCAAGTGTTCTAATTTCCCTTTTTCATTTTATCCCCTTACATGAAGTTGAAGTCACAAAGTTAACTCGTTATTAGGAGTTAGACTGTCTTCCTCTCTGCCATAAAGGGTGAGGCTTTCCTCATGACGTAAAATTTATCATTGTATTATTAATAATAATCATTCATAAAACTGTTATACTTATATTATTCAAAAAGTTTATATCCAAGTTCACCAACATGTATAGTGAAAAGTATGAGAAGAGTATACAAGGCGGCAATACTAGGGTCCACGGGATTAGTAGGAATAGAGTATGTCAGAATGTTAGCGAACCATCCTTACATAAAGCCCACCTACCTGGCTGGAAGAGGCTCCGTGGGGAAACCATATGGTGAAGTGGTAAGATGGCAGACCATAGGGCAAATACCAAAAGAGATAGCAAACCAGGAGATAAGACCAACAGATCCAAAACAAATGGATGACGTAGATTTAGTGTTCTCTCCACTACCTGCTGGATCTGCAGCACAGGTGGAGGACGAATTTGCAAAATTAGGTTTCAAGGTTATAAGCAATTCTCCAGATCACAGATTAGAGCCTGACATACCATTAATTATACCTGAGGTTAACCCTCATTCTTTAGATCTAATTGAAGAGCAAAAGAAGAGAAGAGATTGGGAAGGTTTCATAGTCACTACCCCATTATGTACAGCCCAGGGGGTCCTAATTCCCTTAGTTCCTATTTACCAGAACTTCAGAGTTCAAAGTGTATTTATAACCACCATGCAAGCCCTATCTGGTGCAGGTTATCCAGGGGTAGCTTCCTTAGACGTGATTGACAACATATTGCCATTAGGCAACGAATACGATGCCAAAATGGTCAAAGAGATGACGAAAGTGCTGAATTCCACGAGGAGAAGTGTTTTAGACGAATCCAACATTAATATCTCCACTACAACTCATAGAGTCCCAACGATTCATGGACATTACGCAGTCGTTTATGTAACATTTAAGGAAAATGTAGACTTAGGAAAAATCAGAGAGTCCTTAGTTAATTTTTCTGGTGAACCACAAGCCCTAAAATTGCCCACTGCACCTGACAAGGTTATAATACTAACTGAACAAGACAATAGACCCCAAGTGTATTTTGATAGATGGTTAGGAGACCCTCCTGGGATGTCTGTAATAGTTGGAAGATTAACTCAGGTAGATAATAACGCCATAAGATTCGTGTCCTTAATACACAATAGTGTCAGGGGAGCTGCAGGCGGAGGTATATTAACGGCTGAACTGCTTATAAATCGTAAATATATCTAGTTGAAGAAGGACCAATCTAATGTATTTTTACACAAGGAGGATATACTCCTTCATTTTTAATTACTTTATAGTAGAGTAAAGATATGTTTTCTAAATGTTTTAGAATTTTCTACTTGATCGATATATTTATTATTTATTATTGCTTAAATTTATTTTGATATGAAAGAAGATAGACCTTGGTTTAAATATTGGCCTCCCAAACTACCAAAGAGTTTAGATTACCCTAAGGCTCCTCTGTTCAATATATTAGAGGTCTCAGCTAACAGATACCCTGATAAGGATGCAATAATTTACTATGGAACAAGGATAAAGTATGAAAAATTGTGGAGCGATACACTGAAATTTTCCTCCTTCTTGTATAATGAGCTTAACATAAAGAAGGGAGATAGAGTGGCAATATTTATGCCTAACTCTGTCCAGTGGATAATGGCTTACTTTGGAACACTTAGGGCTAATGCTGTAATAGTTCCGATAAATCCATTAATAGCTGAAGACGAGCTTAACTATATTCTTAAGGATTCAGGTTCAGTGGCTGTTGTGACTCTCTCCTCTCAATTACCTAAAGTTACAAAGGCTATCCAGGGAACTGAAGTGAGGAGCATTATCTCCGGAATGTTCAGAGACTACCTACCCTCATCCCCTGAAATTAGGGTTCATCCCCTAATGCTAAAGGAACCTGAGATTCAAGGTGATGTGATAAAGTGGAGGGAGTCAATAAGTAGTAACAGACCTTTACCGGAAGTAAGTGTAACTAATGAGGACATAGCCCTTATACCCTATACCTCAGGTACTACAGGGTTTCCTAAGGGGTGTGTTCATACCCATTCAACAATATGGCCAACAGTTGTGGGCTCATCTTTCTGGAATATGGTCACACCTTCCGCAATTGGTCTTGCATCATTGCCTCTCTTCCATGTTACGGGGTTTATTCACAGTCTCAACACTCCAATGTACGTGGGGGGAACTATAGTTTTAATGTCCATATGGGACAGGGAAGCTGCTCTTGACACCATAGAGAAGTATAAGGTAACTCATTGGACTAATATATCCACGATGGTAATAGATCTACTTTCAACCCCCGGAATCGAGAAGAGGGATCTAAGTTCATTAGTGATGATAGGAGGAGGTGGAGCTGCTATGCCTGAGGCTGTTGCTAAGAAATTAAGGGAACTAACTGGACTCGATTATGTAGAGGGTTATGGATTGACAGAGACTATGTCTCAAATACATGTAAATCCACCACATAGACCAAAACTTCAGTGTTTAGGAATTCCTCACTTCGGTGTGGATGCCTTAGTTGTGGATGCCTCATCTGGAGAAGTCCTTCCACCAAATAAGGAAGGAGAAATTGTGGTCAAATGTCCTAGTCTCTTTAAAGGTTATTGGAGAAAAGAAGAAGAGACTAGAAAATCCTTTATCATAATAAATGGTACTGAATATTTTAGAACGGGAGACCTAGGCTACATGGATGACGAGGGTTATTTCTTTATTGTTGATAGAGTGAAAAGAATGATAAATAGAGCAGGTTTTAAGGTGTGGCCTACAAAGGTAGAGAACAAGTTATACCAACATCCAGCAATATTGGAGGCATGCGTAGTATCGACGCCTGACCCTAGAGTAGGTGAGGAAGTAAAGGCTTATGTAGTATTGAGACCTGAGTTTAGAGGTAAAGTTACTGAGGAGGACATTATAAACTGGAGTAAGGAGCATATGAGTGCTTATGAGTATCCTAGAATCGTAGAGTTTGTGGACTCATTGCCTAAAAGCGGTTCTGGAAAGATATTATGGAGGGTCCTGCAGGACAAGGAGAAGAATAAGTCCCACTGAGGAGTGGTCTTATGCAGGCTAAAAAATAATCTTATCATGACATATGTCCCTTTCTTGCCACTATGTTAAACGCTACTGCACCTATGAGAGTCGTAAAGAGTGACATGAAAATTATACCCTGCAATTCCACCTGATCTAATGCGTTAAGAGATAATCCAATTGTAGCTACGACAAGCCCTGTTTCTCCCCTGGGGATCATTCCCAGTGCAACAGCATTAGCAGTCTTCAAGTTCTTAATGAAAAGGTAGGCAAATGGAAATACACCTAAGTATTTGAATAGTGAGGAGATTCCGGTGAGCTCTAAGGAGAGTAACAGGACATTGATATTAAACATCCTCAAATCCACTTGCGCCCCAGTAACTACAAAGAAAAGAGAACCGAAGATACTTAGTAATACATTACTTATCTCCTTTATCTTGTTACTCTTTGTACTATTTGCTATTGACATTCCAGCTACAAAGGCTGAAATTATCGGCTAATATCCTAAAGAGACCATAATTAACGACAGACCGAACAGTATGACTAAAGGTGCCTCTTGTATGTATTTGTCGCTTAACCTGTCTAGTATTCTTGGTATAATGTATACGGAGACAGCTAATATAACCATCCAGATAATTACGAGACTAGAGACAGTTATTCCTAAGGAGGTTATGCTTACTGAAGAACTCTGAATAACAGCTATTGCCGTGGATAGTAATAATAAGTCAACTATATCATCCACTGCAGATGCTGACACCAGGAAGTTTACTCCTTTTCCTTTAAGCTTGAGTTCATCAAGAATAGATGCTACTGCAGCTAAGCTTGTAGCACCCATAGACACACCTAAAATCAACGCTGAGTTAAAGCCGAAAGATGGTGTATAGATGTAGAACGTTAAGATGAATGGCAAAAAAGCTCCAAAAAAGGCTCCTAAAAATCCTAAAACGCCAGCTGACCGTATTGGTGCTAATCCGTGTTCGAGACCAGCTGCGAATATTAATAATATTACTGCAAACTCGGAAAGGAATATAACGTATTCATTTATCTCTATTATAGAAAATCCAAACAAATCATTTATTATGTAACCTAAAAGGTAAGGACTTATAAGTATTCCAGCTATCAGCTCGCCAATAAGATAGGGGAAGCCGTATCTTGCTAAAGCAGATCTCACTACTTCAGCGATAAATATGAAAAGGGATATATCAAATAAGGCAATAATCAGTATGTCCATGAGGCTGTTTTAATATTGTCTGATTTAAAGTTTTTACATCAACATTTATAAACCTGAAATAAGTTGTATTGCCATTAGTCATGATAAAACTATATGTTGTAGGATACAGACTTGATCACATACCTTAAGTCTTCAAAGTTATTCGCATTTGTAAAAGATGAGTTTTCTTCTTTGTCGAGGTCTTTCATCAATGTTCCTCTTCAGGTTCCTTATATTTTCCTAAGATCTCTAATATTTCTGCATATAGGAATCCAATGATGATCCAACTAAAGAATATGTAATTTATTGCAGGGATATTCTCTTGGATAGCGTATATTAAAACAACAAGTGACATAATACTAGCCAATACTCCTAATGTGATCTCTTTTTTCCTTTTCCTTATTTTCTTGATAGATATCCTGACTAGCGAAAAGCTGGCTGAGACTGAAATTAAGAGATAGCTTAGTACTGTAAGACCACCTAGGAATAGGAAAGTTGAATATGTACCGAAAAAGTGTATGGAGATGATAAGGAGAATAGAATAAATTATAAGGGAAGAGACTTCAGCGTTAAATGGTCTATTATCACGACTTTTGGCTAGGAAACTGGGCATAAAATTGTTTTGAGACATAGAGAACATAGCTCTTGACATTGCTATTATATAAGCAATACCACCCAAAACACCTCCGTTCAGTGCCGAGAAAATAAGGTAAATGAATATAAATGGCGAGGAGTCCCTTATCAATTGCAGGAGATCACTGTTTCCATAAAGTGAAGAGCCATAGAATAAGAGGGCAGATAACAGCCCACCAGCTAGTATCACGGCAACTGTAATTATACCCACAACTCTTCTAGCATTTTTGACCTCTCCTGACATCGGATTAAGATTTTCGTAACCGATAGGCATGCCTATAGCGTATAGAATGACTAAGAAAGGATTAACTGGGATAGTTAGCGAGAAACTCGAGTTAGCTTTTATCAGCAAAATGAGAGAGGCTACTATTATAGCAGTGATTTCAGCTAACGATATGAACTCAGCATATTTCACAGAGAGATCTAGCCCCCTCACTATGAAGAAGGCAGAGACTAGGATGATAATTATGGTAAAAATATCCTCACTTAAAAAAGGATATTTCACATAAGTCGACAGTATGTATATTGATCCTGCCAATAGAGTCCCACCATAGGCAAAGGCGTATAAAGTGAACATCCAACCACTAAGTAATCCTAATCTCTCTGTCAAGGAGTAAAAGGCATAGGTGAAATATCCTCCCTGTTGAGGATATCTTATCGATAAGCTGTAAATGACTAAACCGTTAACCAATACTAGTATCGTTCCTATTATGGTTGCTGGGACCAAGAAGGAACCTCCCAGTTGAAGTCCTACAGTACCGAACGTGATGATGGAAGTGAGTGGTGCCTGACCACCAAACGAGAGTGAAAATGCCTCAAACACCGATAGAGCTTTTTTATTACTCACAATACCTAACCACATTAAAGGCTAATACAAAATTATCTGGTTTTTTCAAGAAAAATCTGTTATTCAAACCGTGTAATTCTATTATTCACGACAATTGAGCTAGAATAAAAAAGCGAAAATATAGTATCATTTAACTACTCTGTTAACTAATATTCCTATTTTTTCTACATAAAGTTCGACTAAACTTCCAGGTCTCAACACTCTTCCATTGTCAAGCCCACAACAACCAGATATGGTCCCAGACCCAAATACATCTCCTGGTCTAATGTACTCGTCTTGAGATACGTATGAAATCATTTCCTCAAAGCTCCATTGCATATCTTCAGCCCTAGTATCACACCACTTCTCCCCATCAACACTGGCATATGCCCTAAGCCCCTTAATCTCGCCCACTTCGTCTTTAGTTACAATCCACGGTCCTAGACCATTTGCAAAATCCTTCCCTTTCGCAGGACCTAATAGACATGTCATTTCCCTCATCTGAATATCCCTAGCACTGAAGTCATTAAAGATAGTATAGCCTAAAATATAGTCTCTTGCCTTCCTCTTCTCAATATTTACTCCTTTCCTGTAGACTATAGCTCCAATCTCCAGTTCAAAATCCAGTGCATTTGAGTAAGAAGGCCAGGGTACATTCTCCTTGTGACCATAAAATACAGCAGGGTCACCTTTGTAATATATTGGAATCTTGAACCACTCTTCAGGAATTTGTTGACCTTTCCTTTTATAACTCGCCTCAACATGACCTTTAAAAGCTAAGAAATCTCTAACCGTATTAGCCCTTTGTAATGGTGCCTTCAGTCTAACTTCATTGATCTTTACCAGGAGCTCTTCTCTATTCCTAACCCAGCCAAGCAAGTTACTAATCAATTCTATTGCCCTTTCTCCGGCTTGAATAACACCCAACATATCAGATGGGACTAGGGCATTGCAGAATCTCTCCACAAAAATTTCCTCTTCTCCTCTCTCTAAGTAGAACTCGTAGCATGAATTATTGAGATCAGCAATGTATTTATCATCAACAACTACACCACTCCTTACCCTACCTTGACTTAAATAACTAACGAGTTTCATAGTAAATTAATAAGTCTAAATAAATAATAAATATTGTCATTTTATACTATAAATTATGATTGAATATAAATTAGAAAGGGTGAGCGATAATGCTTATGCATTTATACAAGGTAATGGCGACTGGTTTTTAAGTAATGCAGGATTTATAGTAGGTAAGGACTTCGTAGTAGTTATTGATTCCTTAACGAGTGAAAAACCCACCAAGGTATTTAAGGAAGAGATGAGGAAAACAGTAGGAGATAAACCCGTAAAGTATTTAATAAATACGCATGAACACGGAGACCACATTTGGACTAACCATCTGTTTAGTGCCACAACAATATCTCATAAAAATTGTAGACAGACCACTATAGAAGGTATGAAAAGTGGAGTAAATCCCTATGAACATGTATTTAAGGAAGTAGATTTCACGGGTTGGAAATATACTCCCCAAGACATAACAGTTGAAAGTGAAATGAGTCTATGGGTGGACAAGGATAGGGAGCTCAAGATAATTCATCCTGGATTTGCCCACACGAGAAGTGATCTATTCATCTACTTTCCTGACGAAAAGGTAGTATTCACGGGAGATCTTCTGTTTTCTCCTCCATGTACACCTTTCGCCTTAATGGGTTACTTACAGGGTTACATTAAAACTCTCGAAGATTTGGCTAGTTTAGATGCTGACGTTTACGTACCTGGACACGGAGGAATTGTGTATGACAGAAAACCCCTTTATGAGGCTAGAGATTACCTAATATTTGTGAGAGATGAGGCTAGAAAGCTAATGAAACGAGGTATTGAGGATCCAGTAGTAGCGTCAAAGGAGGTTAGCCTTGGGAAATATGACTCTTGGCTGTCAAAAGAGAGGATAATCGGAAATATGGCTAGAGCCTATAGTGAGCTAAAAGGTGGGTTACCGGCATCTCCGCTCAATGACATGGAGAGGATAATCATGGAGATGATGAAGCTTAGACAGGGTAAAACTTCTTGATAACAAAAGAAGACGATAGAATATATTAACTGGCTGTACCTTGCTTTTGACGTAATTCTTTGGTTGTACTCTGTGTAAACATGTGATTTTAGAATTATATTTAAGAACTTAGACCTACTATGTTTAGACTAATAGAAAAGTTAGCTATAACCATCCCTATTCACGTAAATTCAATTACACTTGAATTCCTCACAGATTCTCTTGATAAAATTACAAAATAGTTTAACGTCACCCTCCCTTTTCCAGGGCTAAGATCAGTGGCTTTTAAAAACTTTCGAAAGATGCATTTTTTGCATTTATATCAATAATTTAAATCAATTGACTAGTAATAACTTTACTGATAATAAAAATGGTGATAAATTTAGACCCTTTATTTCTCGGAATAGTATTCTTGATTGCGTCTATACCTACAGGAGGTTTAGGATATGGGTTTTCTGCAGTGTCCACACCCATTCTCTTGATCGATTACTCACCTAAACAAATTTCCCCTATACTTAACTTTATCGAGCTCTTTCAGAATTCTTCAAATGCTATAATAAATTCTAGGAAACACACACTTAAGAGAGAAATAATCTTTTTTGTACTCTTCGCCAGTCCTGGTCTGGTCGTGGGATCAATTCTAGGTTCCTATATACTTAAAACCTTAGGAGGGACAAGTCCTCAGCTAAAAATATTGATATATGTAATCTTGATTCCCTTAATTCTATTACAGGCTTACGGTTTTAGAAAGTCTTTTACATTAAAATCGTGGAAGTATTTAGGCTCCATCATCACCCTACCAATCGGATGTCTTTATGGAATAACCACAATAAGCGGTCCGCCTCTAGCGTTGATAGTTAACAATCAGGGTTTAAGTAAGGACGAATTCAGATTTGCTATCGCATTACTTAGAGTGGTAGAGAGTTATACAACATTCACCTCATATCTTGCCTTAGGAGTATTTTCCCCAACAGTGATTTATTATTCCGCCCTGACTTCTCCAGCAATCATAGGAGGGATGGCTATTGGATACTTTCTGAGCTCAAAAGTCAGAATAAAGGAGGACTTCAGGAGAGTGGCTATGAGTTTTGACGCGTATGTAACAGGCTTTGGCCTATCTAATAACTTAGCTGGAATACTCTCTAACAGTCTCGTTATATGCTATATACCCTTCTTCATAACGGTTTTAATAGACTTAATATTATTACGCAGGTATGTGAAAGTTCAGAGACCTAAGTACAAAACTCAAAATTCATAACAATAAACCTATATATCTAAGTGAACTTTAATTTTTTAGTAGATAGTCACACCCCCCACTTCTTTATGCGCACACCTATAAAACTTGTCACATCATTTAATGGAAAAGGATTATCGAAATAATGAATTTATTAATGTTATTAATAAAAGTATATAGGTACTATGCAGTACACAATACATGCGATAACTCACAATAAGTGGGATAACTCATTACAACCCGTTCTTAAGGTCTCTGATGGGGATGTGATCACGTTAGAGACTAAAGAGGCATCTGACGGACAAGTGACTCTGTCCTCTAGTGTCCAGGACTTACTGAAATTAGATTTTTCTAGGATACACCCCCTCACTGGACCAATAGAGGTCGTAGGAGCTGAGCCTGGGGACGCATTAGAGATAGAGTTTCTGGACTTCCGAAATAAGGGATGGGGGTGGACAGGAGTACTTCCTGGGTTTGGGTTTTTGGCTGATGAACAGTACACCTCTCCAATAGATGTTTTAGGTCCTGCCCTTAAAATATGGAAAGCAGATGATAAGTACGCTTATGCAAAATTTGGTGATTTAGAGGTTTCAGTCCCATTACACCCATTCCCTGGAGTAATAGGTGTAGCTTTACCTCAAAGGGGAAAGTTCAGTACTATCCCGCCAAGGGAAAATGGAGGAAATATGGACATAAGGCACCTGACGATTGGCACAAAACTCTACCTTCCGGTATTCGTTAATGGGGCGTTACTCTCGGTGGGTGATACTCATCTAGCTCAAGGAGATGGAGAGGTATGTGGAACTGCTATTGAAGGTCCGATGGAGGTTACAATTAAGATCAGACTACTGAAAAACGTGGGTCTCGGTCAACCTGTGTTTATTACAAAAAGGGTAAAGGAAATGGAGTTTAGTGAATATATCGCATTTCCGGGTATAGATCGAGATCTTTGGAGCGCATCAAAAAAGGCAGTAAGGGGGATTATATCCATACTATCTAAATATATGACACCTGTAGAGGCATATATGTTAGCTAGTGCAGTTGTGAATTTAAGGGTGAGCGAAGTAGTTGATGTTCCCAATTGGATAGTAACAGCCTACCTACCCAAAGACGTACTAGGGAGGGATATACAGTTGGTTTAAACCAACTTATTAAGCGAAGATCTAGTGCATTAGTCCTCTCAAAAAAATTTCTGAACAGGAGAACAATAAACTAAAAATTTTTCTCTTGACTTCCCTAATCTCCCACATTTATTTCTAATATATTCTTTTTACGTACTTAGAATGAATTTCTCTAAATCCCATTTTCTTGTAGAAGGATGACGCGATTACGTTTCTTGAAGGGAAATTAGCTGATAGTAATTGGATTCCTCTCTTCTCTAACTCCTCTTCAATGAAACTAATTATATCCTTTCCCACTCCTTGCCTCCTGTATGCAGGATGAACGTAAAACTCCTCTATTATTGCCTCCCTATCAGGGAAGTAAAAGCTCCTCTCATGCACTATAACCCTTGCAGTACCGACAATTTTACCATTGTCCTCAGCTACTACAATAATTTCGTCTGGATTTTCAAGGCTCTTGTCTACACTCTTTGACACTCTCTCCTCTAGATTCTCTGGATTATTCAACAGGGGGTCAAATTCACTATTCAACCTATACATCCTGCTGAAGAAGTCCACAATGTTTTTTGTATCTTCTTTTTTAGCCAGTCTTATGCTGACCATATTGTTACCACCAAACCCATTATTTTCCTAGCCCTTAATATTCTCTGCTTCGCTATTTCCCTAAATTCCTCCCTACTCTTGTTATTTCTTGCTAAGCCCAACTCCACTGCTTTACTTGCTATTGCAGAGGCTACCTCATAGTAAGCCTCCCATTCGTCCATCCTTGGAATAATGTAGTTTTCATTGATACCTTTTCTCCTTGCAAACTCAGCCAAAGCTTCTGATGCTGAAATTACCATTTTGTCTGTCACACTCTTGGCTCTACTGTCTAAGACTCCCCTAAACACAGCTGGAAATATTAATGAGTTATTCACCTGATTTGGGAAATCACTCCTGCCTGTGGCTACTATTTTTGCTCCTGCCTCTTTAGCATCTTGAGGTAAGATCTCGGGTATTGGATTTGCCAGAGCAAAGACTATCGCGTTCTTATTCATTACGCTTACCCACTCTTTCTTTATAACGTTTGGACCTGGAGTTGAAGCCGAAATAACTACATCAGCCCCACTGAACGCGTCTTTAATCTCCTTGACCTCATAACCATTTGTCTTTACAGCTAACTCGTATTTCCATCTATGATGTAACATTAAGTGGTCAATGTCTTCCCTGGTCGAGTATAATGGTCCCTTACTGTCTATCATTATCATGTTCTCTAGCTTAAAACCGTACTCAGCTAATATTCTAGCCGTAGCTATATTTGAAGCCCCCGCACCGTATAATACCACTTTGCTTTCCTTTGGATCCTTATTTGTCAGTATCATCGCGTTTATTAGCCCAGCTAAGATTGCACCGGCTGTGCCCTGTTGGTCATCATGCCAAACGGGTATTTCTAACATTGATTGCAACTTTTCAAGGATGTAGAAACACTTTGGAGATTCTATATCCTCTAGGTTTATACCACCAAATGAGGTTTCTAGTGCTTTAACCACTGAAATGAATTCATCAGCACTCTTTACGTTTATTGGCAATGGTATTGCATCCACTCCGCCTAAATATTTGAACAGTAGTGATTTTCCTTCCATAACAGGCATTGCTGCTGTGGGACCAATCCTACCTAAGCCCAATACCCTAGTACCGTCTGTAACTACAGCAATTGTATTCCATCTGCTTGTCAGCTCAAAGCTCTTCTCAGGATCTTTATATATAGCCTTGGATACCTCAGCTACGCCAGGAGTGTAAATAAGGGAAAAGTCATCATACGAAGTTATCGGAATCTTTGGATATATTTCAATTTTTCCCTCGTACTTTTTAGATAATTCTACAGGATCTTTCATGTTGTAGATTATTGCTAAAGGATTATAAATAGATTGTTCTTAACATTTTAGACATTAGGAAATTTAATATGTTTGAAACTTTAATTATCTCTCATTCCTTACTCTGTATACTTTTAAACCCACCATACCATCAAAATTCCAAAAGAAAAGCCGAATAGAGTACACAATGGACGTCTACTGACTATTTTTCAATCCAATTAGGTCTACCTAAAACCTCAGTCCATTCCACGTATAATGTGTTGCTAAGTCTCAACGCACACTAAGGGAATTTAATAGCCTAGTTTTCACGATCCTACTCTTTTACAGACTATATGTCTGATACCTAAAATATTAGGTTAAAACGTGACTATTTTGGAATGGAATCAATTTTATATATTTATTTAAAATTAATTAAAACATGAATTACACAGAAATTATAAAAGGACTAGAGAGACTTATAAAGATACCCGAATACCATGTGCTAGGAAAACTCAGGGATAATTTAGTCTTCTTCTCCACAGCTCAAGGTGTAACTAATATCTCAGCACTAGTCGGCACAAGAGTTGTTAGACTCACAAAGGAGCCCATAAGCTCTACATCTACCCCCAAGTCGCATCTTGATTTCTTAGTTTTTGCCAGAGATATTGAGAAAGGGAAGGAAAAACATGCAGTCTATGCCTGTAATTTAAAGGGGGAGGAGTATGAAATAGCATCGCCAAGAGTAAGGATAATGAGTCTTGCTTATGATGATAAAAATGTTGCTTTTGTGGGCTCAAGTGAAGACGGGACATATCTCTATGTGATTGAGGAAGGAAAACTAAAGAAACTAAATAACGTTCCACCTTTTTCGTTTGTGATAGACATTGAAGCTAACCATATAACAGGCGTATCAGTAGTTAACCCTAGATCTCAAGATTTCTTCATTGCTGACCTAAGTGGAGAGCTGAAGATCTTAACACCTAAGCAGGGTAGTGTAAATCAACCGTATCGGATAAAAGGGAATAAAGTTTACTTAGCAAGCGACTATGAGAACATTGGTGAGAGTTACTGGATATATACGTATGATTTAACTTCCAGTACTTATGAGAGAGTGGATTTTCCGGAAAGAGATATCTATCAGTACAAGCCTGTGGAGATATTTTATGACCCTGAGGATAAGCTAATAATTAGTAAGAGGGATGGAAGAGAAAATTTGTTTTTGAATGGTAAAATGATTAATACTATTCCTGGAACCCTGACTGGAGCTACAGTAATTGATAATTACATTTACTTTTCACACTCTTCATTGGTTTCACCACATAAAATATACAGGGTAGATAAGGAGGATGGTAAGGAGGATGTTGTGGTTGATAATGAAGAGCATATAGATCTGGGACAGGTGGAATATGTGAAAATACAGAGTTATGATAAAGTAGAAGTCCCTACATACATTATAAAGTCTAAAGTGGGAAAAGTTCCTAGCACAGCAGTAGTGTATGTACATGGTGGACCATGGGGAGAAATTGATGATAGGTGGAATTCAATAATTTCCTCATTACTTCTATTTGGATATCATGTGGTAGCACCTAACTTCAGAGGGTCAACTGGATATGGGAGTAAGTTTTACTTAATGGATATTGGAGATCCAGGAGGTGGCGATTTGATGGATCTGGTTAAGGTAAGGGATTACACTGTAGAAAAAAAGATAGCCGAGAAAGTGGGAATAATGGGTTATAGTTACGGCGGTTATATGACCTTATTGGCACTGGGAAGGGAACCTGATAAATGGGATTTTGGTGTCGCAGGAGCCTCAGTAGCGGATTGGAGCGAGATGTATGAATTATCTGATTCTACATTTAAAGGATTTATAGAGTTACTCTTCAATGGAAAGAATTTAGACTTAATGAAAGAGAGATCTCCTATCACTTACGTTAATAACGTTAAGGCTCCTGTATGTATTATACACTCACAAAACGATAGTAGAACCTTTCTCAGTCCTGTAATAAGGTATGTCCAAGAGCTACATAAGGCTGGGAAGAGTTTTGAGTTTCACGTTGTCCCCGATGCAGGTCATGCAGACTACACGGTGGACGGTCTCATAAATTTTACACTGCCTGCAATTATGTTCCTAGAGAAGTTGGGTAAAAAGTGGGAGAAAAACTAGTAATGAAGGGAGAACTATATACTGAAGGAGAGAAGCTTTTATATTTTATAATGATAATACCTTAATAGTAATTTAGATCGTATTACTTTTTAAGTATTATACAAAAAGTTTAAAAGAATAATTTCGATTACCTCTCTAAAATCTTATTTGGTTAGTACTAGAGATTATCATATGGGTAGGACGCAACCATCATTTACCAGAGCAGTTGATGCAGAGTTAGCAAAGCTCCTCAGACTTAGTGAGAGAATTGGTTATCCGTGTTTCAGAGAGGTGATAGTAGAGGCTACGAAGAGGGTCAGGGATTTTCAGAGTGCTTTATACGATGAAGTGACAGACCCACAGGAGATTGTCTTTCTTGCGGTAATTTCTGTGTTAGCTGAAGGTGCTTGTAATGGAAGGATATCTCGTTGATGCATTACCATCTTACAACAGTGTAGTCCTAGTCTTAGATGGATTCAGAAAGGTGAAAGTGAGGACAACATTTCCTATTTACGTTATCACTGATAGACCTGAAATGATAGCCCAACACCCCTCAGTGGTAAATTATAATGAGGAAGTATGGAGGGACTTAGATGGCAGACAGATAAGGCTATACAGATTTGAGCTAACTGACATAAATGCGTATTATTACATAAAGAAGAGAGTTAAGACTGTAAATGAGTTACCCACTGTTATGTCGCAAGTCTTACATAGGCTAAATGCGTTACCATTTAGAAAGATCACTGTAGAGGAGAGTGGAAAAGAAAAGAGGAGTAGCGCAGAGAGGGTGGGTAACAGTAGTGCTAGGATAGAGCTCCACCCGGAGGAATTTCCAAAAGTATCCTTTGCAACAGTTACAAGTATTGACTGGTATGGACCATCGCCCTATGGTAAGAGATATGTTGCAAACATCAATGGGGAGGAAGAACAGGAGGGGAAGATAGATGATTTAGACCTGAAAGTTGATGTGGCTGAGTGTTTCGGCATTGCCTGTGACAAGGTTAAAGCCTCGGTGAAGATAAGGAGTAAGAAGGCACCAGTATCTATCAAGGGATTAATAGAGTGGTCTCTACTGAGTAAGACTTTGATAAGGGAGTTGGAGAATTCGACAATAGGTAAAGCCTTAACTACGAATGAGGCGTGGATTGCTTTCCAGAGAAAGGTCATCATACCAAATGTTGTTCCAAGGGTAGAAAAAATGAGAACATTGGATGAATTAAAGGCTGTGGATAAGGGTGGGCTAGTTATTTTTCCTAGAGTAGGTTGTTATAATAACGTATACCAAGTTGATTTCTCCTCCATGTATCCATCATTAATAGTTAAATACAATATATCTGCTGAGACAGTGGATAAGTGTAATGATGTGGAGACTGAAATAGGTCATATGATTTGCCTAAAGGAGAAGGGAATAGTGCCAGAAGCATTGGAGTGGTTAGTTAATAGAAAAGAGGAGTTAAAGAAAGTCGATAAGGAGAGAGCAGAGGCGATAAAGTGGATTCTTGTTGCCTCATTCGGTTACCTAGGGTATAGGAACTCTAAATTTGGTAAAATAGAGGCTTATGAGTTAGTTACATATTTTGCACGGAAGACATTAAGGAGAACAATAGACTTAGCTGGGGAACATGGGCTGGAGGTTTTACATGGAATTATAGACTCATTGATAGTTAGAGGAGATAGGATTAGGGAATTTATTGACCACACACAGCAAGTTACAGGGTTAAAACTGAAAGAAGAGAAAATGAAATGGGTAATCCTATTTAATGCTAAAGACGGAACCCCATATCCAATGAGGTATTTGGGAAAATTAGAGAACGGAGAGATGAAGGTTAAGGGGTTAATCAGGAAAAATATGCCAAACATTGTTAAGGAATTTCTTGAGGACGTGGTTGAGGTAACGGGTAAAGCTGACACATGTGAGCAGATTGATGTAGGTGAAATTGACGTTATTTACAGGAGATACAGACAACGGGTTGCTCATGCAGAACCAAAGGATTATGTATTATGGGTCAAGAGAAAACCTTATGTGAGGGGGGTAAGGGGATTTTATGACGCGAGGAAGGGTTATAAAGGAAGAGATGTCTTCTATTATCTAGACTATTTAGAGAGAAGTTATGAGGTGATACTCTCTGCTCTCAACGGGATTCTCGACCTTAGATAGGATAATACAAAGAGACGAGATAGTTGAGTTCTACTCTACAGACCACAATTTACTCTATGAGTTCTATCATAGGGTAATAGTCGTCTCCTCTCCCGTGAAAGTGATCATAGTAGGGGAAAGAGGAGGGCTAAATCCCTTACTAATAGAGAGATTTAAGAGAATATTTCAGAGAGACGGAGATATTTATATCAGAAGAGCATTTAAGGTAGAGGATGTTAGACCAACCATTGAGGAGATGGGAGACGAGTTTATACTAATTAACCCTTATCATCACGGTAAGAACTACACAGAGATTGTGGCAGGGATAAGAAAGACTAAGGGCAGAAAATTCTTGTTCAGTAGTATGGATAGAGAGGTTAATGGATCATTATTTGGCTCCCATTCTGTACACTCTATGATTAGACTTGAAAGAGGCGAAAGAGGATTTAAGGCTATAGTGGTCAAGAGTGTTATACTAAAAGAGGTGGAAATACCCTTCGGATACTGGGAAATTTTCGGCAAAGATGAGGGAGAGGGCTTAATGAAGTGGATTGTGACTTGATTTATAAGGAAAAAGTGATCTGTAAGTAAAGACGCTTCATAATTAGAGATGAATTAAACGTTTAGCTAAGTGTTTCCAGAGAAAAACCTCTCTCACATTAACCTAGTATAGTTCAGGTTTAAGTTAGCTTCTTCTAAATCAGACATATACACAGTAATTCACTTATTAGGTCTCTAAGCCCATCTTTACCTTTAAATAGACTAATTTTTATCAGTTTTCCTTAATAGTTACGTTAAATTAAAAGGAATATTTATGGTTACGAGATATAAACCAAGTTGAAAATTACTTTAATATTGATTTAAACGGAACCTTTGTTTAGTGGCTAAGTATTTCATAAAACCTTCTCCTAAAAACTCATTGAATATCACTTTGCGTCTCTAGAGAATTTTATATGAAATGCCATAATCAGTTATCCAGGGCTCAATCACCAATCTTGCCCTGCCCAGCGAAAATCATCATCAGTCTTGATTATAATAAAGTCTCTATTATAAGTCTTAATCTGATTAAGTTGTATTGAAATTTATAACTATGTAATTCTTCAGATGGGAATTTGTGTAAAATTTGACAATGAAGGTCTTATTATTACTGAAAGTAAAGTAATTGTCTGTCTGAAATACTTATTAAAAAATCAGGTTCCATGACGCAATATGACCTATGACAGTTCATTTAAGACTATGAACTTCCACTGTTCATAAACAGTTAAGCGTCGCTTCTTCGCCTAATCATTAGGAAAGTAAATAAGTATGAAGAACTTTTACGAGATTTATTTGATAAAGAGATACCACATATGTTTAAGTTTAAATAACTTTGACGTGAATTTAATTTTATGAGTAGTGACGTTGATGTTATAGTAGAAAAGATTATTAATAATCCTAGACTGTTAGATGCGATTTTTAACAGATTCTATGAGAGAGTTAAGGAAGAATTAATAATTAAGAGAATTGAGGAATTAGAAAAGAAAATTAGTGAACTCGTAAATAATAGTAATAGAATCTGGGAAAGCATAGAAAAACAAAGAGAAGAGACCAAAAGAATCTGGGAAAGCATACAAGCAACACAAAACGAAATAAAGACTCTACAAGAAGACAACAAGAAAATCTGGGAAAGCATAGAAAAACAAAGAGAAGAGACCAAAAGAATCTGGGAAAGCATACAAGCAACACAAAACGAAATAAAGGGGATTAGAGAGGAAAATACAAAAATATGGAAAGCAATTGAGAGAATGAATGTCTCCTTCTCTGCATTCACCTCTAGAAGCGGTCACTACATCGAGAGGACTATTATGAATTTGTATAAGGAGGCATTAGAATTGCACGGAATTGATTCCTCTAAAGTAACTCATGGCGTTATTGAGGATACTGAAGGGGTAGTTCATAAAGGTAGGAAGTATGAGATAGACTTCTATGAAACTAACGGCGTTATTTATCTATTCGAAATAAAGAATCATGCAGATGAAGGGGCAATAGAACAATTAGAGATCAGGGAGAAAATATTAAGCTCTATATATAAAAAACCAATAAAGAAATTTCTTGTAGCTAACTCAATAGAAAAAAGAATTAAGAGAAGAGCTGAGAGGATAGGGATCACCGTAATCGCTGGTATAGTAGTCGAATAAAATGCATTAGATACTTTGGTTATTGTGCCTTATGAGTGAGTACTCCTCATTTATGAATTTCAGGTTCTCTATTTAGTAAAAATTACATAAATAGGTTTTAAGGTAATCTTCGTCATAAACACACTCCCATTTCAGGCATAAAAACCTAAAATTAAAGCTTAAAGGCAACAGAGATTTCTGACCCACTCCCCGCCCTAAAGGGCGAGGATTCTGCTAGGGTCTAAGGCGTTACTCCCCTTTAAGGGAGATACTCCATTAGACGTAACAAGAAAGGAAAGAGGTTTTTTCAACACGTCAATAATCTTCTTCACGCCTAGTTTCATAATGTTCAACGCTCCGTTAACGTCACTATGAAGCTTATGGCCAAAAGGACAGTTTACCACCCCCCTAGGCCTTCTATCAACCTTAACCCCATGATAAGCACAGAAACGTGACGTATTATACTCAACAACTAGAAACGTCTTTATACCATATTCATAAAGCCTATTCACTACAGCGTCTATCAACTTACCATAAGACCATATGTTCACAGTAAACTTGTTACCCTTGTCCTGAGAGATGAAGTAAGGATAACCCAAATACACCGTTGAAACACCAAGATCCCACAAGGACTTAGCCAAGTGAGAGGCTAACGTTCTGTAATAATGAAGAAGCCTACGGTACAACTTTGCGAATAATCTTTTCCTTTCCCTCAACACTTCTTCCCTAGCTTTCCCTTCTTGAATCTTTTCAACCTCACTCCTCAACTTGTCAAGCTCGGCAATCTTCTTCTGAAAATAGAAGTAATCGCTCTTAATGAGAGAACCACGGTAAAAGAGTATTGTACCATCATTAACAACAACAGTAGCCAACATGTTTACACCAAGGTCAATTGAGGCTACCTTCTCGCCTTTGGGCTTCTCAACTTGAATCCTTTCTCTTTCGCCGTGAATGATAAGAGAGTCCTTCATTGGCTTACCACTCTTCTTTGCAGTTATTCTACCAACGTCAACGGGAATGTGGGCATAAAACTTGTTACCTTCAATGTGGATTTCTAGCCTACCTTGTGCACCAAACCACCTTAACCTACCTTCAAAGGGTATTTCAATTTTCCAATCCTTCAAAAAGAGAGTGTGTTTTTCCTCATCAACCTCATAGCGGTCTTGCCTAATGACTAGGATTAACTTCCTCTTTCCTCCCTCTTTCCAATAGCCTGGCACTGAAACGTGGTCCACGAATGGCGGTTTCTGTTTCAGTAACGAGAAGAAGGATGACCAAGCTTCGTTGTTCTTCTGTAGTACTGCTTGAGTGTTAACTCCTAGAACTTTCTTATACTTCTCGTAATACTTTTTCCACGTGTTCTTTAGGTCAACTTTCTTTTCTTGAAAGAATTGTTGCCTTCTTTCGTAGTTTACTTCATTCCACAGCTTAGCAGATGAGTCTGCCAACTTGCTCAATTTCCTCTGTTGATGCCCATTAGGGAAGAGCCTCATAACGACTGTTCTGACGCTTCCCTCTGGTATTGCGGGAGTAATCGGCTCCCGCTCCTCATCTTTAGGAAGTTCACCAGAAGGAAGCGTCATAAGGGGAAAATTGTTTTTATTGATTAAAAAATTTGGGTTTATTTTTATAGTAACTTACCCCGCCTTAAAAGGCGAGGTTTGTAATTCTTTTATCAATGTATTTCATCTATCCTTAATCCTAGTTATTTCTAAAACATAAGTTAAAGGCTAAATTAACGCTCTAAATCATGTAGAGAAAAATAAGGAAAAAAGAAAGGATAGACTAAATACAAGGGTAATTCATACATACGCCAAGATTAATTCGACATACTTAACTTTACAAATTCTGAGTGAATTCTTAATATATGAGTCTAAAACTTTGATGATTGCACTAGTGAAACCTTACATAATCAAGTAATTCATAAAATATTAAGCCGAACCTGAATGCTCCATAATTAACTTCATTGAAGTATTTTTGTAATAATATTAAGCTCTCTTTTCTTTATGGCTAAGATGCAGAAGAATTATATAAATTACCTATCAGTTTCTTATGTTAATATGACCACTGTAAACTTGGCTCAATCTAACCAGGAGATAGTTGAGTTGTTAGTGCCTGTTATAATCGGCTATATGTCGTTATTCATTTCATCTATTTACGTCTACAGAATTGGTTAGATTGTTTTGAAAAGAGACTCAACGTCACTCGTTTCAGCAATTATCTTCCTACTTAATCCCTTGATTATATTCTCTTTATTATATTCACCTAAAAATTATGGCTTTGTTTCTGTTGGATACTATCTAGTACAGCTGTTATACCTTATGTCGTATTATTATCTAGAAAAAGATTGGAAGAAATTTGTAGCCTTTACAGTAGCTCTGACTCTTACCTCTCCACTTTCTTATTTCCTATATAAAATAGAGGGAAAAGAGCTTCACCGTGAAAGTCAAAAAGCAAATCTGAAATTATCAAGGGGTTGAATAGATATAAAATAGTTAAAATCAAAGGAAGCCTTGAATTCCCATTATTTCCTAAAACGATATTGACTATCCTGTAAAGATATATGGAAGATAATGATATTACAACAGTTTGAATTATTGATAGAGTTAACCATGAAGGAAATAAATAGTAGATCGGTATAGCTAAGAAGAGTATTAAATAGGGATGAATAGCTAAACCGCTAAGGCACCAAATGATAAGAAGTTCACTGAGTCATAAAATATTTTTTCACCCGTAAATTGTAGAGTAAAACTCCTGCATAAACAACCCTAGGTCAAAGGCTCCGGATAAGAGGTCATAAAGTCTGATGAAGAATAGAAAGTTAACCAAAACCTTGAAGAATATTATTGCGACAAAGAGAACCATTACTCGACCTCTCAATGAAAATTTTAACCTCATTCTTAAAGATAGATTGTATGGGCTTCATTTAATAGTTTATCCTGATCTATTAGCTCATGTTTAGTGACCTGATATAAACTTCAGAAATTAAATATAACATAATTGTTAAATTTAGGATGTTATACGTAACTCAGATAAAAATACGAACTCACTACCTCCTATATATTGTGTAGGATTTATTTTTATACATGTATATTGAATATATTAAGTGGCGAAATTGATTGAAAAATTGTCAAAAATGTGGTTACTCCAACTCTGACGATGCAAAATATTGTGTAGCATGCGGATATCCTTTTCCTGAAACAGCTTCTGAGCAGCAAACACCTTTACAACCTCAACCTGCACCAGAATCACCTAAGAGACCATTTCCGCTGTTCAGGGTTATTGCGACAGTTGTAGCTATAGTAATTGTAATTGGTGTGGTAGCTATATTATTAAATACTAATTCCGTATTCAAATCCACTCCTAATTTTAGTGCTGCTGCGGATAACTCCTTTGGAGGAAACTGGATGACACAAAAGAATGAGTCTGGTGTAGCTCAAAGATCTAACAACTCCATAGTTATCACATACTTAAATGGCTCTACGACCTCTATACCCCTTTCTCAAATCTCAAATACCCCAGGTAACGGTATTCTGTTTACCGCAGCCAGTAAATTAGAGGTTTATGACTTAGTTAATGGGACTAACCAGATTGTCTTGGAGATATTTACATATAACTCAACTACTTCCATGTCCATGATAAATCCTCTTCTAACAAACGCTACAGCTTATTATACTGCCTACAATTACTCCAAAGGCACTTTCTATCTGAGTGAAGGTGAAGCGTTTACCACAAATGGTCTAAAATTATTTATTGTAGACTTTTACAATTTCATGCCCTCAGTAGAGAATGTTACTACTTTTCTCAATCAAATTGTAAGTTAAATCCTCTTTTTCTTAATATCAAGACTGACTTCCTCCCCGCCCTAAAGGGCGAGGCTTTCATTCTTTTGTAATATTTTTACATTCTCTGCGTCTTTACTGGTGTGTCATTTCAATTTACTATAAACTAAATGAACTTCATCTCCGCACTGGCATATCTTAGCGTCTACAAGTCTTAACCTAGGTGACTCATCTCCCTGAAAACCTTCTCCTTGAGCTAGACTCACCCCATTGCCAAATATCCTTGGTGAGACTGTAACCCTAATTTCGTCATACATGTTCTCTTGAATCATGCTCCAAATTAAATTACCTCCCCCTTCAATCATCAATCTTCTCACGTTGAAGCTTTCATAAAGGTCAGAGAATACATCACTTAACTCATTGAACCTCCTTACTATTACACCTCTTTTTGCAAGCTCATCCTGCTTACTCTTATTATCGCTTTTAGTATAAACCAGCGTCAACGGAGGAGTAGAGAATATTTTAAGTGATATATCTAGATTTAGACTTTTACTTACTATTACCCTTATAGGATCTTTGTCCTTTTTCTTAGCGTATTTCACTGTTAGGGAGGGGTTATCTACCCTCACTGTGTTTCCCCCCACCATAATCGCATCGACCTCAGCTCTGAGCTGATGTTGCCTTTGTTTATCTATTGGACAGCTCAGTTCACTATAACCTGTCTTAGATGCGAGCCTTCCGTCAATACTTATCGTAGAAAAGATAATAATGTAAGGTCTATTATTCATTTCGTATTCACTGGTAGATTTAAATCACAGGTAAAAAATATATTATCAAGTTTATGCGCTCTTCTTTCTCCCTTTAAATACTTCTATCATCTTCCTTGGGTTGTCCGTAGTTAAAGCATCAATTCCAATTCTTTCCAGTTTTCCGGCTTGATCTAAGTCATTTACTGTCCATGCATCAAGTTTTAAACCACTATGATGAGCAATTTTTACATCCTCTTCGGTTACAAGTTCATGATAAAATGCTAACCAGTCAGCCTTGACTTCCTTAGCAATTCCTAAAAACCAGTTTATCCTACCTACAAAAATTATCCCTGTTGAGATTTTTTCCTCTATTTCCTTCACCCTCTTAACGGAGTCAAAATCAAATGATATTACGTTTACATTATCAACTAGACCTCTCTCCCTTATTGCCTTTACAACTCTTTCCTCGATTGATGAGTAGAAAGCGCTCGACTTCTTGATCTCCACAACGTAGTTAAAATCACCTACTGTTTCTAATACTTCTTCAAGGGTGGGAACCTCGATCCCAGTAACTTTCCTTAACCTCTCTAATGCCAACTCACTAACTTGAACCATCTTACCGTTGATTAAAACAGCATCGTCATGGAAAACAATCACTTTATTATCACTGGATAAATGAACGTCTAGCTCGATTGCATCTACACCTAAATTTTTAGCTATTAAAAAAGACTGGATGGTGTTCTCCTTCGCCTCCAATGGAGCGCCCCTATGACCTATTATGAGCATAATAATTATTTGGTAGATGTAACATAAAAAAGTGTTAATATAGCAGTCTAGGGTTACTTTAGATACTGAAAAGTTCAGATTTGTTTACCTTGTAAACAATTCTTTTATAAGTCTCTCCTCAGATTATTTAATCCTGTCTTTTTGTATGCATTTTAATTTTGGAAGATTTTTTAATTGATATTTAAACTTCTTTATCTATTTTCCAACCCTAACTGTTAAGGTGTTGAACTTATTTCCAGTAACGTTTCCCCTGCATTATGATAAAAATAAAAAACGTTTATGATAAACCAGAGATTAGCGACGGGATTAGAATATTGATCGAGAGAACATGGCCAGCCTCCGTAACTAGAGGCTCTATCGATATGTGGCTTAGGGATCTTGCCCCATCTGAAGAATTAATAGCATGGTATAATTATGAACCACAAAAATGGGAGGAATTTAAGAGAAGATATTTAGAAGAGTTGAGGTATAATCCAAAAGTTAAACCTCTATTAATGATAGTTAAGTTGACTAACGTTGTAACATTTCTATACTCTGGTGACTCTGAACATAATAACGCAGTTGTGCTCAAAGAATACATAGAAAGTTTAATAAATAAGGAAAGTTAATATTAGAAGATATGGGTGCTGATGATGTAAAGAAACCTATGAGTGTCACATTTATTATAGAGAATCACCCTTGCTTAATTATGAAATTGTTTCAAGAACTTAACATAAGGGCAGAAATTAACAATGTAAAGATGAGGGAGAGTGTTACTGACCACATCGCAACCCTGAAGTTAACTGAAAAATTACTCAGGGAGTTGAGGGAAAGGAGATCAAAAACCTTAAGGATAAGCGAAAACAGTGTCTGGATTAGGACGGAAGGCTGTAAGGTGTGTAAAATCCTCTACCTGAGTGACGCTGTGGTTGAAAAAGTGAAAGTTGTAGGAAATAATGCAGTCATGTACAAACTCATTGTTCCAAATCTGCTCTCCTTGAAGAGTCTTATCGACGAGTTTACTAAGATAGGTGTAAAGGCTATAGTAGGTAGTACATCTGAGCTAGATGAAGAGCAACTGACGGAAAGGCAATTAGAGATATTGAAATTATCATATAAGATGGGTTTCTTTGATATTGAGAGGAGAATAACCATGACGGAACTAGCTGAAAAACTTGGGATAAAGGCTCCTACTTTAGAGGAGATATTGAGAAGAGCTTTAAGAAAGGCAGTTAAGTATTACCTAGATAAGAAGGGGTAAAAATTTTCAAGTCTAACTTCATGCAATCCCATGTGCTACAAATAATACCGTAGCTACAAATAGGCAACTTCCACTTTACGCAGTTTCAACTTCGCTTCTTCATTCGTATTACTATAGATCTTAAATCTGCGGTTTCATTTCATGCCAAGGAAACATCCTCTCATAATTCAATGATAATCTCAGTACTCCAAAGTCGTCATACGGTTTCCCAACAATCTGCATACCGACTGGTAGATTATTAACAAGACCTGCTGGAATACTTGAGGCTGGTTGACCGGTGAGGTTAAATGGGAATGAGAAGGGTGACCATTCTCCAAAGCCCACCCTCTGTCCGTTAATCTCATTGGGACCAATACCTTCTTCAATCTTAAACGCAACAACAGATACAGTTGGAGTAATCAGATAATCGTATTTCTGGAAAACATTAGACAATTTAGACCACAGTCTGTCTACCTCATTATCAACTTTTACATAATCGTGATAGGTGAGTTTCTCAAAGTACGGTAACAGGAAATTGAGATAAGGCTTGTATGTGACTTTTTTCCACTCCTCTAATTTATCGTAAATAAAGGTAGCAAATTCCACTGTAATCTTGGTCATTAAGGCTTTGTATAAGTTTGGGAGTTCGGGGTTTATCTCATCGATTACCTCTACACCTAGTTCCCTCAACCTGTAAACGGAGTTCTCGATAACTTTTTCCACTTTACTATCTACTACCCCATATCCCAGGTTCCTCGAATATGCAATCCTGAGTTTTTTCGCCTCGTTCCAATTTAGCTCTCCATCGAAGTTTATTTTAGGCACTGTTAACGACCTCCTATCCCTTAAGTCAGGTCCAGAAAGTACTCTCATTGTAAGTATAGCATCGCTCACATATCTCGTAATAGGACCATCCACGCTTATTCCTCGGAATGTGTTTGGTGGTGGATACTTAGGAATTACATGTGGTGATGGTTTGAAGCCAAATACTCCACAGAAGCTAGAGGGTATCCTTATTGACCCTCCTCCATCATTGCCTATAGAGATTGGGGAAAGACCCAAGGCTACTGCTGCTGCAGAACCTCCACTTGACCCTCCTGGGGTTCTTGATAGATCCCATGGATTTCTAGTTACACCAAAAAGGGGGTTATCTGTTATTCCCACAAGACCAAACTCAGGCATATTCGCTTTTCCTAGGACAAGAGCTCCAGCCTCTTTTAATCTCTCAGATATAATGGAGTCTTCATTTGGTACAAAGTCCTTGAATAATACACTCCCAAAGGTGGTCCTAACCCCCTTAGTTAAGATGTTGTCCTTAATTGTAACCGGGATACCATGGAGAGGTTTACATATTCCTTTTTTGGCTAAGGAGTCCATTTCTTTAGCTTCTGCAATTACCCTATCATTAAGCGTAACTATTGCATTCACTTTTGGGTTCAGCCTGTTTACTCTTTCCAGAAATTTAATGATTAATTCCTCAGAAGAAATTTCGCCACTACAGACTTTTTCCCTTAAGGAATGCACATTTTCCCAAAAAAGATCTTGCATAATTTCTAAAGGTTACTAAAATAAATAAACCTTATTTAGCACAATAGGGTCTACATTATGCATGAAATTCTATTTACACACGTGAATAATATTCCAGATGACTGTGATACTGTAAAGTTTCACATCTCGGTATTCTTTCCCTTGCAGGAAAGCTGTCATAAATGAAAATTGAAAGAAAAATTTAATATTAATGCTATACGTAATTTATAACGGATATGAAAGTAAACAAGAATAAATTAAAGATTAAGAGAGGTATGTCGGATTCTATTATTGCTCTAATTTTGACCATAATAGGTCTCATAGCAGTTATAGCTGTAGTATTATTCACTTATGGTCTAGCTGGTACAATTCCTAGACAAGAACCAGTAGAGGTTATAGGTAGTGGAACATTGACTGGTTATGGTGAGGTCTATAATTTGACAGTCACCTTGAAGAATTCAGGAACAAGTGA
Source organism: Sulfolobus acidocaldarius SUSAZ (assembly GCA_000508305.1). Classification (NCBI taxonomy): domain Archaea; kingdom Thermoproteati; phylum Thermoproteota; class Thermoprotei; order Sulfolobales; family Sulfolobaceae; genus Sulfolobus; species Sulfolobus acidocaldarius. Next base: position 1,780,769 of record CP006977.1, read on the forward strand.
TGTAAACATAACCAGTGTTTGGATAGCAAACATGAAGTTCGTACCCGTTAATCCACAAAGTTCAATTTTAAGAGCAGGGCAAACACAGACTATGACATTCGAAATAAAGAGTAATTCAAATGTAACATTTACCAAGCAGTCTGAGTACAGCGCTACAATATACTTTAATACTGGTTTAGGACTACCTGTAGTAGTTACCTACACTGGCTAGATTTTTAAAAGGTAAGTTGGAAGAGAAAAGGTGTAAGAAGGAAAATTAACAAAGTAAGCCCAAATAATTTCAACTTCAAAACGTTATTTAATTACTCGTAACCTGATGGTTTTCTGACTAACAAGTATATAATTAAAAGGATTATGATTCCGGCAAACACAACAAATATGTTCTCGTAGTTAAGGCGAATAATTAACCTCTCGGTTATGGGTTGAGTTACTGTTATCGTATCACCGGGTAGTAGATTATAAGTCCCCTCGTATGCGATAGTGTATAACAGCGGTCTATAATTGGGTATGGTTATTTCTGATCCGTTATTCTGCCACGTCAATATTCCGCTCATATTGACTAAGTACTGAAGTTGGGCTTTCACTGTGAGGTTGAAAGGTCTATTTATGGTAATGCTAGTTGAGGGTACTACTTTAGTAATAACATACCTGGTGTTATTTGATAAGTAATAGTTCGAGGTTGATATAGTGATCCTAGTATTTTCTGGGTACCAGCCCGATTTCAGGGTTGTATTAACACCGTTAACAAGTGCTATGACCGGAATTGAAGAGATTACATTCAATTTATAGTAAAACGTATATTTGGGAGTGAACTGTACAGAGCTAAACCAGGTTGATGAATTTATTATAAATTTTACCATTTTTTGCGTAGAAGTATGATTAAGTAATGCAAAGGAATCATTACTTAAGGAGTAATTGGAGTAAAGGTAAATCGATAAGGGAGAGTTTATATATGCTGTGAAGTTGTAGAATTTATTTCCGTCAACGATAAATGGTATTGGGCTAGAAATATTGACGAACGTAAAATAGGGTGTTGGTGGGTTAAAATTATTTGTTAATTCCCCTTTGTTCAGGTTACCTGTTGTAACATGGGCAAAGCCCTGCCTATCTACATATACGGTCAGGTTACTTCCAGATTCAGCAGTATCAAAGCCGTAGTTGTAAACATCATTAAATGGTAACCATTTTCCATCTTTTAAATAGTACATAGCTAAGAGACTTGACATCTCCTTAAATGTAGTACGTTCCCCGTTACTAAATCCTCCCCAAACTAATTCCACGTCCTTTTTTAGACCATAATAAGAATACGAACCCTGATTGTATACATACGTATAAGAATTCTGTACCACAATCTGCGCAGATGTGGTACCCTGTACTGGAATTATAACGTTGTCATAAACTTGAACCTTTGGCGATATTATTTTTCCGTTCTGGAGTATGATATATCCAAATGTGACTAGTGGTCCTCTTACAGAGGGAGTAATATTTATGAACAGGTAGAAGGACAATGGGAAGTTGTAATATATAGTCTGTTGAGAAGAGGTACCATAAAAAGTCTGAGGAGCTTGGCATGAACTACATGTTGAAATGTTTCCACTACCTATGACTTCTGATATATTTGAGTTCATTTCAGTTGCATTCCATATATTGTCATTAAAGAAGAGCGTGTTATTATTGGTTATAAAGTTCGCTACATTTTGAACCCAGAAGTAATATGTGTTGCTAGGAGTGTCGACCTCAAGTATTGCATTTAGTTGAAGAGATGCACCATATGGCTGATAGAAGCTTGAATTGTAGGCTAATAGTGATGAAATGTTCGCATAGCCTAGTATCGATATGGTTGTAATATTGGGACTTATACTCGAAATTCCAACAGGAGCTGTCACTGCAAAACTAATGAGTGGCGATAGGGTTAACATGAGAAATATTAGGACTACAATTGTGGTGGCTTTTCGCATCAATTGTATGCATTGATACTACATATTAAAAGATTCTCAATACAAATTTAGACCTTAGTGACAAGCTGACTTCCTCCCCGCCCTAAAGGGCGAGGCTTTCATTCTTTTGTAATTCAAAGACTATTTTATGAGGTCTAGTAGAAAATATGCATTCAACGAGAATATATAAAAAATAGGTTTATTTTACATGAAATTGTTATCTAGAAATTACACATATGTAACTTAATACATCCTCCAAGTAATTTTTAAATACGAAATTGAGTGTTTAATAACAATCTTGAAACGAATTTATTTTATCTCTAAGTAAAACTAAATTTTATTCAATACAAGCTATAACTCGTTATTTCAATAATAAACTTTTTATTCGTTTCGGTGTTAAGAAGAATTATGGCATCAGAGTCAATTACTGTTGCAGTAAAGAACAATTATGTTGTGATCCAGTGGGTTAAAAACTTGGACAACGTCCTTCCACTCATACCTAATATTGTTGAGTCACAGGGTACTACAGTGAAGATGAAATTCTCTAGACTTATGCTCAACTTTGAATCAGAATTTCTTGTTGAACCGTCTTTGATCTCAGATGATGTTGTGGAATATAATTTCAGAGATAATAAGGGAAATAACTTCAGGGTAACTTTCGTAGCTGAAGGTAAGAGTACAATAAGAGTAGTTATATCTTATTTCGGGGAAAGAGAGTGGATAGTAGAAGGAGAATTTGATAGTATTTTAGAGGAAATAAGGGCAGGTATATTAAGAGATGTTTCAGATATACCTGAAACACGTCCACAATTGGGAAACAATAATGAAACCACTACTATTCCAAATGATTACTCAAAAAACCTTTCTAGATTATCCTACCTTTCAAAGCTCACCTTGAAGAGTAAGTTCACTAAGACTCAGACTGTGGCAATTAACGTAGGGGGACTGGTGGACTATTTGCAAGATATAGTGAACCAGTACTCAGAGTACCCTGTTATATATATATCAGGAAGCGGTGGATCAGCATTCAGGATTTTGTTCATAAATAATGAAGTTAAGGGGATTTATGTTCTAAAGGAGGGAAAAGAGTACTTTGGCAATGAAGACATTTTGAATACCTTATCTGGAGCTTTTAAGGTTCAAATTTACGCTATAGCATCACCCAAAATATTAGAGGAAATTAAAGAATAAGCAAGTATCTTTGACTTAGCCATTCATAGAGCTCTTGAGATGAGACAATGAGCCTATAGTGCAATAAACAGACCAATTTATGAATAAAATCCAGCTATGGAAAATCCTAGGCAACAAAATTCTCCGTATATTTCGTTTAATTCACTGAAAATTTACATATAGACAAATAGCTTATTGTCTGCTCTCTCTAGTCCTTAATACACTAAATAAATTGTATTTATGGAAAACCGTCTGTGATGTCTTCTATTAATAGACGTGCCCCTCCCATTATCCATTACTTCTTCTATTCCGAGTCTTGATAAGATATACCCTATAAACGGTATGAAATGAGTAACAGGTATGGCTATAAGTACTCCTCCTACCTTTAATAAACCACTCCTATAGATTCTCCCTACTCTATATAAACCGATACCGAGGAGCAGTTGCCCTATCGTGTAAAGTAGCGTAAGTAGCAAAAAAGAGTATGTAAAGAGTGAAAAGTCAACTGAAGGGACGATATAATTCAAGGAGAGCACTAAGTATCCAAAGGACATCATATAAAGTAAGATACAGATTAATATTAGGCTTGTACCTACTCTACCGATTCTCACTTCTTTAGGATAATTTGTGAATCCTCTCCTAATTTTAACAATTCCCGGTATCACATAAAACGCTAGCGCTACATAAGTTATAAGAACTACACTACTAAAGTATAGTCCATAAGGGTTTCCACTTTTATCAGGAATTGTTGCAATAAATAGCAATGACGTTTCTAGACCTATTATTCCCCCAGTCTCAAAACAGGCTAGAATAGTAACTGACAGAGGATTGGACAGGTAGCTTATTAATATATCCTGATACCCACCCTGCATTATCAAATAAGTGTAATAAAGAGAAAATATTATGAAGAAAACATAAAACAGTCCTACTCTAAATAGTCCCGTCTTTATTTCCTTAGGTCCATAAAATCTTCCTCTAGGCATTATTTAAAATAGCTAATATCGCAAAATAAAAGAATTTTGATCGTATTCATAAATATATAGAATTAAATGTTAATAGATAAAGAATGAAGGGAGTCTTTTTTGAGGTCAGAGTATTCAAAATTTTTGAGGTACTTCTCGTTAACACGTACTGAAGACCAAAATGTTTAAATTCCGAGCTTATGATCCTAAGAGAATATATTTGTCTTACAACCTAAAATGGTAAATTGCGTTATATATGATTGCTAACACCGCTCTATCAAAGTTTAATCTTTTAACATGCTAAACTCATAGAATTATACTATTTTTAATTCTACGTCTCTCAAAATCTTAACATCATTTGAGTTTTTATTACATAATTGAAGAATAGATTTATGGATGACTATGGTTTTAAAATGCTGATGTTAACTTTTTCAGTCTTATTCTCTGATCATGATCAGCGGAGACAAAAGCTCTTAACCTCAGGTCTACTCACTATTTTACTTTAAGTTTTACGTGAAATAATAATTTTAGCCACGTTCATCGACTCCGCAAGTCTAATCCTAGTTTCTTGTACTTAGTCCTTTCATATTATTTAAACATATTGAAAAGCTATTATATAAATAGCTTTTTAATTTGAAAATACTTTAAACTCTTCAGGTTACACACAAAATTTTATCTTTCAAACTTTGAGAGGAAATATACGAATTTTTCATTTTTAACAAATAGCACAAAACTAAATAAAAATTTTCTATCTATCCCTTTTTGAATTGACTATATCTGTTTTTCAACTATTTAATATTATACCCTAAGAACTTAGGTGTAGATTTTAAATATCTATCTATTGTATACATGAAAGAAATAGATGGTTGGAACACTTCCCTTTATAGAAAACTACAAAGCAACTAGCTACAACTACGACAAAATAATAACGGCAAATTTTCCCATCAATTCTTTAACTAATGTTATTAGGGAGTTCCCTTATGAATTCTTAGTCTTCTCTTTTTCACTAATATTCACCGGTCTGGTGTTATATTTCGATAACGGGGTCAGAAAAGGTATAACAGAGGTGTTTAAGGGCAATTTAACGTTAAGTAGAATCTTCTGGATTATCATAATAGGAGGTAACCTCATAGACGCTGTAGTTTCAAGTATTGCATGGATAAACTTTGATGCGTCAGACTATAACATATTTCTCCAGCCATACGATAATATTAATGCGTATTATGTTGGCATAATGATGTTGTTTACTATAAAGATACTAAGCATATTGGTCATTTACGTTTTAAGTACGCTTGCGGGAAAAGTATGTGCCAAATGCAAAACTGCCATCCTAGCTTGGACTAGTGGTCTGGTTATATTCTTAGCCTCATACATATTATATTCATTAACAACATACTTAATATACTTCAGAATTCTATAAAAGATAAGTTAACCATGACAGGAATTATTTCAAGAACCTTGATAATCAGCCTTGGAATTGATGATAATTTAGGAAAATTGGTGTATAATGAGTTTTTAGTTTAAAGTCAATGAAATCCGAGAGCATAATCAAACCATCTTAATCCTGTATATTAAGTTATAAATATCAAAGAGAATTGAAGCTTTCAATATAAGTATGACTTCATGAACTTGAGTTTAGAACAAGTCGTTGGTGTATAGTTATTAAAATTTGGACTAGCTGAGTATTACCTTCCAGTCACAGTAATACTATTACAATTTGAATTATATTACATTAGTAACCTATTTAGAAAATTACTCATATACTATATATATTATAAGATCTTAGTAATACTTGACTTTAGATAAGACCACAATCAATATAAAAATGTGTTCGAAAAAATCAAACTACTTCCTAATATTTGCCTTCCTCCTGTTATAGTATCGTATTTCAGAGCAATCGTAGACCATTAATCGTGCTTGAGACCTTTTCATCCACTTACCTAAAACTCCTGTGCTAGCTTTATAATAAATAACTTAAAAATGTACGGCTTATTCCGAATGACGTGTGACGATCTAGCTGACTTCTTCCCCGCCCTAAAGGGCGAGGCTTTCGTCATTTTGTAAAATGATATTTGTCCTGAGATAATCATAGGCTTTCCTGATATAACAAGTGAAATACTAATTACTTTCACCCTTAATATTTACCCGCTTGTTGAGTGAAGAAAACGTATTATATTTTACTTTTTAGAAATTAACTGAATTTTCCTAATACAATTACTATTTTATCTTTCTCAATTTATATCAAGATATATCTAAAACTAATACCGATGAGAGTATAAATATATTTATATATGATCAAATACGGTTTTGTTTCCATGAGGTCAGAAACAGTAGTAATAGGCGTGGACAATATCGATCATGCTTTAGAGTGGGCAAAAAATCCTGACAATGTTTTAGGTGTTATACCCAGTGTTGTTGGTGTTGAAGATGGGTACATGATATTAAGATTTAGAATACTATGGTTCTTCAGACTAACCTCGAGATTTAAGATCCAAACTCCAGTTATTTCATCAGATTCAGTTGAGTGGTCTGCAGTAGATGATAAGGGTAACACATTCGGAATAGGATTTTACCACGAGACAGAGGACATGTTAAGAGTCACGTTAACTTACAAGGGTGAGAAGGAGTGGATTGTTGGAAGGAATCTAAATAAAGTGTTGGAAGAGATAAGAAAAGGTATTCTAAATGACATGGATAAGGCTGAAATGTACGAGATAAAGGAAAATGGTGAAAATGAAGAGGATTATTCACAAAACCTCTCAAAGCTATCTTATCTGTCCAAGTTGGTAATGAAATCCAAAATGGTGAGAACGCAGAACGTAGCTTTAAATGTAGGTGGCGTGGTTGATTATCTGCAAGAGGTAGTTTCACAGTTATCAGAATATCCTGTTGTATATATCTCAGGAAGCGGACCATCGGCTTTTAGGGTATTATATATAAATGGAGAGGTAAAGGGAGTGTATGTGATGAAAGACGGAAAGGAGTATTTTGGAAAGGAAGACATTTTAAACACTCTTTCAGGCAACTATAAGACTCAGGTATACGTAATGGTCTCACCAAAGCTTTTGGAGGGAATTAGAGAGTGAGGATCCATAAGCCATATATTATTCATGAGGATAAGGACCACAAATTTGTCTGGCTAGGGCTTGATGAGTCTGATTACGAAAAAGGTTTACTGACGAATCAGTATTTAATTGTAGACGGGGACAAAGGTATATTATTGGATCCAGGTGGGTATTTTGTATTTGAAAGGGTATTTAAGAACTTAAAAGATTTCGTAAAACCTGAGAATATTATTGGGCTGTTCTATTCCCATCAAGATCCAGACGTAGTAGGAGCAATGAACCTCTGGCTAGATACCTGCCCTAACGCTAAAGTGTACATATCAGAGATCTGGGAGAGATTTTTACCTCATCTAGGTATCTCAGATCCAAGTAGTGCAGAAAGAATTATAAAAATACCAGACAAAGGTATGCAGTTTAAGATAGAGAAAAACGAAGTGAGAGCCATTCCTGCTCACTTCCTCCACTCCGAAGGAAACTTCCACGTTTATGACGTTAAATCTAAGGTTTACTTTTCAGGAGATATAGGGGCAGCGGTATTCCCTAAAGGAAAATGGAGTCTTTATGTACAAAACTTTGATGAACATGTGAAGTACATGGAGTGGTTCCATAAGAGATACTTGCCCACAAGAAAAGCCTTAGACATTTGGCTGAAAAGGGTTAAGGAATTAGATATAAAGATCATTGCACCACAACACGGTTCCATATTTGAGGGAGATAATGTAAAGAAGTTCATTAACTGGTTAGACAAGCTAGATAAGGTAGGGATAGATCTGATGGAATGAGACAGAAAGAAATAAAAGATGTTAAGTTATTGGGCTGTTATTCAGAAATATCTGAGTTTTTTGTAGACTGTACATATTTCTACATAACTGTTTATTTTCATTTCCAACCAATAAACTCTACCCGTATTCACTCTTTAATGATAAACAGAATTCTCGTTTACGTAAAATAAGCATCGACGTTCTATTCTCCTGAGCTTCTAATAAATGCAAAAATTTTACTAATAGGCTGCTTCTGAGCAATAAAGAACTATGATTTAACCTAAAAAATACCGAAAATACATAGTGCTCTATTTTCTACCTAGAAAAGCCTATATAAGAAGTTTTCATAATTAATACTATGGATAAAACTTATATCCAAAAATCGATACCTAAAAGATCTACATATACAGTCCTATCTGCTATGGGCTATTTTTTGGACGGATATGATCTCAGTGTGATATCTGTGTTCACATTTATCTTACTGACTTATAAGATATTTCCTTATAACTCTTTCACTCTAGGTTGGGTTAGCGGATCAGCACTTTTAGGTGCTATGGTAGGAGCAGTTTTATTCGGGCATTACTCTGACCGAATTGGTAGAAGATATCTGTATGTGTTTGACCTGATATTTTTTGTAGTCTTTGCCGTGTTATCTGCCCTCTCCACTAACCTTATTCAAATGATAGTTTTCAGGTTCTTCATAGGATGGGGAGTCGGTGCCGATTATGCCTTAAGTCCAGTATATGCTTCAGAAATGTACCCAAATATGGAGAGAGGTAAGGGATATGGCTGGGTTTGGTCATTCTGGAGTATTGGAGCAGCTGTAGCGTTTTCAGTAGGTTACCTATTTTACTTAATCAACCCAATAACTGCCTGGAGGTGGGCGTTAGGTCTAGGTGCAATTCCTGCAATAATAACTATTCTCCTGAGGACTAATCTTCCTGAGTCTACAAGGTGGAATATTGCTCAAAAAGGAGAGAAGGCTGTTGAAGAAGCTAAATTACTGAGGAGGGAAACTGGTATGACTGATGAGGATATTAATAACCTTATCAAGGAGAAACAAAAATATGAGAAGTTAAGTGCAGGCTCAATAACTGCTCTATTCAAAGGTGAGTGGGCTAAGAGGACTGCCATAGTATGGACCCAATGGATTCTTTATGACATTGGAGCTTATGGATTTGGTCTTTATTCGCCTAGTATTCTAAATTTGCTAGGTATTAAGGGTGCTTTAGCTATACTATTCTCCGCATTACTATATATTCCAGGGTTTTTGGGTGCATTGGGAGCTGCATATCTTAACGACACAGTTGGAAGGAGAATTCTACAGCTATTAGGCTTTGGTTTTGCGACACTAGGTATGGTCTTTGTTGCCTTAGGAGCTACAATAGGTGGCTTATTCGCTATCGCCTTGGGTATAATAGGTTTAGTATTTTGGTACGGAATGGGAAACCTTGGACCTGGAAATACTATGGGACTTTACGCAATAGAATTGTTCCCAACTAAGTTAAGGTCTGTGTCTATGGGTTCAGCAACTGCTATTACTAGGTTTGTATCATTTTTGAGTGCCTTCGAGTTTCCATTTATCGTTTCTGCTTTCGGAAAACTACCATTCTTTGAACTATTGGTGATAGTTAGTGCAATGGCATTTATATTCACTTTAATATTTACCCCAGAAACGAAAGGACTTTCCTTAGAGCAAATATCTACGTATAAATATACTAGAGGTAAACTTGTCCCTCCTGATGATAGAAAAGAGTAAAGACTGGGTTAATTTGAAAAACTGTTTTTCCCTTAGTCTTAATTTATTGTATACAAGCTTCATCTATGTGTTTAAACTACGTCTATTGACGTCATACTGAAGTTGGATACTTTCCAGTAAATGATCTTAATTTTATGAATTGAATTTTAATATTTTTAATATTCTTATCTTAAAGGATAAATAGAAGCTAAAACAACTATTCTGTATGGAAAAACGAAAGGAATACGAGGGTAGTGACCTAAGCGTAGTAAAGACCATAAGGATACCTAAGAGGATGGAGGAATTTTTAGATAAAGTTTCACTGGAGGAAGACATGAAATTTAACAGTATTATAACTAGAGAACTAGAAAAATACATGTTCTTTACATACAAAATTCGTAAATTCGATAAGGAGAAAGAGATTACGATATCTAGTAGATTTTTTGAGCTTGTACTAAATTGTATGACTGATGATTTGAATTCCATAGAGGAGAAAGCCTATCAGGCAGGGAAAAAATGGGGAAAAGAGTACCTATTCATTTGGAGTAAAGAGTTACACAATAAGAAATATGCAAAATACGATAAGTTATCGATCTTCATCGGATTCCTAGATATTATTTCTAAGTATTCCAATTTGTTCAGATATGATATCGTAGAGGATAGAGAGAGTATCTCTATTATATTATCTCACAACTATAACTACAAATATTCGGTCCTAATAGCAAATTATTATGAAGGATTAATAGAAAATATTCATGAACTTGTTAACAAAAAATGTAAAATAGAACCAATGGAAAAAAGTATAGTCTTTACCTTTAAAAAAGATTAGCTAAAAGGTGTTAAATCTCTCTTAAGCTAATTAGGCTAGTTAACAGAGTCTTCCTCTTTTCATCTTTTGAGTCTCCTTGATATCATTAAGTAAATTGCCCCTCCTACGACCCACAACACTAAAGTTAACACGCCTATGAGGACAGGTATATTTATGGCGCTGGTGATTAACTGACTGTAAAACACGAAGCCTATAATTGCCTCAATTACTGCTACAAGTATTATATTACCTATGCTTAATGCATTATTCCTTTTTACAACAATTAACATGCTTATGTTTACTGTAAATATGGCTATTAGGAAACCAAATGTCGTGGTAACCCCAGTAGCAATAAATATATTGGCTGGAGTAAAAATAAGTGACATTATAACGAAATAGACAGCTGTAAATATGAACGTGAATAAAGCAGCAATATGGGGAGTTCTCCTTCTTTTATGTATTTCACCAATTCTAGATGGCAATAATCCGTCTCTACTCATCGCATACATGACTCTAGTTACTGCATTGGTAAACCCACACGCACAGGCTATATTACTGTTTATAAGAAGAGCAGTTAAAATTATAGCTAAGATGGGACCACCGAAATTATATGCTTCTATCAAACCTGGGGCAAGATAGTTGAAATATGAGCTCATGTTGTTAACACCCCATCCTACAGTAAATGCCTCAGAGCCTATCAGATATACAATACCTACTATTAGTGCAGCTGTGAACACGCCCTTTGTAATCGTATTTTTTGGATCTTGAGCTTCTTCTCCGAGGACGGAGACAGTTTCATATCCAGTGAAAGCTAAAATACCAAACGAAACGCCGAGACCAAGATTAAGTACCTGAGGCTCAGGTACATAAGCTAGCGTAAATGTTTGTGGATCTGGAGGCACTTTGGAAAATATCAGAAGCGATGTGGCAATTAGAACTGAAATTTCTGCTAAACTCATAGTAAGTGTAAATTTTAGAGATGGTCTTATTCCCATATACGATATAAAAACCGCAATTGCGGCATTGGCTAGACCAAATGGTATCCATATCCAATCTGGTAAATTTAACCCTAACTCTTGAAGTCCCGTAGGAACCATTAGCCCCATTATTAGATAGACAAATATTATAACTGCAAATATGTAAACGATATAAGACATACTGGCTATGAAGGCTACTTTTTTCCCTAACCCTCTCTCTATAAATGTATATATTCCACCTGCGCTTTGGATGTATCTAGATATTATGCTTATTCTTGTAGCATCAAGCAGTATAGCAACTAATGCTATCAATACGGCTAATGGCAATCCGCCATATACGAAAGCAGCCGCACCAGTTAGTGTACCTATAGTGGCAGCTGCAGGAGCTGCTGAAGCTATACCTTGTGCTAAAACCTCTCTATACCGAGCTACACCTTTAGCTAAACCCTCACCTTGTTCGGTTTGCTCTTCCTTTTTGCCCTTAGTTTCATCCATTTTAATTCGAATTAACTATTATATAAAACTAATATTTAATCATATTTTGTAAGATAATGTATTATAATGTATTACTTTATAATACAAAATATATATTTATAGTTATATTTTCTTAAGTAATATTGGTTATATAACCTTGGGTGAGAAGGAGTGGTTGAAGAAAGCAAAGTAAACTCTAGTTTAGTTAAGTCACCGTTAGATCCCCTAGACGATAACGAAATAGAGATAGCAGCTCAAGTAATTAGGGAAAAGATAGTCCTAGAGAAAGGAGAGAGCATAAAATTCATTGCCATAATGCTAAACGAACCGGAGAAAGATGATTATTTAAAGTGGAAAAAAGGAGAGAAAAATATCGAGAGACAAGCATTAGTCAAGTTTTACAATCCTGCAGAAGAGGGTAAAGTATATGAAGCAATAGTTTCAATTGAGTCCCGATCAATTGTTTCTGTTCATGAGATAAAGAATGTTCATGCACCCATAACCTTAGATGAATTTGGAGAATGCGAAAAGGCTGTAAGGAACGATAAACGAGTTCAAGAGGCTCTACAAAAGCGCGGTATACTTCCAAATGACCTTAATCTTTTAATAGTAGATTGTTGGTCTCCAGGATATGTAAATGAGGCTGAACGTGATAAAAGACTGGCTATAGGGTACATGTGGATTAAAAAAGACATAAAAGACAATAATTATGCTCGTCCAGTACACGGACTTATGCCATGGGTTGACCTAAATAAAATGGAAGTAGTTAGAATTGACGATTTTGGTGAGGCGCCTCTTCCTGAGCTCAATAGTGACTACGCGCCTGAGAGAAGGAAAGACGTGCAAGAGGATAGCCTTAAACCCATTGAGATACTTCAACCTCTAGGAAGCAGTGTGGTGGTTAACGGTTATGAAATAAAATGGTATAGGTGGAGGTTGAGGATTGGTTATACGCCAAGGGAGGGTCTTGTTTTATATGACGTAAGATATAATTATAAAGGAAAAGAAAGACAAATCATTTACAGGGCATCCGTTGTAGATTTAATGGTTCCTTATGGAGATCCTTCTCCATTCCACTACAGAAAAATGGTTCTTGACGCGGGAGACTATGGTCTAGGAAACTTTATCGTTCCCCTGAAACATGGTAATGGTGAGCTCTATGACTGTGACTGTTTGGGTGAGGGTATTTATCATTTCGATGTAGTCAGAGCAGGTTCAGATGGTAAACCTGTAAAGATAAAAAAGGCTATATGCGTACATGAAGAGGACTTTAACGTAATATGGAGACACACTGATCTGAGAAGCGGTGAATCAGAGGTAAGGAGAAATAGGAGACTTGTTGTCTCGTTCTGGGCTACACTAGCTAACTATGATTATGGATTCTTTTGGCACTTTTATCAGGATGGTAGTATTGAACTGATGGTCAAATTAACGGGTATAATAAATGACGATGCTGTGCAGAAAGGACAAAAGAGAAAGTATGGAACGCTTGTTACCCCAGAGGTATATGGACCTATTCATATACACTGGTTTAACATTAGACTGGATTTAGATATTGACGGACAAATAAATAGGGTATATGAGGTTAATCTAAAACCAGATAGTATAGGACCTGAAAACCCATTGGGTAACGCGTTTTATGCGGAGGAAACTTTATTAAAAAATGAGTTAGAGGCTAGAAGACATGTAAATCCTCAAAGTGGCAGATATTGGAAAATAGTTAATCCGAAAAAGTCCAATTATTTAGGAGAACCCACTGCATACAGATTTATCCCTAGAGAAAATGTAGCATGTCCATTGCCAGAAGAATCCTTTGTAAGGAAGAGAGGAGGCTATATAAATTATCATCTATGGGTCACTCCATACGATCCAAATGAAAGATATGCTACTGGAGATTATCCCTATGAAAGGATTGGTGAAGGATTACCTAAATACGTGGAAAAAAACAGGAGTATAGTGGATAAGGATATCGTATTATGGTACACATTGGGAGTTGAGCATGTAGTGAGAGTTGAAGATTGGCCAGTAATGCCAGTAGAAATGGCTGGATTTATGTTAAGACCTGACGGATTCTTCGATGAAAATCCGTGCATAGATTTGCCAAGAGAGTTATCATCTAATAACGAGAATAAATATAGAATGAAACACAGTCATGGAAACCATTGAGGGATCATAGGTGCCTTCCCATGAGAGTGTAAAAAGGTATAAGAGAATACTCCTTTTTTACCATCTTATATTGATGATAATATCTTCAGCGACGATAATTCTCTTCTTGCTCAATCATTTGTGAGGTTTTTGAATCTGACTTCTTCACCACCATAAATGGCGAGGCTTTCCTTACTATGTAACTAGGTAATGTATCAGGATGACAGATCAGCTCTTCGTTCCAGCACGTTTTTCTTGTTCCAATATATTTAGCTCTTTCTGTCCAAATAATATTTTACAGCCTTTTTTAGAGCTCTCCTCAGTATCTCCTCTAGCGTAGATGCCTTTATCCCCAATTTATTGGCTAATTCCTTCATAGAGATTCTCCTATCAACATCAAAATAACCAGATTTGTAAGCCAATCTCAGGATTTCCAATTGTCTGTCTGTCAACTCACTTTCGTCAATTTCTGATACATTAGCGACCGTAGCCTCTACTCTTATGCTGTTCAATTCCTCTAAAAACTGTTTTAATGCGGAGAGATTTGGCAATAAAAGTTTATACATAACAGTAGCTTTACTTAGCACCTTTACCTTTTCCACAATTAGGTCAGAGTGATAGAGTAGCTTACAAACTCCACAGCCGTTCGTCCTTATCCAAATAGTATTTTCATTTATCCTTAAAGTTTTAAGAGACCTTCTCTTTAGTTCCTTAAGTATATCATCATCTATCTTAAGGAGGGCAATATGATCAGTAACCTGGTCCCTTAACTTAACATTAGTTATCTGAGCCCTAATTTCATATTTCCTAAATATGTCTAAGACTTCGCATGGGTGTTTATCCAGTAGAAGTGTAACTTCAATGGGTCTCTTTGAGGCAAAGACCATATGTAACAACTCTTTCTAAAAAAGATTATTTTGTTAACAAACTTTCAATATACTCCTTTAAAACTACCGCACTATTGTAAGGTGATTTAGTGGCATATAAAAATGTGACATTTTCACTTCTCCTTATTACCTCGACTAAGACTTTAACCTTAGGGTTACTTTTAAGTTCCACCATATACTTATGCTTAAACTCTTCCCACTTTTCAGGTTCATGATTAAACCATTTCCTTAACTCGTCTGATGGAGCAATATCTTTCATCCAAATATCCACTATGTCTTTCTTTACTCCTCTAGGCCATAATCTGTCAATTAAGATTCTGACTCCATCATCAGTCTCAGGTGTCTCGTAAACTCGCTTGACCTTAATCGTCATATTTTACTATTAGAAAACAAAATTAATAAACAATTACCCTCAGAGTTTAGGTCTTCTTGCTCAAAATCTAGTCTCTATGTGCTTGCTGAAGAACATTAAAACTTGACCCAAAATATGACTTCTGCAAAGCCTTCGAATATTTTGTAAGCAATCCAAGTACGGATTTATTGAGCCCTAAGTAGTTTTAGTTTATTTAATCATTAACATGACACAATCGTGACAACTACTTACATGGAAAATAATCTTTGTGTTAAATTAACACAGGAAAATAATAAATTAGAAAATTAAAGAGATTAAGAACATGATTCTAAAAAAGGGACGTGCTGAGGCTGAGATCCTAAATAAGGGAGCCTACCTTTACTCATTTAAAATTAATGGGAAAGATCTAGTTCTCCAGGGAAATACTGATAGAGTTACAAGAGGTGGTATGGCAGTCCTAATACCCTTTGCTAACAGGATAAAGGGTGGAGAGTACACATTTGATGGGATTAAGTATGAGTTACCCAAGAACAAAGAAGGAAACGCCATTCATGGACTGGTCTTAGATAAGGAGTTTTCAGTTATACATAATGAAAGGGACTTCGTGATCCTAAACTATCTCTTAGAGGATAAGGGTTACCCGACAAAGCTGAATTGCCTTGTCCTGTATAAGCTATTCGAGAATGGTTTTATGAATAAGATAGTAGTTCAGAATGTTGGAGATAAAAGAGCACCCTTAACAGTGGGAACACATCCATATTTTGTGGTTTCCAGTGACTGGGAAATAATTACAAGGGGAGAGGTAAGGAAACTAGAGAGTATTGACAATATACCAACAGGGGAAATAAAACAGGTTAAGCTAAGTCACGGGGAATATGATGACTGTTTTATCATCAGAGGAGATATAATTTTGAAATCAACTCATTCAAAACTGAAAATAACTAGGAGGAAAAACCTGAATTACATTCAAATATATACTGGTGTTAAAGGAGCTGTTGCCATTGAGCCCATGAGTGGGGCTCCAGACGCTATCCATAATAAGATGGGTATTAAGGTAATTAAACCAGGGCAAAAACACGAATTCTCATATGAAGTGAGATTTTATCTTTAATTAGCATATAAATGATAAGTAGTAGTAAACTAGATAACAAATAATGTATATTTCCCTGGTGAAACCAAGAGACTAGTTGTGATTTTCCTTATATCGAGCCTTCTCCTCCTGATTAGTTTGGACAAATCTTGAATATACTCCTCTAAGGTCATGAATTACACATGGTTAAAAAGGGATTTACTACACTTAAATGGTCTCCACTAAACATATAGTCTAAAGTGAATAATAACGTAACTTCACTCTATGATCTTTCTGAACCTAAGTGATGCTATGATGTACATTACTGCATCAAAGAGTATGGCAACTAAAATATCGATGAGAGTCGACGAGAAATTCCCCGTTATCATGAAGCTCCTGCACAGGTTTACCCCATAAGTCATGGGATTAATTATCGCTACGTACTGTAGAACTTTAGGCATCAACTGTAAAGGATATAATGCGTTACTGGAAAAGAATAATGGAAGAATCATAGCTTGTCCAATACCCATAAATCTTTCCCTAGTCTTCATAAACGAAGCAATAATGACTGAAAGTGAAGCAAAACCACTGGATATTACGATAATTATAGGAATTGTAGCTATGAAGAAGAGGGGGCTATAAAATCTCACACCTAGAAGTAATGCAATGGGAACTAATATAAGGAGTTGAAATAGTCCTCTAACTCCTGATGCTAATGATCTCCCTATTATTATTGCGTATCTAGGAGAAGGTGTTGTAATTAGCCTCTTCAAAATCCCCGATTCTCTCTCCCAAACTAAAGTTAAACCGTAGAATACCGAGACAAACACTGTGGACTGCATTATTACTCCTGGAGTTATGTAGTCTATATATGGTATTCCAACGAGTATTGCTCTAGTTCTGGCTATGATTGTGCCATAGATTATTAACCAAAATATTGGCTGCGCAGCTCTTATGTACAACTCTGTTCTATCATGCATTATCCTTCTTAATTCCAGTTCAAACATTGACATTAGATAACGAAAAGAGCTAACTAACATTTTCACCCACCCCTTATTCTACTCCTGGCTTGACGTATTTCCTTAACATCGCCCCTTACACTGATGGTCTTACCCACATATGCTATAAATACATCGTCTAAAGTTGTTCTCCTTATACCTATTCTTTCAAACTTGATATGAGCATTTTTGAGCTTCTCTAGTACAAGCGAGAGGAGGCTATCTGCGTTATCTACTGAAATTCTTACCTCTCCGCTAGAGTAGATAATTTCCTTCACACCTTCTAAGCTACTAATCTCCTTCTCTATTACGTTAAAATTCGTTTCATCTATTTCGAAATATATTAACCTCTTGATTAATTGATTTCTTCAAATTCTCTGCGGTTCCTACTTTTACAATTTTACCCCTGTCGATCAAGGCGATTTTGTCTGAGTACTCATCAGCCTCATCCATATAATGGGTGGTAAAGAATATCGTCATCTCGTTCTCCTTCTTGAAGCGCCTTAATTCGTCCCATACAGTTTTTCTGGTTAAGGGATCAAGACCTATTGTTGGTTCGTCCAGAAATAAGATCTTAGGTTTAGTCAACAATGAGCAGGCTATCTCCAATCTCCTTACCATGCCCCCGGAGTAGGTTCTGACTAAGTCATTCTTTACATCATATAATCCCATTTTATCCAAGATTTCTTCAATTCTCTGTTTCCTCTGATCTGAAGGTATACCGTATATCTTTGAGTATATTAGTAGGTTTTCATAGCCTGATAAATCAGCCCATACACTAATTTCCTGAGGGACATAACCTATAATTTTCCTTATTTTATCTCCCTCTTTCGCTACATTATACCCGTTCACATAAGCCTCTCCACTAATGAAAGGAATCTGGGTTGTCAAGATTCTTATTAACGTAGTTTTACCCGCTCCATTAGGTCCCAATAATGCAAAAGATTTCCCATATTCCACATCAAGGTTTACACCATTTAACGCCTTTACGTTTCCCTTATATATCTTTGTAAGGTCTCTCACATATATTCCAAAAAAAAATCTGGATTCATGTTAAGATATTGATAAAATTTAGGTTTAAATAGTTATTGAGATCGGTAATAAATTCTATTTGCCTCATACTTAAGGTCTTCTAAATAAATTGATTACTTATAGTATTGCAGAAAGGGAGCATTTTTGTAGCACAATCCTATATTAAAGTATATTGTTAATAAATACCTTCAGTTATTCTGTGTGTCCGTCTTTAAACTTTAATATATAGAATAAGTTCTATCCACAACAATTACTCATACTTGTCTTGAATTGTGGGGTCTAAGAATGTAATCATAAGAATAATGAAAGACTTATGGAAGTAAAATTCTAAGGACAACTTTACTGTTAAGCCCATCTAATATATCTTAAATACTGAGGATTTTGACCGCATTACTTAGTATTTCCTCATCCACAATCTCTGGGAAGGGAACATAAGGATAATGACTTCCAAATATCAATTTTTCTCTAGGAAATGTCTTAATTACATTCTCTGGAACAGAAGAGATGTCACCGTACACATTATTCAGTTGAAGGAGTTCTCTTGCCTCATTAACATAATTCGGATAGCCCAGACTTATCAATACTACTTTTAACCTGAAATTCTTGAGAACTTCAGTTAGTTTAGAGGGATCTCCCTTACCTCTACCTGTGTAGATAAATAGGGGTAAATCGTGGTCTTCAGTGAACTGATAAACGTCATTAGCTTTATCAAGATCAAAGTCATGATTGATTGGATTTAAGACAATTCCCACTATTCCCTTATCTAGTTGTCTGCCAAGTTCAACTCTTGCAGGAACTCTGCACTTTAAATTGTATATTCCTAGTTGAAGGTAATCTCTACTTCTATTCCAGAGGTATTGCTGATAGAAACCGTCAACACAGCAATTACACGAGTACTTATATGATGGGTTTAAAACGACGTAATCGAAATTGTCTCTAATCTCTTTAGCATTTACGCCGTATATACCGAGATGCTGATGTGTATCGATTTTCATAGTAACTATCTAGTCTAGCCAATAAAAATGGTTTTACGTTAGACTGACTTCCTCCCCGCCTTGAAGGGCGAGGCTTTCCTCATTTTGTAACAAATACTTGTAAGGTATCAGAGACTTAGGTCGATTATCCAGATAAATTGGATTAAGGACAAAGATCTTCAGGATGTTTAAACTTTTTAGACATCTTAGAATAA
This sequence comes from Sulfolobus acidocaldarius SUSAZ, assembly GCA_000508305.1. Taxonomy (NCBI): domain Archaea; kingdom Thermoproteati; phylum Thermoproteota; class Thermoprotei; order Sulfolobales; family Sulfolobaceae; genus Sulfolobus; species Sulfolobus acidocaldarius. The sequence continues at coordinate 1,800,333 of CP006977.1, forward strand.
AAAATTATTTAGATTTGATATACTGTGGAATGAAACTAACTAAATTAGTCATACCTTAACATTACTCCTTTTTATCGCAATCCTGAGCGTTAGTAGCAAGACTCCTCCTATCAATGCCATTATGCCCAAAAATAATGCACCAACAGCATAAGTACCGGTAACTTCTTTAAAATATCCAAAAATATAAGGACCGACAAATCCACCTAGATTTCCAATAGAATTTACCCATCCTACTGCTACAGCCCTAGTTTCACCTGCTAATACAGACTGTGGAACTGGCCAAAATGATGGGAACGCAGCATATATTCCTATCGCGGCTATGACCAATGATATAAATAAGGTATCTGGCGATGCGTGACCCAAAAGTAAATAAAATAGTAACCATCCAATGAATGCTACTACCATCGGTAAAGAACTATGGAAGAACCTTTCATTAGTTCTGTCTGATTGTCTTCCTACTATTATCATAGATATTGCAGCTATAGTATATAGTATTCCATTAATTATTCCGACTATTAGGTTGGATGTCCCAAATATGCTTTTAATTGTTGATGGCGAGAAGAAGGTTATCCCATAGAGTGATGTAACTATTGCAAAGTAAACAAAGGCTAATGTTAATACCCAAGGGTGAAATAAACCTACTCTAATTGACTTTACAAAATTTTGTGGCTTACTCTCTTTCTCTGCCATTAGTACAGTTTCTAAATGCTTTTTCTCATGGTCAGGTAACCATTTAGCATCCTTAGGCCAGTCGTCCATTGTAAATAAGACTACAAGCCCCCAAATTATTGATGGAATTCCTTCAAGAATAAATAACCATCTCCAACCTGATAATCCGAACCAATCTACACCCAGTAAAAATCCTCCTATGGGTGAAGCAACAGCATTTGATATGGCTACGGCAGACATAAATAGTCCTACAGCCCTAGCCCTTTCCTCGGATGTAAACCAGTGGGTCAAGTATACTATAATACAAAGTGAGGTGATTTTTTGCCTTCTCTTGAAGTTAATTCAGTTTTAAAACGTTTTGGTGGTTTGGTCGCACTTAATGAAGTGAGTCTTAAGGTCGAAAATTCAAAAATTACTCTTCTCATTGGTCCTAACGGTAGCGGGAAATCAACTTTGATTAACGTTATTTCAGGCATATATAAGCCGGACTCTGGAAAAATCGTACTAGATAACATTGATATTACAGGTAAGAAACCCCATGAAATCTTTAAACTTGGTATCGTTAGGACTTTTCAAAATCCTCAAGTATTTCCTAACTTGAGTGTACTTGATAACGTTATTTTAGGCAGGAATCCTATACGAAGCGAGTCTGTTTTTAGGTCCATGATAAAGAGTCTTTGGAGGAGGGAGGAGGAAATGTTAGTTGAGGAAGCATTTAACATATTAAAATTAGTTAAATTGGATAAAATGTGGGTTAAGCAGGCTAAAGTGTTAAGCTGAGGTCAATTAAAGCTACTTGAGATAGGCAGAGCATTGATGGCAAACGCCAAGGTTCTTCTGATGGACGAGCCCTTGGCTGGAGTTAACCCTCAATTAGCTAAAAGTCTCCTTAACCTTCTTGCAGATCTAAAGAAGAACATGAGTATACTAATGGTGGAACATAGGCTGGACATAGTTTCTGAGTATGCAGATGGTCCTTCTTGCCCTATATGATGCTAGTATTAGGCGGAGCTGGGACTACGTTAGGTGCAGTTATCGGTACCCTGGTGTATACAACACTGTGCCATCTAGTGGACATATACAAACAACAGCTAGGATCAATACTTAACTTCGACCCTGTATGGCTACAATATATTCTGTTTGGACTCTTATTGACTGTCTTGTTAGTTCTAAGACCAGAAGGAATATATCCTGAGAAAAATAGATCGCTGCTCAAACCAAAGGAATTGAGTAAAGCAGACAAAAAGGAAGAGACAACATCAAGTAGTAATTCAGGGTCATCATAATGCATGTGGAGTAAGGGAAGGATTTTTATGTTACTTGTTAATGATACTGCCATTCAGAGCATTTTACTCAACATTATATAGTAGTTTTATGCATAATTATCTGAATAAATTATAACGAAATTTTATTGTGTAAAAATAACTAAATACTAAAGGTTTTAATATTTAAAGTTTTAAATAATATAATGAGAGGGTTTGAAGGAAAAATTACTTGAATTCAGAAGTGAAGGAGTGATTCATAAGAAGTTCAAGGCGACTTCAGTAGGATATGACTGGAACTCATTCCCCATGAAACTTTATCAAATAGGCAAGAGGCTATTCTGGGATCCGTCAAAGATAGATTTCTCAAAAGACAGGGAGGACTGGAAAAAACTAAGTAGAGATGAAAAGAATTACCTTCTGAATATAGTCTCACTCTTCATGGCTGGGGAAGAAGCAGTGGCAGTTGATATTACTCCCTTAATATCAACCATGATTGATGAGGGAAGGGTCGAAGATGTAATCTATTTAGAACAGTTTGCCTTCGAGGAGGCTAAACATGCAGAGGCATTTAGAAGATTTTGCGATTCATTAGAGATAAATGATGACTTGACAATTTTTACCACAGAGTACAATCCGTGGTATCAGAAAATTTTCTATGAGGAACTACCAAGCGTAATGTGGAAGTTACGAGTCGATCCGTCCCCTGAGAATTTAGCAGTAGCAGTTACAACTTATAACCTTTATGTTGAAGGAGTAGCTGCTGAAAGTGGGTATAAAACCTTTAAGCATATATTTAATAGCCTAAATTTAATGCCTGGGTTATCAAAGACCGTAAACTTAATTGCAACAGACGAATCTAGGCATATAGCTTACGGAACTTATTTGATAACCAGGCTTATAGTGGAGAACGGTGAGAGTATCTACAGAAAAGCAATAGAGCAATTCAACAAACTGGTTGGGATAGTTCAATCTCTAACTAGACCATTAACTAAATTACCTTTTGGATTGACCCCTGATTTCACCATAGAAAATAGGAAACAACTAGTTAACGCTAGGCTAATGGTAATTGAGAGAGCCCTAAAGATGACCCCTGAGCAAGTCAAAAACTTTTCGCCAAAAGACTTAGGTGTAATAGAGGAGATTAGGTCTGACAAATAAGAAATAATAAAGACTAAGATTTTTTTCCTTTTCTTCAGTTAATTTTGATGGAATGTTCTTATATCAATCCTGTTGTACCTGTTCTCTCACTATATTTTCAATTTCCTCAGTCCTGAAGCCACTGTAAACTGCTAAGTAATGGAATACCAACCCTATTATAACCACTAGTATGGTATCATAAGGGAAAGGTATTATAGGGGTGTACTGAGTAGTCCAAAATTACCAATGAAACTTATAACATATGTTGCCAGAATCATGCCTATGAACCAAAGACCGCTTTTTATGTACTTTCTGCCCTTTTCATTAACAGCTAAATATCCGATTAGGCTAGGGATTATTGACATTCCAAGAAATCCTAGGAAATACATTATAAAGCTCCCAATTAAGTTATAAGAGGAATTCAAAACATTTACGTATGCGAAGTAAGCTAAGAGCATGTTAGATAAGAGTTGAAGTAGTCCTAAAGTTACTCCCAGTGCTCCACTCATATTTAATTCCTTAACTGCGTAATATATCCAGAATATTGGCACTAGAATGAACAGGGATGTCAGTATGTAAAATATGGTTGTAAAACCTGACAATATCCCACCAGCATTGCTGACACAGTAGCTATTGACGTGATAATCTTACTTCCCACTAGCCTCACTGGTCTCCTAAGATCGGGAGCAGTTCTTCTCAATGTCTGTAGACCTATGCCACCCATTACGTAAGTGAAAACTGTAGCTAATGAACTAAAATTCACAAACAAGTACCAACTAGGGAATGGTAGTAAGAACAGTATTCCTACGACGAGCGTTGCAATGAGAGAGAAGATTGGTATTTTGTACTTATTGAGTCTTAGGAAGAACTCTGGAAAGTACTTATCTGCAGCTATTCCGTAGAAGGTCCTTGTGGTTGTACCAATATACACTAGACCAGTACCACTGGGAGAAATTACCGCGTCCACAAGTAGAGCATAACCCCAATATACCAATACCGCTAAACCTAGAGCTTTTCCACTATTCTTTAGTTCGTTATAGAAGGGTCCACTTGCCCATGAGCTAGAAGTAAGAGCAGTCCAGTTACCTGGTGTTGAGATACCTGCTGAGGTCCAGTTTAATGCTCCAATAAAAGCTATTTGAAGTAGTGTATAAATTATGATGGCTATGGCGAGCGAGAGAACTATTGCCCTTCCAATTTCCCTTTGAGGATTTTTTGCCTCTCCAGCGTATACTCCACTGGTTGCCTAAATCCTAGATAAGCGTATACTATACCGCTAGCAGGTATTGCATAAAATACATCTATTAAGCCATTTAAATTACCAGTTGGTATGAAACCATAGGATGCGAAATTCTTTGAATTAAACGCAAAAAATAGTAATATAAAAGTTACAGTTGGAACTATTAACTTCCATATTGTTATATCAGTGTTAGTTTTACCGAGTGCTTTTATTCCGAAATAGTTAACAAAAGAGAAGACCACCATTAGGCAAATAGCCAAAAGAATTCCATATACTGTGAGTACATTCACACCATTAACAGATGTGGTGAGAAAGTTGAGTGGGCTAATTGAGGCTAGATATTCCATAACAGCTTCAGCCTCTATTGAAGGAGTAGTCACTGCAGATATCAGGTACAATACAGCTAACATATAACCAGCGTAACTTCCATGGCTATAATGAGGATATCTCACAATTCCATCACTTCTTGGAACAGCGGTGCCTAATTCAGCATAAGCCAGACCAATGAATATTATTAATATACCACCAATTACCTAGGAAAGGACAGCTGAAGGTCCAGCGATAGACACTGCACTTAATGCTGAAAATAACCAAGCAGATCCTATAATCCCTTCTAGTGCCAATGATACCAGATCAATTAAGGTTAGCTCTCTTCTAAGTTGTTTATCTGTATTAAGGGTCTTCTCTTCTACCATAAGCTCTTAACATGGTAAAAATTTTTTTAAAATTATCTGAAATCAAGTGGTTCAATTCTTATCATAACGTCCTAGAACCGGTTAAATATTCAATACTGTAGATTTACCTTTTATGACAATATTCAAACACTGAAATTGGAATCTATTCTGTACTATTTCGGTTAACTCAAGAGTGTAGTTTAAATCTATTTCTTTAAAAAATTTCTACATTCATGTTTCCTCAGCTGACCCACTCCCCGCCCTAAAGGGTTCCTTTAGAGCGATTCACAGGTTTATGATTTACCGCCTTCACCCTCATCATCTCATAACTAGTGAGTATCACCCACCCCACTCCACACATCCAGCGGTAAACCAAAGGCTAGGTCTTCAGCCACTTTACCCCTATCCCTCTGGTCAAACCCTCATTCCACCCTCCTTGAGACTCAAGGATATTGTTTTTCAGCATGAGGACACTTAATTGAACTAATATACCCATTTCCATAGGTTTCCTCACGCACCATTTAACCAAATTTAACATCTTAACGATACTATAAAAACCTCACCCCGCCTTAAAAGACAAGGCTTGCCGATTCTTAGTCACTCTCTAATTTATCTTATATATGTAAGAATTCAGTAGATTCGTCTTACATACTTGACAGGAAATATTTGTATCTAAAGATATATCGTTATTAATTTAAAAACACTAAAATATTCTAACCCTATTAGATAAAGAGTAAAACAATCAATGTATATGTGAGATTAAAACTGTATTGTAAAGTTTTAAAAACATGCAATAAAATATAAACTTGGTGTATAGTTTTGCCCTCCAAATTAAAAATTCCAGATGAAATATATCATAACTACAAAGACCTCTTCGGTGAAAAAGTTATAAATGACAGAATTGTAAGCGTTGAAGGACTAATAGAGGAACTTTCGATAGAGTTTTCCGATGAGATAAAGAGAGTAATTAGTAAGAGGAGGAAATGGTTAGAGACAAAGGATTCAGTATCATCAAAAGGGTCATTTCCCTCATGGGATGAAGTTTTTGTGGACGCAGATGGTAATAGGAGAACTTTTAGAGAGATAGTCCAAGGAATGATAGATAATTTCCTCCAGAGACAATCTAGTTTAAGGTGGAGGTTAAATGATCATGTACCTATACCAAATGACGCCCATCCTATAAAGAACCCTGGACTAGAAATCACTGGACCTTGGTATCCGTTAAGCAGGGCTTACAACCAGGTAAATACAGATGTAATATCTGCAATGGAAGATGAAGAGGACGCCTCACCCGCCTGGTACACTCCCTATGGATCAGGAAAGAGTATCGCTGACGTTTGGGACGCTAGAAAGAACGTTAAACTTTTCCTTTCAGGGAAAGCGCCCAATCCTTATTACGAAAAGGGTAAAACGTACACTTTGAATAAGCCTAGAGATAAATGGCCTACTATATTCCACAGGCTCCCAGGATTACATCTCCTTGACTTTGATATCACATTGGACGGAAAACCAGTACCTGCAATTATAGTCTCAGCTGTAATCTATACACTTAATAATTACATAAGCCTTAGGAACGCTGGCTCGGGAGTCTACTTCTACCTACCTAAAACACAGACACCTGAAGAAGCTCTGATAGTGGAAAAAATACTCAGAAGAATTGAGGAGAAGTTAGGGTTACCTATTGGAACACTTAAATTAGCACTATTATATGAAGAAGTTAATGCCGGAAGATACTTTCCAGTTATATTGTGGATATTTAGGGAGAGATTAATAAAATCCAACAATGGTAGATGGGATTACTTAGGTAGTCTCATCGAGATGTGGTTACAGGAGAGGGTTCTTCCTGACCCACAAAACATAACAATGACTTCGCCGAACATGATGGCTTACCAGAAATATAATGCGTTAATAATGTTACTTGCAGGAGCAAAAAATGGCGAGGCTGACGCTGCACCAGTTGGAGGAATGGCTGCTGTAATGCTCTATCCTCAAAGTGATGCTTTTGAAAGACATAGATATAACTTAAAGGCATTGAGAGGAATTAAACTGGATAAGCTCAGAGAAAGACTAATAGGACTTATCTTTGTGGGAGACATTAAAGGGAAGGTAACACTTGAAGACATCTTGAAAGGGAAAGTCCAAGGTAAACTGTATGACATGTTTAGACAAAGTTGGGTAGCTACAAAGGAAGAGGCTTATGTTGAGGCTGGAAATAAACCCTTAAAGGCCAGCTTAGAGGAGTTACAAAAAATGATAGATGCTCCTGTTGAGTACGTCACAGTAGAGGGTACTAAGATGACCACTGTTGACAGTGGACTCACACCTGAGGAGAGGTCTCTATTCCAGAGACTAGGTTTAATAGACGAAAATGGCAAGATAACACCCTGGGTTATAACTAAAGATATGATTGATACGCCAGAGAAGTTACTCCACAATAAGGAGTTGTGGGGAGGAAAGAGCATATGGAATGCCCTTTATGACATACCCGATGGGGAGATTACGCCTGAACATGTCCAACATGCATTCTACATGGCAGCGAATTACGGTTTCCAGCTATTAAATGGTAATTTAGCAGCGGCTATAGACGATTATGAGGTTAAGCAGAGGTTCATGAACGATTTAGCTACTTACAGGATATTCACTTCTTGGCTGTGGAGCCTGGTGAACAGGGATGCAATAACTACAAAAGAAGGATATATTAAAGCTCCTAAATTAACAAGGGACGGCGTTATCCCTGCAGAGAATGTGCTAAAAGTTGCCAAAGGTACTAAAGTGAAGGATATATTCGAGGAAATATGGAAGTTACATTTCGATTGGACTAATGAATTTTACAAGGAGCAGGACATGAGAGTTGCCAATAGACTGGTAGAGACATTTGGAAAAACTAATGATAGCTCAGTAGTTGAAGAGATATACAATGTAATATCAAAGGCATATAACGCGGGACCCTTTAGACAGATGTCGGCAAAGGAAGCTGCCGAGAAGATCGGTAAACTGCTTAACACTCAACCTTCAAAGATTGAAGAGGAATTGATAAAGCTTGCACCGAGATTTGACAGGGAGATGGCACCAGTTATTATGGAAATTTTAATGAGACAATTCCTATATCCTAAATACATAATGAACAGCGGAAAGATACTATTTGTACTCTCGCCATTAGATCCAGAGAAGAGGTTGAAAGTAATGGACAGTATATTCTCGTTCAGGGAGATGGTTCAAGATAAGGTAAAAAGAGGAGAGCTTGATCCAGTAGTATTGGAACTATATGACTACATCTACGATGATTATAGATGAGTAGGGATAAAGTGTCCCCATATTTCTTTTTTAACTTGCAAATGAAAACAATTCTAAATAGTTTTTCAATGAAGTTGTAAATGTAGTACAAAATTATTTTTTAAGTAAAGATTTTAAATTGAAAAGTTTTCACTTTTCTCCCTAAAGTTGATTTTAAGGTAAATATAAGCATAAACTAAGAATGTAAATAACACAATTTTAGAGCCGACTAAAAAGTATAAAATTACTTGTTAGATATATCTAATGAAACGGAAAATTACCATAAAAATAACTCATAAAACTCGATTTTATGGATGGTCTTTGAAAAATGATTTTTGCGTAAAGTAAATTTGACACTACAATTATAAATACGTAGAATATTGTCTAGTTTTTATTTATTTACGTCTCTTTACTGAAAAGAAACCAATAAAATACCTTTTATATCTAAACATTTTGAATTAAAACTTATATATTAAAATATTGATATAATAGTTGGGGTTCAAAATTTGAATATAAGAGATATATGGAATGAGGAAACGAGGAGAATTGAACAGGAGTGGTCAGAAGACCCTAGATGGAAAGGAATTAAGAGAAGTTACACAGCCTCTGACGTAGTAAAGTTAAGAGGATCTGTTAGAATTGAATACACTTTAGCAAAATTAGGGGCTCAAAAGTTGTGGAAGTTATTAAACACTGAGCCCTATGTTGCCACCTTCGGTGCCTTGACAGGCTCCCAAGCGGTGGAAATGGCAAAAGCAGGGTTAAAGGCTATATATGTAAGCGGATGGCAAGTCGCCGCAGATAATAACTTGTCAAATCAAACTTATCCTGACTTAAGCTTATACCCCTCTAATAGCGTACCGAACCTGATTAGGAGATTAAATAACGCGTTATTAAGAGCAGACCAAATATCATGGAGTGAAGGAAAACGTGATGTAGACTATCTATTACCTATCGTGGCTGATGCAGAGGCTGGCTTTGGTGGTCCAATTCACGCATTTGAACTAACAAAGGCTATGATTGAAGCAGGTGCTGCTGGTGTACACTTTGAAGATCAGTTAGCTTCCGAAAAGAAATGTGGTCATCTAGGCGGAAAGGTATTAATTCCCACAGGCGCATTCATAAGAGTACTGAATGCAGCCAGACTGGCTTCAGATGTCTTAGGTGTACCGACAATATTAATTGCAAGAACAGATGCACTAAATGCTGCATACTTATCTAACGATATTGATGAGAGAGATACTGCCTTCTTGACTGGAAAAAGAACTCCCGAAGGTTATTATGAGGTTAAAGGTGGTATAGAATACACGATCGCAAGGGGATTAGCTTATGCGCCTTATGCTGACTTACTATGGTTTGAGACCTCACGTCCAGACTTAGATGAAGCTAAGCAATTTGCAGACGCCATTCACGCTCACTTCCCAGGAAAAATGTTAGCCTATAACTTATCTCCATCCTTCAACTGGAAGAAGTTTATGGACGACTCAAAGATTGGTAAGTTCATAGAGGAATTAGGTGACATGGGATACAAGTTCCAGTTCATAACCCTAGCAGGCTGGCACTTGATAAACTACCACACATTTACACTAGCAAGAGCCTACAAGAACGAGGGAATGCTAGGTTACGTAAGGTTACAGGAGCTGGAGTTCCAAGCTCAAAGGGAAGGATATACTGCAGTAAGCCACCAAAGAGAAGTAGGAACCGAATACTTCGACCTAGTACTAACAATAGCCTCAGGAGGAAACGCATCAACAACAGCAATGAAAGGATCAACTGAAGCAGAACAATTCGTCCAAGTAGAACAAAAAGCCAGAAAATGAAAGCCTAATTAGTCTTTTTTTACAAGATCTCTCCCTACATTTTTATAACCTTTCCTGAAAAATTTTGGGTTGTTATTTCAACTGACCTAAACTAACTTAATTTTATATACAAACCTGTGATTAATGCTCTAATAGCGCTTCAAAGGTTAAGTATGTTATTCATTAACTTTTCTGAGCTAAGCATATTACTACATATATTATTACCTAATTTTCTAATTACTCCTCTAAGAATTTAGGATGATAACTAAAATAGTAGGGAAATGAGCGTCTAGTTAACCTTAGTTAGTTCGGTTTTGAGATGAGATAAGTAGACTGACTTCCTCCCCGCCTTGAAGGGCGAGGCTTTCCTCACCTTCTAAATCCGTTTATAGGATATAAGATACTAAAGGTTAAGGTAAATCATTGAACAAATATGAACTATATCATGAATGACATGTTTCAGATCGTCATAGAAGGAGGAATGTTTCTGCTATAAGTAAGAAAGTTCTGGCTTGAGACTTAGTTTTAGAGCTTTAAACCCCTCACTCTAATACATAGATATTATGGCTTGATGAGACGAACGTACTAACACATAAATGCTCTTTAGCTACAGATCTGACTTTCTCTAACTATCGTGACTGTTTTTATACTTTTATATACCTTTAGGGGAGGAGATGTTGATTATTCACCAAAAAAGTTTGAAAATGTAATAATATTATATATGAAATTAAATCAGTAACACATCTATCTTGTTACAAGTATTATTCCCCTGGTATCGAAACTATTCTTGTTAAGAAATTCATAGAACATTCTATCTAGAGTAACTAAAGGTATTTTAGTAAAACTGTGGGATGAATATAATATAGCGTCAAATATATCATTCCAACCTTTGCTTACAATATCGTATACAACATTTAAATCTAGTTCCTCCATTAGAACAAGGTTGACAGTATGGTTTATATAAGATAGACCTTTAATTGCGTCCTGCGGTATTAGTCCTAACCCGAGTTTCCTCGCCTCCTTTATTACAACTGCAATAAGCTCTACCAGCATCAAGGAAGGGTAGTATATGTTCTTGCCTTCTAGTAAATTTTCGTTAACTCCTCTAACTTTAATACCTAAGAAGGGGAGTAAAAGTGATGTATCAACCATTAATTCCGAATGATCTAGTAATTTCTTCTCCAACCTTTTCTACCTCATCAGCGTCTATTTCTGCCCAATATCCCGTTGGTCTCTTGAGGGGAACTAAGGTAATTTTATCGCCTTCTCTTGTAACCACTAGTAAATCTCCCTCCTTTATTTTCATTTCGTCAACGATCTCTTTAGGTATGTATATCGCATATTTCCTCCCCACTCTTAGAACTTTTGCCATGTGATCATTCTGGTAAATCTTACTAATAAGCATTATCTGACCACATGGATCACTGAGACTGAAAAACCTTACTTATTGCCTAGCTGAGTGTTGGGTAGTATATATATTTCACACACTTAATGGTCATACGAGGTATGTGGGCACGAATGCTTAAAGAAGATCTCATAGGCTTCACTTTTGTGTGAATAGGCCGTTGTAGCCATTAACCAATAAATTAGGTAAACTTGTCTGAGACGTAAAGTATTGTATATAGGAATATATAATCTAATTTTGTATAGACAACACACTATAGTTAAATATCAATTAGGCTTTCTCTAGATGAAATGTGATTCTTTTAGTTTTATTCATTACTTTTTGTAGTTACCTTTGATTATGGGGGTTAGAGTTCCAAGCTCAAAGGGAAGGATATACTGCAGTAAGCCACCAAAGAGAAGTAGGAACCGAATACTTCGACCTAGTACTAACAATAGCCTCAGGAGGAAACGCATCAACAACAGCAATGAAAGGATCAACTGAAGCAGAACAATTCGTCCAAGTAGAACAAAAAGCTACAAGATTAGACTGCATTCTAGAAAATTCAAAAAATCTATATGTTTAACTTTTTTTAAAAAAAGTTTATAAGCACAAAAGTTATCCTGCACTTATGAAAGAAGAGTACGTAAAAGAGATTCCGATTAGGGCTGACAGGTCTTCAATAATGAACTTATTAACTGATGCACATCTTTTCGTGGGTATATCTGGTCACATATCAATATACAAGATTTTTGATACAACTTTAAATGATTTTGTGCCTCAGGCTGATGCTAATAACCCTGGAGATAAATATAAGATAGCTTTTCTTTACCAAGATGAGTCAGGTATATTATATTGTTTAAATGGTGTTCTTCAAGGTCCTCAAGTTAATTCAAATACTGTAGCTTACTCAGGACATACAGACGATGAACAGTTGAGCTTGGAGATTAACTTCGATGTTAAAGATGACAATGTAATAGGGAAAATGAGCATAGAGTATAGTTCTGGTTTCTTTGACCTATTTAAGAGGAAATCCTTCAATAAAAAGGCTAAATGGTACGGTAACATGGCAGAGCATATATTAGTTAAACATTACTCATGGTACCTTAGTAAGTTAGGTCCGTCAATAAACAATAACCTTGTGGAGATCTCTAAGGCAAGTGGTGACGTTAATGAGTTGATAGCGAAACTTAGAGGTTTAATGAAATTCAATAATACATTCTTTGTCTTGAAGGGAGATGACTTCAAAATGGTAGGAAAGATAAGTAACGGGGACATTGTAAACGCTAAGTTGACCATATCAGGTAAGGTCTATGTATATAGGGAAGCAATAGCAAAACTATTTGCATTGACAGGTAATGCTGAACTAAAGGTCTATAGAATGTCGTCTGATGACGCTATTATGGCTGTGCTGGAGAATATGGAACAATGAGAGATATTCTTTTTCTTGTGATCCATCCAATAGATTTTTAGATAATTAGATGTGATGAACGAGACAAAACTACTTATATTAGCCAAGGTTAAAGAAAATGAATGAAATCTCGTATAAGGCTTTATAGTTAACTTACGAATAAGTGACCTAACTCTAAGATTCCTCCTGATAATAAACATGTTGAAGCGTAATGTGTTTGAGGAGATAAAAATTCAAGGTAAGGAGAATCAAAGTTTAAGATAATTGTTTAATTTGAAGTTTCACCAATTATACAAGAGCTAAATTAACTAACCTTATTACATCCTCCCTTAGCAACCTAACTTGATCTTGGGAGAGATTAACTTCATGGAAACCTTCTATATGTAATATCCAGGCTGATAACCATAAGGACGATATACTACTATAGAATTTCTCCAGCTCACTGACAGCCTCGAAATAGAGCTTAGATGTCCAATGATTTAATGACTTAACTCTTCTGACTACGCTTACATTATTTTTTAAGGATAGGATTTTTATTGACTCCTCAGCAGCCTTATAATACTTCTCAGAAGCCTGAACAACATCACCCCTAGACAACAACTCATCAGCTTCTTTTAGCAACTTTGTTATTGAGTCTTTCGTCAGCAACCTGTACTAATTTTACAATATTTTCTCTATAAGCTTTAACCTGTTGGCTGTCCATGTTTACAGTTATAAGTGCGATCGCCGATCCCCAGCTCTCGATAATCCACTTCCCTAAGATTGACGATAACGAGAAAACACACTTGTTCAATAGCTCTCCACTCCATCCTTCATTATTGGTCTTATTGATGACTTCGAGCTCTAAAACACTTGATAGGATTTTTATTGACTCCTCAGCAGCCTTATAATACTTCTCAGAAGCCTGAACAACATCACCCCTAGACAACAACTCATCAGCCTCCTCCAAGTATACATCAGCTGAAGTTCTTAGCTTTAGCATAGTATCCACTCCATCAATTATTATTATATACTTTATAAATTATAAATTACATTTTACGGTCCTAGTATGTGTATTTATCATATCTACTTCTAAAATCATATTCGTCTACAGCATTGAAGTTCTAAACCTAGCTGACTTCCTCCCCGCCCTGAAGGTGAAGCTTTCCTCATTTCGTAAATAAAAATACAGTAATCATATCTCATCAACATAAATCAGTAATATCGATTATCATGTGTAAATTATGGTGACATAACCTACATTACCACGTATACTCATAAAAATAAATATGTTAAAATTTGATCATAAATTATGAAGGTAAAAGATGTCAAGGTTCACGTACTTAAGGTACCCTTACCTGAACCAATACAGTTTTCATGGGAGCCTTTACCCCATCAAGATTATACGTTCAGTCTAATAGAGCTAAAAGGGGAAAATGGAGTAAAAGGTTATTCAGCCATAGAGCTTGGAAGTACGTACAAAGCATTTATAAACACCTATGTGAGACCACTTTTGGTTAATCTTCAGATAGACCTTGAATTAATACCCGATAGATTCTTACAAATAGGCTCATGGCTAATACAAAGGACTGGTGCATTAGAAGTTGCTATTTGGGACTTAATAGCTAAAAGTAATCAGTTACCTCTATATAAAATGTTAGGAGGAAAGAGGAAGAAAGTAAAGGTATATGCTAGTACCGGGAGATTAATGGATGTAAAGGAAACTATTGACTTAATAAATGATTATTATAGTAAGGGAATTGACATTGTGAAAATAAGGTTTAGGAGAAATTCTATAAAGGACGATTTGGCACTCCTGAGAGAAATAAGGAAGACATTTGGCGATAGTATAAGAATAGCAGTAGATGCTAATCAAGCATGGAGTTTCACTCCACCATACTGGGATAGAATGACAGCGCTTAAGGTCGCTAAAGAGCTGGAGGAGTACCATGTGGAGTGGCTTGAGGAACCCCTTTACAGGGAGGATATAGAGGGATATAGATGGCTGAGAGAGAGAAGTAATATCAAGATCAGCGGGGGAGAACTGGAATATGATTTGAGTAGGTTTAAGGCATTTGTGGATTCTAAGGCTCTCGATATAATTCAGGCTGATGCCGTTTACTCAAACGGTATAAGAGAATGTAGAGTTGTTGCCTCTTTAGCTGAGAGCCATAACTTGGAATTCTTACCACATGCATGGGATCCAGGAATGGGTTGGGTGGCTAACCTTCACTTATCGGCCTCTCTACCTGAATCTCTGACAAAGTATATAGAAACTCCCTTGGATCCACTGTGGTGGTTCAATGATGTACTTTTTGCTATTACAAAGAACAAGATAACAATAGAAGATGGTTACGCTATTCTACCAGAGGGTGGAGGTCTAGGACTAGAGGTAAGTGATGAGGCAATAAAAAAATATGAAGTAGAATGAGATTTTAGTACTGAGGATCGGAAACAGTAATGTACGAAAAGCAGTCTAAAGGAGAAAAGAAGGAAGAAAAAAGGAAGAAAGAGAGAAAGGAAAAATTAACATTCTCTTACTACATCAACTTTCATGAAACCATTTTCTTTACCTTTATCCTCTATCTTGAGGTTAAGATCATTTACCTGTAAGATGTATTTTAGGCTAACATACCAGTCATAGTCATTCATAAGTATCTCTACTGCCTCTCCACACTCCTGGATCTTTTTTATAGCTGTTAGCATTATCATTAAGGGGCTTTTACTTCCACAACTGTCTATTTTATCCAACTTTACGGTCTCTATTATTCTCATGGTTCAGATCCTTTCTTCACTGGTGAACCCACAACATTACCCCATTCAGCCCATGACCCGTCATATACTCTGACTGCTGGATATCCCAGTATGTACTTTAACACAAACCAAGTGTGGGCAGCTCTTTCCCCTATTCTACAGTAAGTTATAACTTCCTTCTCAGGTGTTATACCAGCATTTTGATATATTTTCTTTAACTCGTCCACTGACTTAAACTCACCGGTCTCAGGATTCACAGCCTGAGCCCATGGAATATTTGCAGCACCTGGTATGTGACCTCCAACTTGGGTTTGCTCATCAGCATACTCTGGTGGTGCCCTTATCTCACCTGTAAATTCCTTTGGAGATCTAACATCTACTAACACTAGTGATTTACCAATCTCACCTTTATTCAATCTCTGTAACAGTTCCCAGAAGAACGCTCTATGGCTACCCCAATCGACTTTCTTCACCTTATAACTACCCTTAGGATATTGTGGCTCCTTAGGTCCTTGCTCAGTTGGTAAGCCTTCTTTCGCCCATTTGGTTCTCCCTCCGTTAAGCACTCTTACATCATCATGACCGTAAGCCTTGAATAGCCAGAATGCGTAAACAGCAAACCAGTTGTTATAGTCCCCGTAAAGCACAATAGTTGTGTCGTTGTTTATCCCCTTTGATTCCATTAGTTCTTCAAATTGAGAGGGCTCAATAAAGTCTCTTACAACTGGGTGTCTGAGATCCTCCCTCCACCTAATTAGTACAGCTCCAGGAATGTGCCAAACATTGTATGCAGTACTTGGATCATAGTCTACCTCTGCTATCCTAACTTTAGGATCCTTTTGATGATCTAAAACCCATTTATAATCTACTATTACTTGTGTTGTAGTTTGTGTCATACTGATCAAGTATAAATATTTAGTCCTGAGTTTAAATCCTTTAAGAAATGTGCAAGTCTAGGAAATATTGTATCTTTTCTAAAAATTTCAGCCTTTATCTACCTTAACCATTGAAAGTAATCTTATGTTATTATTTGCCTTTGGCTAAAACCAGAACTTCATTAATTACCTCGTCAATATTACTAACACTACTATACTTTCTCCTTATCTCATCCAAACTGATCTTCTTCTCGGTCATATGTTTAATAAGAACATCGTAGGTAATACCAACAAGGATTTGATCGTCTATCTTTCCCTTATACTTCGTCCTTAACTTATCAATTACCTCGTCTACCGTACACCCTTTACTCTCAGTCGGGGTAGAAAGAATTTTATTATCCTTTAATTTCCATGTCATACTAGTAACTTGTCTGAAGAGACTAAATATCTTTTGATTTTAAACTTCACTTTAAGAAAATTTCCATAACAAGCTTCTCATTTTAACAACGTCTCCTAATATCAACATTGACGGAGAAGAAGGTCTAACATTAACTAAATCCTTCAACTTCATCACGCTAACCCTTTGGTCAACATATGTTCCATGCTCTACTACTGCAACGTCATCTAAAGATGATCTCCTTGACATCAGACCCTTACTTACCTCTTCCAATCTTTTACCAGCCATTAATACAACTAATGTCCCTTTATCTGGGACTTTACTGAAGTCAAATAAGTTTCCTCCCTCTGTGACCCCTGAAAGAACCGTAACCATGTCAGAGAAACCATTCGAGGTTAAAGGTATACCAGCATAAGCTGGAACTGAGTTTACTGCAGAAACTCCAGGTATAACTTCGCACTGAATTCCCTCAGCAATCATGTTGTAACATAATTGAGGACCTCTACCAAATACGTATGGATCCCCATTTTTTAGCCTTACAATAACGTCATATCCTCTTAGATACCTTCTAATCACTTCAATTTCATCTTCGTCAGAAGACAACATGTACTTTACGCTGTTTTCCCTAGCATAAATTACAGCCTGAATAGTCAACTTATCATATATTACAACGTCTGCCGCCTGTAAACACTTTAAACCTTTCAGGGTTAATAGCTCAGGATCTCCAGGACCTGCACCAATTACAATTACTTTCTTTTTAAGACTCACTGAACTTGCTCACCTCCTCAAGTCTCATGGATAGGAGCTTATGGTACTCAGTATATCCCTCAACTTTTTTATCAAACTTATGTGGTTTCATTAGGTCTTTGACCTTTTCATGAGACTTCAACCACTCAATTATTTTATCGTTACCTAGTTTCCTAAATACCTCACCGGGAGTCTTTCCTAAATCTTTATTCATCTCATAGAGCTGGAATAACGCCACATTCACATCTGCTAATCTACTTGCTGGAACTTGATATAGGTAAATTACGTTCTCGTTGTGGTCAATTAGAGGTTCCCCCACTCTTTCCTTGTCCCCACCAATCTTAAGCATATATAGCTCATACCCACTGCCAATCCATCCTATTGGATGTAACGCGGGTCTGGAACATTGTGCTACACA
Source organism: Sulfolobus acidocaldarius SUSAZ (assembly GCA_000508305.1). Classification (NCBI taxonomy): domain Archaea; kingdom Thermoproteati; phylum Thermoproteota; class Thermoprotei; order Sulfolobales; family Sulfolobaceae; genus Sulfolobus; species Sulfolobus acidocaldarius. Next base: position 1,818,355 of record CP006977.1, read on the forward strand.
ACCAGAGACACCAATGGATACATCACTATTACCCCATCCTCTCCCCTCTAATTCGTCAATAAGTTTGGGTAGAAATCTCTCAGAATCTGTAAAGGACATCTTACACGTCGGAAAACCTACACACGCACTTGAAATAGTTCTTAATTTCGAGTAAGGTTTGCCATTCCTTAAACCATAACCAAATTCCCTCAAAATGTTTTCTATTTCATGTTTGTCCTCATCTGATATTTCCGAAATAATTAAATGCTGGTTTGGAGTGATAAAGAACTTAAGGTTCTCAAATTTATCAGCGATATATCTTACCATTGATTTAATTCTACCGTTTTGGTTATCTATGAGTCTACCATTCTCTACAAAGATACCAAAAATCCATTTATCTCCAAATTTTTGCCAACCCAAGTGTAAATCCCTTATTAGATTCACCTTAACTACTGGGCCTAATTCCACACCACTATATTCCTTTATTCTCTCTCTCATCCAAATAATTCCAAATTTATGAACAACGTATTTCAACCTAGCCCAATGCCTATTCTTCCTGTCCCCCCAATCCTGTTGTATCCTAACTATAGAGTCTAAAACTTTCAATAGGTCGTCCTCGCTTACCGTACCCAAAGGAAGTGCTAAAGCAGAAAATGTCGGATAACCATTATTCTCGCCCATTCCTCCACCAACATATAACTGATATTTATCTATCTTTCCACTTCTGGAGACAAGGGGGACTATTCCAATGTCGTTGGATTTAGCTTCTATACAGTCATCCACATAATAATCTTCTCCTATTTTCATTATTCCAGCAATTCCTATTTTGAACTTCCTAGGTAGCAAGTTATCTGCATATTCGTAGTGTCCCTCAGGATTTTCCTCTCGTAAAGTTGATGATGCCTCTTCACTTAATTCAAAAACTTGGATGTACAGATTAGACGGAAGTCTAAAATATCTAGCTATCTTACGTGCTAAATCGTTGGAATTGAATATCCCATAGTAACTAGATATGGGGCAACCTACAGTGTTCCTTACGTTATCTCCACAGCCGTTAAGCGTAAAGTATCCTGTCTCTGCTATCTCCCTAATCGCATTTACTAAATCTCTCTTCTTAACATGATGAAACTGTATATCTTGCCTTGTTGTTAACTTTATACTGGGTTGATTGAACGCAGTGTAAGCATCACTAATAGTATACTTATTTGCTATGTCATCGAACATTCTCCATTGCCTAGAGGATATTGGACCTCCTCCAGGTATTGAAACCCTTATCATGTAGATCCAGTCTTTAACCTGACTGATCCTAGCCTTCTCCCTGTGGAACTCCACATAAATACCAAAGCTTTTGGCTATTAGGGACACTTCATTCTCTAGATCCTCTCTCGTCAAATTTTTAAGAGCGTTCTTAACGTTTATGGTATCTTCTTTTAGACCCCTAGTTTTAGCTTTTATCTTCTCTTCTTCAGAGTAGTTCCCTGGATCTGTTTTAAATTGGGGTTCGATAGGAATGTTAGTTCACCTCTCCCTGAAATGCAAACCACATTCCTTATCTCCTGACTGCTCCCACCACCACCTTCCTGCTCTAGGATGCTCCCATGACTTGACAGCCCTAGTACAGGGTTCACAACCTATGCTCTTATAGCCCATGTCATAAAGCTTGTTATAGGGCAAATTATTCCTCTTAATATACTCCCACACTTGCTCCCATGTCCAGTCAGCTAAAGGATTGATTTTTATTATACCACCGTTCACCTCATCTACCTCTATCTTTTTGATTTTAGTTCTGGTCACATTCTGCTCTCTCCTAAGCCCCGTTATCCAAGCATCTAAACCCTTTAAAGCCCTTTGTAGAGGTTTAACTTTTCTTACCTCACAACAGAGCTTCCTAAACTCTACACTCTTGTAAAATAAATTAACGCCATATCTATTCACCATATCTTCAACGTCTTCTTTATCAGGAAAATATATCCTAATTTCAGTCTTTGGATACTTAGTTCTTAATTCGTCAATAAGATTATATGTCTCTTGGTTTAATCTTCCCGTATCTATAATGAAAATTATAGGCTTATCGGCAATTTGATTCATTATATCCAGAATTACAATATCCTCTGCCTGTAAACTACAGGCTAGTGCAATCCTTGGATAAAACTCATGAATACTCCATCTTAATACTTCTAAAGGTTCACTATTCTCAAAGTGATTATTTAGTTCCTCGATCTCTTTCTGGTTAAACATACTACAAACGACTACTGATAAAATAGTGTAGTTTAAATTTTAGTATTTCGATATATGCAACTTTTGCACAAGTAACTAGAAATATAAATATGTATTGTAGTTTTAGTGTAATGATTGGGCATGGAAAGATTGAAATTAGTGAGAGAATTACAAAAATTAATGATTTTAAGGAATTAAAATCTGTTGAAGTGAAAAGACAGATAGCTCATGAAATTATAAGCATAAGTTACGGCTTTTTATCGCCATTAAGAGGTTTCATGAATTATGAAGAGGTAGACAGTGTAGTAGAGGAGATGAGGTTACCAAATGGTGTTCTTTGGCCTATACCAATAGTTTTAGACCTAAATGAGAGCGAAGCTGAGGAAGTAAAGGAGGGTGATGTAATTGGATTCACGTATATGGGTAAACCTTTAGCTATAATGAAGGTTGAAGAGAAATTCAGTTACGATAAGGGTAAGATGGCTGAGAAAGTTTATAAAACCAGAGATGTAAAGCATCCGGGAGTAAAAAGAACTCTCTCGTATAAGGAGAAATTCGTTTCAGGTGAAGTTTACCTTGTGAACGTGCCTAAGTTTACCTCAGTTTATTCAGATTTTTGGTTGACACCTAGGCAACATAGAGAGTTATTCGAAAGGATGGGATGGAAAAAAGTAGTTGCATTTCAGACCAGAAATGTACCTCACACTGGACATGAGTACTTAATGAAGTTTGCTTGGTTTGCAGCAAATGATGGATTAAGAGTTGATGAGCCTAGAACTGGAATATTGGTCAATGTGGTCATAGGCGAGAAGAGGATAGGTGACTACATTGATGAGGCAATACTATTAACACATAAAGCACTTGTTGATGCGGGTTACATCAGCAAGAGAGTTCATAAGCTCTCATTCACGCTATGGGATATGAGATATGCTGGACCTAGAGAGGCTTTGCTTCATGCAATTATTAGGACTAACCTGGGCTGTACACACCACATATTTGGAAGGGACCATGCAGGGGTAGGGAATTATTATTCACCATACGAGGCTCATGAAATATTTGATAAAATAAATGAGGATGATCTTCTTATTAAACCTATTTTCATAAGGGAAAATTACTACTGTCCAAAGTGTGGAACTATAGAAAATGATATCTTATGTGACCATGATTCAGATAAGCAGGAGTTTAGTGGAAGCCTAATAAGGAGTATAATTATGGACGAGGTTAAACCAACAAAGATGGTTATGAGATCTGAAGTTTATGATGTGCTCATGGAGTCAGCTAAAAAGTATGGATTTGGAACACCGTTCGTTACAGAGGAATACCTAAATAGGAGAGAGAGTATATTTGAATTAAGTGATGTATGATGAGAGTGTATATTTGGCTCAGTGAAGAGGTTGCAAAAAAGTTAGAGGAGCTTGGTATCAGATATGGTAAAGAGGTGCTTGGAGGTATGAAGAGGTTGGAAATTGAGGTAGAGGAGGAAATAGTGAAGAGAATTGTGGAAGTACTTCCAAATGCTAAAGTGGATAGGAGCACAACCAATTCCATAGAACTTCTTCCAAAGCACTTTAAAGAGAAGGTCATACAACTACTTCTGAACGGGAGAACCGATCCAAAGGATGCCTTAATAGAGGCGCTGAACATCTATGCTAAACAAAAACAATCTTAAGCAATGTAATTTTTTGAGAATTATCATGGCTTTCAAAAATTTACAATACTAAGGCTAAGTCGGTAAATATCATTTTTATTTACAACAGGTAGTTTCAAAAATATTTCAAAGATTTATCCTTGCTAAAAGAAAAATTATTAGGTTTAAAAATCTTTAAATAACATCGGATCCACAATTAGATGGTTTTTATCACCTAACTTCTTAAAACTCTATAAATAGTTTATTAACTTGTTAGGAGTATAAGAGTGTATGAAGGCAGCTGTTCTTATCGCATATAACTCGCCTTTTGAAATCAGAAAAGATGTGGAGCCAAATGGATCAGGAGTTATAGTTGATGTAGCAGCTACAGGTATTTGTGGACGAGATCTAGTGGTATGGAAGGGAGGATTCAGAAATCTGAAATTACCACTGATATTAGGTCATGAGATAGTAGGCTATTATAAGGGAAAACCAGTAGCTGTTTATCCTAACTTATCCTGTGGAAATTGTGAATATTGTAAAGCTGGAAAAGAAAACTTATGCGAAAATGCGAAAATAATAGGAGAAGGAGAGATTACGGGTGGTTATGGAGAAAAAGTGATCGCGCCTGAAAAGAACTTAATACCTTTACCCACTGAGGAGATGGAGAAGTATGCTGCTGCACTGGACCCTGTAGCCACTGCTATACATTCAGCCAAGTTAGCCAATCTAAATAAGGACAGCAAAGTATTGGTAACAGGAGCAGGAGGAGGAGTGGGAGTTCACTTAGTTCAATATTTAAAGCACATAGGTGTAAAGGAGGTTTACGGATTAACTTCTAAGGTGGACAAACTTAAAGAGCTTGGAGTAACTCCTATTACACAGATAAAGAACGAAAAGTTCGATGCGGTATTTGAACTTGTGGGCTCAAAGACTATAAATGACTCTCTTAGATCCCTAAAGAAAGAGGGAACTTTAGTGTTAATTGGGAATGTGGAAGGAGAGCCAATAACGTTATTGAGACCAGCCTTAACTGTCATGAGACAGCAGAAAATAGTAGGATCAGCAGCCTATACTAAGGAAGAATATGAAGAGGCAATAAGGATAATTGGTGGGAATAAGATTAAAATAATATATGAGAGTTATGAACTGGAGAGGATCAACGAAGCTTATAGAAAGCTAGCCAATAGGGAGATATTTGGAAGGGCAGTATTGAAACTAAGATAATACTTAACTATCTCCTTCTCGCAGTCATAAAAAATGGTATATAATATTTTTTATTCGACGAAAATTCATGATACTTTTTCAATATCTCTATGGCTTGGCGTTTTAATACCACTTACTTGAAGATTAGTTTTCCATGTATTTCACTCATAATATTGGTACTCTAAGTTATTATACAAAGTTATTATAGTTAGAGTAAATACTATACTATATATGGCATCTATAAGCAGTGTAATAGGAAAAACAATGTTCATAAGCCAAGGTGAGTTAGCTGACACAGTAGCAATACCAGCAGCAATAATCTATGAAACAAAGCAGCTGAATGAACCTGTTTTGGTGGTCACAAGCACGGGTAAGAGTGGAATTAGCTTAGGCTACTTTCAAGATATTGACACTGAAGTGAACTTAGATGAGGCGAGGAGAAGGGGAGTAGATGTAATAAGGAGATTAGGTGTAGGAGGTGGTACGATATATGCCTCTAAGGGATCTAGTATGGCAATGTTCATGACATTCCCGAAGGACTTCTTCACCAATATGGAAAAAGCCTTCTGTCAAATAGGATCAGCAGCCGTTCATGCGTATTTCAAGTTAGGTGTAAAGGGTGCTTGGTACGATCATATTGGCGATGTTAGGGTAGGATCCCCGAGAGCCTATAGGAAAATTACAGGATTTGGATTCACTACGATAGAGGATATACTGGTACTTAATATGGTGATAGGTGCAGGCAAAATAGACGTACAGGAGATGATAAATGTGATTAAAGTCCCTCCCGAAAAGTTCTCGGATAAAACCTCAAAGAACGTCCAAGATTACTTAACGTCTGTAGAGGAAGAGACGGGAAGAAAGCCCTCTGACGAAGAAGTCTATGAAGCCTTTAAAACCAGTTTAGAGGAGACCTTAAGGATAAAGTTAGAACCCCATGAGTTCTCGGATCAGGCTAAAGCAATATTTAACAAGTATAAGGAGATGGCTAAATCAGACCAAAACCTATTCCTTAGATCCAGTGGAAAGAGATTCTCTAATATTCCTCAAGGGTATGTCGTAGGCTTCTCCAGATATAAGGCTAGGAAGTTGGTAGTTACGCATTTACTGACAGATGGTAAAGAGATTAAAGACATCATGATAAGTGGAGATTTTTACTGCTCTCCATCAGAGTACTTATTTGAGCTTGAACAAAAACTTAAGGGAATCCCCTTAGACGATAAGGAAAAGATTTCAAATACTGTAAATAGTGTGTTCACCAGTAAGAATTTCGAGATGCCAATGGTCAAAGTAGATGACATAGTGGAGTCGATCATTAGAGCTATAGATAATGCCAAACAACAACTACACAAATGAATAGGGAAGCATATTCCAAATTAAAGCTTCAGCTAAAGAGTATCCACGAAGATTATTTTTCTTATTTTTTTATAGAAGGCTACCTTATCATTGATAAAGTTCATGATCTCCTCTTCACTTACTTTTCCCTTATATTCTTCCTTTAGTAAGACCTTAGCAAAGACTTTGTGACCGACCTCCGGATCCCATTCACCATCAACATAAGCTCTCTTTACAGCCGGATGTTCCTCAAGGAGTAGCTCCAGATCTCTTGGAAATATTGGATAAGCTTTGTATTTCAGGAACCTTTTCTTTAAACCTCTAAAGTATAGGAGACCGTTCTGGTCCATCATAAAGATATCCCCTGTATAAAGCCAACCGTCCTTAATAGCCTTAGAGCTCTCTTGAATATCTAAGATACCGTGACTACCATAACCCTTCATATTCCAAGGAGATTTGACTATCAATTCGCCATCCTGACCTATGGGCACATCCCTTGTACCCGTCTCCTTGTCAACAATTCTTATCTTAACTCCAGGAAGAGGAATTCCTACACTACCATACACCTTGAGATTTGCAGGTTGGTATGTAACAATTAGTCCCTCTGTAAGACCATAAGTTTGTACTAATGGAAGGTTTAACTCCTCAAAATAAGCCTTCTGTAGGTCTGGAGGTACAGGGGCTGCTCCGGTTATACATAACTTAAGCGAAAACTTTTCCTTCCTAAGATTTGGTAATATTTCCTTAAACACCATAGGAGGGGCAGGCCATGTAGTAACCCTATATTCTCGAATCAGATCTAGAGCCCTATTTGGATCATATCTCCTCATTAAAACAATTTTTCCCCTCTCCATAATAGTTTCTAACAGCGCGTCAAGCCCAAATATATGGGAGATGGGGAGAGATATCAGAATTGTGTTTTCCTCTCCTATTTCACCAACTCTGACCAAGGAACTAACATAGTTTGAGGAGATTAGTCCGTAATGAGTATGATAAACTTCATATGTTCTTCCTATAATTCCTGCATAATGCATGGACACCGCTATATCTTCCTTAGGGTTAATCTTTACCTCGTCAGCATTAGAGGAAGAATCTAACTCATTTAGGCTATTAAATGAAAAGACATTGTAACGTGACATCACCTCTTTCTCCCTCTTGTATATTTCCTCCTCAGTAACTATCATCTTTGGATCAGTCAATGAAAGTTGGTATTCAAGGTCCTTCCCTGATGACAATGGATCAATTAAGGCTACCCTTACTCCTAAAATTGAGGAACCAAAAAACACTGGGATAATCTGTGGAGCATTAGACATAATAAGTGAGATAGCATCTCCCTTTTTCAGTCCATGTTCCTTTAGGTAACTTGCGAAGCGTTTAGCGAAGGAGTATAAACTTGAGTAACTGAATTCTTTTCCCTCAAAGACCAAGAGCACTGAATCGCCTTTCTCTCTCACAGATTTGTTCAACACCTCATGAATTGGAATCTCAGGGATGTTAAGATTACTCAGGTTTTCAGGGTAAAACTTTGACCATATATCCATAATATTATTTTTTATAAAAAATTAAAAAGTCTTTATGCGGAGTATTGGAAAAAATTATTTCCCCTTGTACCTCGGTTGTCTTCTTTCCACAAACGCCCTCATTCCCTCTCTAAAGTCCTCAGTAGCTGACAATATTAAAAGGTCTTGAGAGGCAGACTGTAATTGCTGAAGATAGCTGTTCCTTATGGAATTTACAGCTCTCTTTATTGCCATACTTGATAATGGCGCAATCTTCTTAGCCTTTTCAACTATCTCCACAGTTGCAATCTCCAATTGGTCATGGGGTACTACAATGTCGACTAAACCTAACTCTTTAGCTTGCTTAGCACTCATCCAATCTCCGGTCAGTGCATATCTAGCGATCTTCCTACTTAGAAAACCTACACCCATTGAGGAAGCTAAAGGTGGTAATGCACCGATTAAACCCTCTGGTATAGCAAACATAGCATCGTCACTTGCTATTATTATATCGAATAATATGTTAAGCTCCATTCCTCCTCCAAATGCCAAACCGTTAACCGCTGAAATTACAGGTTTAGGATAGTTCAGAAGTAGATTTATCAACGGAGAAGAGAATTTCTCATTCCATTCCATGGCACCTGCCACACTTCCCCAATAATTCATCATCTCGATGTCGTCTCCTGCACAAAACGCCCTTCCCTCCCCTGTAATTACCACAGCCCTTATCTCAGAGTCGTCCTTAGCCTTCCTAAAGGCTTCAGTTAAACCACTCCACATGGCTTCATTCAAAGCGTTAAGCTTATCAGCCCTTGACATGGTTATTTTAGCGTAATCGTGTAATTTCTCGTACTTAACAGGACCAAAGTTAGTCTTCTCATAGTTCCACATGAAAAACCCCTCTCCACTCTTCACACCCAACTTTCCCTTACTGACCATCTCGGTTAAAAGGGGATCAGGCTTATAGTACTCGTTCTTTGTGACCTCGTATCTCTCCTCTAAGAACTTCAACACATTGTCAATACCGTATTTGTCTGCAAAGGTCAGTGGACCCTGTGGCCAATTCATACCTTTCACCATACCCTTTTCAATGTCCTGAGCTGAAGAGACATCGTTCCTGAGTATCCAAGCTGCCTCGTTAACAGCAGGCGCAATAATCCTCAAAGGGTTGACATAGTACATGTTATCTGTAGGGACTACTCTTGCTCTTTCATAAGTCTTACTTGTGTAAACGTAGAAACCTTTGCCACTCTTTATCCCTAATCTGCCTTCTTCAACTAACTTCTTTAATACCTTAAAGTGTGGCGGTTCCCCTTCCCCCCTCTTTATAGCCTCTAACCCTGCATTATATGCTACATCTATACCTGTGAAGTCCATGAGCTCTAAAAATCCCATTGGCATACCTAATCTAAACCTGCTCATGGCATCAATATCTTCCTTGGAGTACCCCTCGTCATAGAGTAATACCGCCTCAGGAAAAGTCCTGCCATTTATTCTATTAATTAAGAATCCAGGCACGTCCTTCCTAACTACTACGTAGTCCTTGCCAATCTTCTTGGCAAGATCAATAGTGGTCTTCAAGGTCTCTTCAGTAGTCTTATTACCCATAATTATTTCCACAAGGGGCATTAATACAGGCGGATTCATAAAGTGCAAACCTATGAACTTCTCTTGCCTTCCAGTAACTTCCGCTAGATAACTTATTGGAATTGTTGATGTATTAGTTGCGAATATGGCATCTTTCTTTACAACTCTGTCCAATTCCGAAAAAATCTTTCTTTTAACCTCTGATCTTTCCACTGCAGCTTCAATGACAAAGTCTACATCAGAAAAATCCCTAAAATCAACAGTTGTCTTAATTCTCGATAACACAGTGTTTGGATCCTCCTTGATTTGCCTTTTCTCCCTTAGCTTCTCTAACGACCATCGAATTTTTTCCAATGCGTTCCTCAAGATATCTTCATTTACGTCTGTTAAAACCACATTAAAACCAGCTATAGCTACAACTTCGGCTATTCCATGACCCATAGTTCCTGCTCCTACTACACCCACTTTTAGGATTTGTGACATTATTATTAAATAAATAAGTGAGATATTAAAATTTAGTTTGAACCACAAAACTAATTAAGTTAAGCATAAAATATTAATTATGTCCAATGTTGCTATAGTAGGTACTGGACATACAAAATTCGGAGTAAGAACAGATGTCAACCTTCAGGAGCTTGCGTGGGAAGCAGTTAAGCAAGCTCTTGAGGAAGCTAACTTGGAACAAAAAGACATAGAAATGTTTGTGGTAGGTAATGCAGGTGGATGGAGTTCTGAACCCCTCTCAGCAATAGCAATAGGAGAATACTGCAATTTAGCCCCCAAGGGAACTATGAGGGTTGAGGCTGCATGTGCTACAGGAAGCGCAGCAATAAGAATAGCTTATCAGGCAATTAAGTCTGGTGAGGCTAAAGTAGCCTTAGTAATAGGAGTGGAGCAAATGAATCAGTCACCTCATCCTGTAGCAGTAGAGATGATGGGGAGAGCTGGGAACTACTTCTGGGAATTCGAAAACTTCGGCTTAACATTCCCAGGTTACTATGCACTGTATGCGACCCGTAGAATGGCTAAGTATGGAATGAAAGAAGAGGATTTAGGTAGTGTTGCTGTGAAGAATCATTATTATGGAAGTTATAATCCCTATGCAACATTCCAAAAGCAGATAAAGATGGAGGACTATTCGAAATCAAGAGTTGTCGCATATCCATTAAAATTATATGATGCATGCCCAATTACTGATGGTGCAGCTGCACTTATATTAGCCTCTGAGGAAGTAGCCAGAAAGATAACAGACTCACCAGTATGGATAGTATCACAAGGATTTGCCTCAGGTACAATCAATTTGTCTAAAAGAGAGGAGTTTCTGACTATAGACGCCTCAAGAGTTGCCACAGAGGAGGCTTATAGGAGGGCTAAGATCGATTTTAATGACGCTTGGAGGTATTTTGATGTCGCAGATGTCCATGACTGTTTCACAATTGCTGAAATAATGGCTTATGAGGACTTGGGTTTTGCAAAAAGGGGAGAAGGTCATTTGATGGCAGGAAATGGGGAGACATATATTGGGGGAAAGATACCAGTAAACGTTGACGGAGGATTAAAGGCTAAGGGACACCCAATAGGGGCAACAGGAGTAAGCATGGCAGTATCAATAACAAGACAACTACTATACAGGGCACACAAGGGAACACAGGCAGATATAAGAAACGGAATGGGAATAACACACAACGTAGGAGGAACAGGACACTACGCATACATAACAATATACTCAACCAGAAAACCATCTGCGTGATTTGTATGGGAACAGTAGAGATTAAGGAAAAGCAGTTCAATGAAATAGATAAGAGAATGTTAGAGCAGATTGATCAACTTATTAAAACATCTGGAATGCCCATAATAAGAGAACCAAAAACAAATAATCCATTGTGGGTTGATGTTAGGGATTTAACACAACGTTACGTCATTCCAATTGGAAAAATATACAAGTTTTTTGAGTACTTGAACCAAGGGAAATTAATAGGCACAAAGTGCCCAAAATGCGGTACCATATATTTCCCTCCACAAGACGATTGTACAAGTTGTAGATTGTCTGGGCTCACTACCGTAGAATTATCTGGAGAGGGAGAATTACTAACATACACTATTATAACAGTTAAACCTCTGAGTTTCATGCACTATCAAGATTACATAGTAGGTATAGCTAGACTAAAGGAAGGAATTAATGTCTTGGCATGGGTAAATGAGAATCCCAAAAATATCCAGGTTGGAATGAAGGTTAAGTTATCCGTAGCGAAGAGGGAACCTGAAGGTTATATCACATATGAGTTAAGGAGAACTTAGGCTTAAGGAGCTAAAATGGTAATAAAAAACTAAATTTAAAAACTAAATTTTTTACCTCTTTTTTAAAAATGGTAATATTAAGAAGAATTATATAAGTCCTTATATCTGTCCCTTAATAATTTCTTATCAAACTTTCCTGTACTTGTTTTAGGTATTTCATCAACAAAGACAATATCATCTGGTAACTGCCACTTTGCAAACTTCTTAGACAAGTGATCAAGTAGTAACTTCTTTACCTCGTCCTTAGGCAAACTCTCGTAGTCTGACTTAAGCACTACAATAGCCAAAGGTCTCTCACCCCACTTAGGATGAGGAACACCAACAACACTAGCCTCCCTAACATAAGGATGAGCCATCAAAAAGTTCTCCAAATCAATACTACTAATCCACTCACCACCACTCTTAATAACATCCTTTAACCTATCAACAAGCCTAATATAACCCAAAGGATCAACAACACCAACATCACCACTCCTCCACCAACCATCAGGGGTAAAAGATTGTGATGTTCTGGGGTCGTTATAATACTCTCTGGTTATCCACGGTCCTCTAATCCAGATCTCGCCTACACTCTTACCGTCCCATGGCAACTCCTGATTAGTAATTGGGTCAACAACCTTAACCTCAACGCCAAAGACGATCAATCCCTGTTTCATTTTAAGGAACTTATCCTCAGCAGGTAAATTATCTATTTCTGACTTGGCGAAACCCACGGATACCACTGGACTAGTCTCAGTTGCACCATATCCCTGATAAACTTCCACACCATATTTAGCAAGTTCTGAAACTAGTTTGGATGGTGGTTCCTGACCTCCCATAGAGATCTTTAAGCCCTTGAGGTCTGGTTTAGGATCCATCTTTTCCAGTCTTTTAAGTAGCTCAATTATTATAGTAGGCACTGCGGCAGTTCTAGTGACCTTATAGTTCAAGATGTAGTCTGTTAGACTCTCAGGCGTAGGCCTTCCAGGATATATCTGTCTACATCCCTGCATTGCGGCAGCAAAAGGAGTTCCCCATCCATTGGCGTGAAACATTGGAACAACTTGAAGTAATGTGTCTGTGGGTCTCATATCATGAGCTACCGTCATTGCATGAAGCACTACAGACCTGTGCGAGTAGAAAACTCCCTTAGGCAGACCTGTTGTTCCTGAGGTAAAAGCAGCATAAGCGGCGCTCTTTTCATTCACTTCTTCAAACTTTCTATTTGGCGAGTGAGATTTTATTAATTCCTCATATCCGTAAACTTTAGATGACAGATCCATCCCTTTTAGGGGCTCTATCTCCTCAAGTGACTTATCACTCATTACCACAATGAAATCAAATTTGTACTCCTTAGATAAGATCTGTGCAAGGAGTAACAGTGAGTCGTCTATAAATAGACCTCTAGCCTTAGTGTGTTTTACAATATAAATTAAGTCAGAGGGGTGAAGCCTGAAATTAAGCTCTAATAGGACTCCTCCTATGGAAGGAACTGAAAAATACGACTCAAAGAACCTGTGATCGTTCCAGTCTATTATACCCACGACATCACTGGGTTTTACATCGAGTTCTCTCTCCAGAGCATTAGCCATGCTACGCACTCTGTCTAAGACCTTTCCGTAGTTTAGAGTATGTAGCTCTCCACCTTGAAGTCTCCGATCGGAAATAATCTCCGTTGTAGGATGAATTTTCCCCGCGTATTCAAGAATTTTATGGACGCTCAATTGCCAATCATCGTTTGTAGTGGATTTAGCTCCATCGATCATAATGTATAATAGATTTAGCAATTTTATATATTTAATGTGAAATATTAATTGTAAGTTTCCATGTCAATAACATTATTGATTATCCAATTTTCATTTATTAGTTTGATACGTTTAATTGATTTTATTAAAGAAAATAAATAGCTAAAAATAAAGGAAAAAATTTTTTAATAGGAAGTAATACAGTTATATTAATTAAGGGTGAAATAGATATGATTAATTCAGAGTATGGAAATACTACCAAGGAAGGAAAAATACTTCACAATAAGTTTAAATCAACTGTAGAGGGATTAGACTGGAACACGTTTCCCATGAGATTATTTGAAATTGGAGAGAAATTCAGGTGGACTGCATATGAGCTAGATTTTTCTAAAGACCGAGAGGACTGGAAAAAGCTGAAGCCATCTGACAGAACTCAGAACAAAATTATATCGTCTTATTTCCTAGCAGGAGAGGAGTGCGTAGCCAGAGATATATTACCCTTAGCAAACGCAATGGAGGAATTGGGGTTAATTGAAGAAGCCCTTTATCTTACACAGTTTGCAAGAGACGAAGCTAATCACACTGTAGCTTTTAGAAAGTGGTTTGAGAGTGTAGGTGAGACAGAAGGAATATATGACTTCACCTATAAGAATGAGCCTTACAGGAGACTATTCTACGAGATAATACCAACAGACATGAGAAAATTATATAATGATCCCTCTCCTGAAAATATCGTAAGAGCAGTAGTCTCCTATAACTTTGTGGCTGAAGGCATATTAGCTGAAACAGGATATTACGGTTATGTGAAAGGTTATGAGAAAATCTTACCTGTTTTACCTGGACTGTATAAGATGGTCAAGTTAATCACGAGGGATGAAGCTAGACATATTTCATTTGGTGCATATGTAGCTGCACTGATGATAGCAATGCACGGTGATAGTGTGTTAAATGAGTTCAATAGGTATTTCGGGCAGTTAACCCAAGAGATAGGATTTCCATTAATTGAAGCTAATAGAAAAATCCAGTTATCGTATAACTGGACGGAAGAAGATAAGGGACCTCTCTACAAATACTTCGTGGAAAGTGAAGAAGGTTTCCAAGATGTGATGAGCTTTGCCACCAGGATGTTCCAGCAGAGATATGCTGTTATAGAGAGAGCAGTGAAAATGAAACCAGAACAGGTAAGGAGACTACATTTGAGAGATATAGGTGTAGAAGAATAACCTTGTTTTTGAGATAAAAAACGTATACATTTAACTTTTTTTTGACTTTTTTCCAAACATCTCCTCTTATCCCAGGAAGGACGTCACTAAGTTAATAAATTGAGTAGGATACTGGTACATTAGTCCGTGACCTGCATCAGGGCTAAAGATGTATAACTGCGCATTTGGTATGTTCTCAGCTAAATACTGACTATTTTGAGGAGGCAGTAAAAGATCACTGTCGCCACCGATAACAAGTGTTGGTGCTGTAATGTTTTGAAGTTGTCCCACAGAGTTAAACGTAGCTAACGCATAAGTCTGCTTTAGAACGCTTGCATAACTTATCGGGTATTTCTCCAGTGTAAATAAGACATACTTCGCTACGTCTGGGTGAGCCTGTAGCCAATCACTTGGCACTAAATAAGGAATTATAGTCTCGACCGTAACAGTTGGGTCAGAGGCCGTAAATCCAGTTATAATAGACTGAGGGGAGACTTTCGGAGGATATAAGTAAATATTAGGTGCAGTACATAGTAATACCAGTTTGTTCACATAAATGGGGTAGTCAATGGCAATTTGTTGGGCTACGAAACCACCCATTGACCAGCCTAGAACATTTAGGTTGGAGTAACCTAGATAGTTCAGCAGACCTATGGTATCACTGGCGTATAACGGAATAGTATAAGTTAGTGCATCATGAAGAGGATCTTGACCCACTGTACCACTTCTTCCTGTACCCCTATTATCGAAAATTATGACCTCATACTGCGATGCTAGACCATTTACAATTATAGGTCCCCAACTCTCTAAGTTTCCCAGATAGCCCATGATCATTATAAGTGGCTCCCCACTACCATATATCTCATAGTAAATATGTATGTTGTTTACTGGAGCCCAGCCGAACTCCTTGGGAACCAAGTTGGAGTAGTTTATTTGAGGCGGTGTTTGTGATATACTTAACGGGATTCTCGTAGCTAATGCGCCTGCTATTGCACCAGCACCTAAAATCTTAATAGCGTCTCTCCTGTTCATGGCTATTTAAAGATATAGCTAAACTAGTTTTTAAAGTTTTGTCATAAAGTTTCAGAATTTAGTAAAATAATTTCATTTGACTCAAAAATTCAGGATATTATCTACGCCTTATCAAAAGTAAGATAACTATCACAATAATAATTATATGTTATATTAAATGATGTTAACCTGGAGAATTGGAGGGATAAGGTTATCTTTGTACACGACAAGGCATCAGCATACAAGGCGTTCAACTGGTTTAATATAAAGCATGAGGTTGAAACGTTTGGCAAGAGGAACTTGGTAGATTTTCAGAAGCTTAAAGCATAGCAAGCATGGACTTCCATTTCTCATGGAACTCAACAAGGAGCACGATAATGAGGTGGTTGAAAATATTCTTCCTAATTTACAACTCAATTTATTCGAAATCTATAGGTGTTAGTTTGAATAAAATTGAATTTTATGGAGGTGAATGAAATTCTTGTCCATACTCGTAAACGTAATACATGAGAATTACAAAGTAAAGGTCAAGGTGCCAGAAGATTTGGCAAATAGAATATTGGAAGATGCGTATCAAGAGATTTATTTTATCTTTGGTTCAACATATTTAGTAAGAAGATAATTTAACCCTTCTATTACTATTACGCCAGTAATTATAGGATGTATAATATATAGAGGATTAACTTTTTCTAATACTCCCAAAAAAGATGCTAAAATCGCTGGAGGATGTTCAACATTTATGCTAACACTTATAATAAATGCTATAAAAGATGCTATAGTAGCCATAACTATACCATAAAGGTTAAACAGAGAGAAAACTACGCCTATTATCCCACATAATACATATGAAAATAATATTACTATACTTCTATGCATTCTCCAATCAGGATCAGGATATTTTGTAGCAGCAGTAGCTAAAAGTGGTGGAAGGATATATTCAGTATTTGTAATTACGGTTATTGCAACTAAAGCTGAAATTGAAATTATAAGATTCAAGATGGCCACAATCTTTTTTTGCTTAGAAGGGAAATACATAAAATAAAATACTGGGAGTCACTATAAAACCTTTCACTATAAAACCTTTCTAATATGATTTGAAATTAAATATCTTTAATATTAAAAATCTAGAAATATATAGATTAACTTGCCATAATGTATTTCTAGAAGATAATACATAGTATACTAATTTGCAGACACTTAAATAACTGACCCCCTCCCAGCCCTGCGAGGATTCTGCTTAGGTCTAAGGCGTTACTCCCCTTTATGGGAGATACTCCACTAGATTTTACAAGAAAAGAAAGAGGCTTACTCAACGCGTTAATAATCTTCTTCACTCCCAATTTCATAATATTTAACCCTCCATTAACATCACTATGTAACTTATGACCAAAAGGACAATTAATGACTCCCCTAGGCCTTCTATCAACTTTAACACCATGGAAAGCACAGAAACGCGAAGTATTATACTCAACAACTAGAAACGTCTTTATACCATACTCGTAAAGCTTATTCACTATAGCGTTAACTTACGATAAGACCAAATGTTCACAGTAAACTTGTTACCCCTATCTTGAGAAATAAAATAGGGATAACCCAAATACACTATCGAAACACCAAGATCCCACTAATACTTAGCCAAATGAGAGGCTAAAGTTCTGTAGTAATGAACAAGCCTACGGTGAAGCTTAAAGAAAAGCTTTTCCCTCAACACTTTTTCCCTAGCGTTTAATTCATTAACCTTCTCAGCCTCACTCTTCAACTTATCAAGCTCAGCAATCTTCTTCTGAAAATAGAAATAATCACTCTTCACTACAGAACCCCGATAAAATAGAATAGTACCATCATCAACAACAACAGTAGCCAACATGTTAATACCAAGGTCAACTGATGCAACCTTCTCACCCTTAGGCTTCTCAACTTGAATCTTACTCCTCAAACCGTGAATGATAAGAGAGTCCTTCATTGACTTACCACTCTTCTTTGCATTAATCCTACCAACGTCAACGGGAATGTGAGCATAAAACTTGTTGCCCTCAACGTGAATTTCCAGCCTACCTTGTACACCAAACCACCTTAACCTACCTTCAAAGGGTATCTCCATCTTCCAATCCTTCAAAAAGAGAGTGTGTTTTTCCTCATCAACCTCATAACGATCTTGCCTAATGACTAGGATCAGTTTCCTCTTTCCTTCCTCTTTCCAGTAGCCTGGCGGTGTAACGTGGTTAATAAATGGTGGTTTTTGTTTTAGTAACGAGAAGAACGATAACCAAGTCTCATTGTTCTTCTGTAAAACTGCTTGAGCATTAACTTTTAACTCATCCTTGTACTTTTTATAATACTTATCCCAAGTGCCCTTGAAGTCCACTTTCTTTTGTTGAAAGAATTGCTGTCTTCTCTCGTAGTTTACCTCATTCCACAGCCTAGCAGATAGGTCTGCCAACTTTCTCAATTTTCTTTGTTGATGCCCATTAGGGAAGAGCCTCATAACGACTGTTCTGACGCTTGCCTCTGGTATTGCGGGAGTAATAATCGGCTCCCGCTCCTCATCTTTAGTTGACCGGAGGGAAGCGTCATAAAAGGAAATTGTTTTTATTGATTAAAAACTTTTACCCCGCCTTAAAAAGCGAGGTTTGTCTTTTCCTTATCATCTAGAAGAGGCATCATGGATAGTAAGAAATGAGGAAAAACATTGCCCAGCAGAAAAGCTAATAGGAAGATTACTTAGAAGCTATTAGGTAAGTTCCAAAGCTTATTCCCCAGATCAGTTCTGGGTAAACAATTAACCTCTCCATTCCACCTGGTCCTAATGGTCCATAAGTTTTTAAGACGTAAAGGACAATGCTGAATAGAGTTATAATTCCTAATACTGCCCAAAAGTAATTTCTCTTCAACGAAGTAAGAATCGCACCAATCCCTCCAAACAGAAATGCTATGAGTGCTGAAATCGAGTGAATGAAACCAGTATACTCAGGGAATATTCCAACTAGCGCGGAGCCTAATCCGGTTAATAGTATTATGTAAGATACTGAATGATACTCCTTTCTTATTAGTATAGCAGAAATAATTATTAAGATGCCCATGAAAATTATTGATGAATTGAAAATTATTGCCGTACTGCCTACTCCTAAATCGCTTATGTAGTTATATTTTACAGAATAATTTGGATAAAGGAACTCTGATAATAACATTAGTAAGAGGAATTCACTTACGCCTATTAAAACTAGATAGCCAGCTAGATTAATTCTGTTCATCATATATAAGAAGCAATATATATTTAAATAGTAAACGACTGGAAATATGAGGTATACAAAGACTATGTATACGCATTAGTTTGCCTGAAAAAGTTTGATAAAAGAACTACAAACCTCGCCTTTTAAGGCGTGGTAATATTTTTACATGAAAAACAACTTTCATGTCCTTCTGGTGAACTAAGGATGAGGAGCGAGAGCCGATTAACCCCGCCAGAGCGTCAAAACCATCGTTATAAGGCTATTTCCTAATGGATACCAACAGAGGAAATTGAGGAAGTTAGCAGAAGATTCTTCAAAGCTGTGGAATGAGACAAATTACGAGAGAAGACAGCAATTCTTTCAAGAAAAGAAAGTAGATCTAAGAGGCACGTGGGATAAGTATTATGAAAAGTACAAGAAGATTCTAGGAGTTAGTGCGCAAGCTGTACTGGAGAAGAACAATGAGACTTGGTCATCATTCTTCTCGTTACTAAAGCCTGTGTGGACAACAATTTCATTAGCCTCCATAAAATTCAATTTTATTCTGGCTTATACTTATAGATTTCGAGTAAATTATGTTGTATATTATGAAGAAGACTTTCATCTTGTTATTGTGTTTCTTGTTGAGTTCCATGAAAAAACTTTGCCCCTAACCTAAAAAATACATTTGCAGTAAAGAAAATTCAATTTATATCAAAGCAACCAAATTGTTGTCCACACACACTAAAGCAAGGGAAAAATTACCGTCACCAATCACGTCTTACCACCAGGTTATTGGAAAGAGGAAGTTAATCCTAGGCAAGATCGCTATGAGGAAAAAAGAGGCTCTCTTTTTGTAAGAGAGTAGAATTGTTCAGAAGCTTAAAACATAGACTAGTATGGACTTCCCATGGAACTCAACAACTAGATTATTGAAAATCATTTTATATAACATAAATTACTCGAAACCATGAGCGTTTGTCAGAATAAAATTGTAGAATGAAATTCTTGTCCACACACGCATTCGCGCTGGAAAGAAGAAAAGTTAGGTGAACTGCAGACGAAGAGAGAAAGTTATTAAGAAAGGGACGTTCAGCATCGACGCGCTCTCTTTGAAGATTGGTATTGACGTTCACGAGCTAACAAATTACGCTCTGAAGTTGCTTATGAGCATGGATTTGAGCTTTCAAGGCATAAAAACATGGGAGGCTAAGAACGATTTGGAATACGTCGTAAGCTGGTTAATGGACGTTATTCTGAGGTATTTAAGGGGATAGAGGAGGACCACGAAAGGAGTATTAAAAAGAGAATTTCTAAATTA
Organism: Sulfolobus acidocaldarius SUSAZ; assembly: GCA_000508305.1. Lineage (NCBI taxonomy): Archaea > Thermoproteati > Thermoproteota > Thermoprotei > Sulfolobales > Sulfolobaceae > Sulfolobus > Sulfolobus acidocaldarius. Next base: position 1,838,570 of record CP006977.1, read on the forward strand.
AAGAGGAATATCAGAAAAGCGATCTGCAATAGGCAAGTAACTGCTAGGCAAAAGACTGTTGAAATAAATCTAGGCACAAATAGAAATATGAAAGCAAGAAAAATGAATACTTAAAAGAGTGGTATTTTATCGTAAGGATTAAGAAGCTGACTTCTTGAGTGCAGACAAGAATTTTGTTATTTTGATATAAATTGAATTTTTCGCGCAACAATTATTTATCACATCTTCTACATCTTTTTTAAGTTCATTTCTAACGTAATTACTAATACGGTTTTTATCAGGAAAATTATTTCCAGCGGTGTTTGGCCCAAGTTTTCCATCCTTAACTTTAATCTTTAGGTCCGTGGAAAGCCCGCTGTGCATTAGATAGTTTCTGAACGTCATTATCCTATTGTGACGTTCTTTTATGTAATTATCAACAGATTTTTGACATTTCTTATAGTTCTTATCATCATCATCAATAGTTCCTCCTCCTTTTTTATCCAAGCATTCTACTACGGGCAACTCTCTAGCTAAGGATAGGGCTTTATCATAATACTCGACCTCTTTATATTTGTCCAATATATTTTTCATGCTTTCTATATCGTTTTTGCCTTTAATTGAATCTATTAGCTCTCTAACTTTAAGAGTAGAGTAGAAGTTGGGAAGGAGTATATACCTCACATTCTGAAAACTAGCGTTGTCTGGATTGTTCCAGTTCAGGTAAATCTGAGTGAGATCTTTAACGTCTTTCTGAAGATTTTCTATGTAATTGCTAAGCTCATCCGTGGATTCTAACGCTTTAGGTACGTAGCCGTTTCTCAAATACCATAGAAGATTATTGACCTTGTTTATATTAGTACTTTTTATTTTTTCGATAAGATTTTTATGCTTCTGATTAAAATTATTTGGATTTAAACTCCCTAAGTTTTTAGTATAGTCGACTGAATATCTTTCATCAAGCTTATCTATTGATAATCTTATCTTAAGCGAATCTTTTAATGCTTTTACCAAATTTGTTAGTTCAACTATTTCAACTTGAATATTTTGAGTATTCGTAGGAAGTCCCATTATAGGCGCTGCGTAAAAATCTGAGTCGTCGAAATGTGCAGCAGCAGCTAGAAGGGTAGATACTAAAACGTTTGTGCCATGAGTTAAATCTACGATAAACTTCTCACATCCTTCCTCTGAATGGTATTTGTTCAATATTGCGTAAACTACGTTATAGATAAAAGTTGGATCTCTTGATTCTCTATAGTCAACTTGTTTGATAATTTGACCTTGACAATTGACAACTGAAGTCCGTCCAATACCTACGTTAGGTATGTATTCTACTTTTATATAATTCAGTAGCTGGTTAAAGCTAGAAATTTGAAATCTAGAATTTAGTGACGATACATTGGTGGCTTTATTGCTTAACAATTTTTTGTATGTGTCCTCAATAGCCTGAGTAGTACTAACTTCTTTATCGTCACATTCGAACCTCATTAGACTATCCGGAACTAGCGCTATAACTTTCTTTGGGTTTAAGGCAAGCCATAGTGCGTGTACTGAAAAGAAGCTGGTATATGTATTTCCATTAAAAATGTAGTCAACAACCCTATAGCTACTAACATCACCTGCAATGTATACGATACATAAAGATTGAGAGCTCATGATATTATTGGTGATTGAGAGATTAATAAAGATTGTATTACAGTCTGATGGGAATAATTCATGTAACGTGAGTGCAGTTATATGGGTATAAAAATCAGTATAACTCAGCTTATGTGTGTGAACAACAATTTCATTCACCTCCATAATTTTATTCAAACTAACACCTATAGATTTGAGTGTGAACAAGAATTTCATTCACCTCCATAAAATTCAATTTCGAGTAAACTGTAATATGGAAGAATATTTTTTTAACTTGTTATTGAGTTCCAAGCTTGCTAGTCTTAAGCTTCTGAATGCTAATGTCCTCTTACTAACGAACTTGTCCTAAACATACTTTTCCACAAAAAAGAAATTTCAATTTATATCAAAATAACAAAATTATTGTCCTCACACAATGGTTTATAATGTTTCCTAATAAATAGAGTGAAGGAGAAAACGACGCGATAGAAAGTTATTTTGGTTTATCTTTTGTAAATTAGCCATCCCTGCATGTACATTGCGTCAAATCCGCCTAGTGCAAAACTTCTTATTGCGTCTTGTGGAGTCTTAACAAGTAGTTCCCAGTGAAGTTAAATGAGGTATTCACGATCAGATCCTCACCCTTTAAGTCCCTAAATGCCTTAATTAAATCGTACCACGTCTTGTTAACATCCCTAGTAATAGTCTATGGCTATATTCACGTCAGTCCCACCATCAGTTCCCTGATAAAAATTAACTGGTAAAGCTATCTTTAGGGGAAGAGGTCAAGCCTTGACTCAAAACACTTTAGTCAAAATTATCGCTATTAACGTTGCCACTATCCCTCCTAAGAAGCCAAAGAAGTACATCCTCATATCATTCCTCAAATCGTCTATCCTCTTATCAACGGCATCGAACCTAGCATCAAAATACACTTTTAGGTTCTCAATTTCCTTTTTATTCTCATTCCTGAGATTCTCATTTTCCTTTTTATTCTCATTCCTGAGATTCTCAATCTCTTTTCTCATATCATTTCTTAGTCCTTCTATCTCTTTCCTCACCTCGCTTCTCAGATCTTCTATTTCCTTTCTCATATCATTTCTTAGTCCTTCTATCTCTTTTCTAGTCTCATTCCTCAAATTCTCCATATCACTTTTCGTTAAGTTTCTCAGCTCATTCATATCGTTTTTTATAGCATTTCTTAGTCCTTCTATCTCATTTTTCAACTCCTCTTTATCCCTCTTTATTGCATTCTCCAGCTCTCTAATGTCGTTCTTAGTAGCAACGTCCTTTATTATACTATTCAACACTAAAACCCTAACCTCGTCATCCTTGGCAATACCAACAGCTATCTTCTTAACTAACTCATCATAAAGCTTCTCGTCTTTGCTTATCTCATCTAACAACTGCCTAGTAACACTCACACTCATAAAATTCTCACAACAAGCTAATAAACTTATTTAAGGGGACAGGGTAAAGTAAAAGTCTTAAGCCCCTCTTTAATATCTCTAATTCTAAGTTGATTACTCCGAGGCGAAATTCACCTAAACATTAACTAAACACCCTTTGAATAAAAAGAGTTAAGCGAAGTGAGATGAGGTTAACACTTTCAAGCACTTTACACTGGCAATTCCCCTATCTTAACATCCTTCTATAACGATAATTTCTACAACTAGAAAAATGCGCATTAGTTAACACAAAACGAATGTAGAGAGAAATCTGGCTAACTTTCGTGTCTTTATTTGTAATCTTGTCTTTAATTTTCACATGGTTGTTATAAATGAGTTTATACAACTCGTCAGTTACTATATATTTGTCCACTAGGCTCATTTCACTCTCAGTTACATATTTTCTTCTCATAGCATAAGCAACTATATCTAATTGTAAACCCCTAAATTTTTTGATTCGCCAAAGCAGATCTCTTTCATGAAATGTTCTATCATAAATTTAGGTTTTAGATTGAAATATATCATTGTCGTTCACCTTTCCACTATTATAAAGCGATATGTGTGCTTCTCGCAAATTTTTCCTTATGTTTCTTCAAGATATTTATATAGGCTACCTCCAAAATAAGCGGAAAATTTTTCCTCATGTTAGAAGAAGGCTCATCGTAAATTACAATAACAGTATCATTTCCTATTACTGGAACAGCTCTTTACTAACTTGTATGCTAATCTTAGTACTTCGTCACATTCGAAATAGCCTATAACACGAGGAACTGGAGTGTTACTATAGAGGATTTCTATAGGATAACGACCCATATAACAGACGTTTAGAAAAGTAGTAATTTCTTCCACTATTTTGTATATAATTTGTCCTATTTGCTTGGCGATTTCTTCCTTTTTGTATTGAGTTAAGTTTAGTACAATTTTCTGAGGATTTTTAGTTAATTCAGATTTATTCAAATATGGCATTGATACAAACTCTTTCACATGTATTTCGGTTTCTCTTTTGAACCCATATTCTTCTTCCGAAGATATGATAGAAAGGCCTAGAGGAGTCATTAATTGTCCTTTAGGTCATAAGCTTCATAGCGACGTTAACGAAGCGTTAAACATTATGAGATTAGGCGTGAAGAAGATTGTCGACGCGTAAAAAACCTCTTTCTTTTCTCGTCACAACCAATGGAGTGACTCCGTGGGAGTAACACCTTAGACCTTAGTAGGTCAGTTATCGTCTGGAAACATTCTTTACGCGTATTTGCCGAATGTTAGTTTAAAAGGTTCAATATAATTAAAAATGTAGAAATTGTGGGTTATATAAAATAATGTTGTAAATTAACGGATTAAATCAGCTCTATATTTCATATCTTTATATAAGGAGTTTATTTCGATTTATCGATTGATTCTGAGTATTTTTGTTATTTACGTATCATTGAACTAACTTGTTAACTTCCTTAAATTTAGATGGATCACCTAAAACGAACAGAACTTCCCCTTCTTTAACTTGAGTATCTTTTTCAAAATAGGGATCTAGTTTACCATCTCTTAATATCGCTATTGGTATAACACCATTAGGTAAATCTTTAAGTTTTATAGCTCTTCTAACCTCAAAAACTCCTATTGCGAACTCCCTACTATTTGTAGGATAAATCATACCAGCAAACTGTTTTGATACTGACGCTGAAGCCATCATTCTCCCTAAAACTTCCTCAAACGGTATGATGATATCAGCTCCAGCTGTCCTCATAATATCCATCATTGACGGGTCCTTAACGACGGTAACTATTGTTAATGGTGGATTTATCTTCTGTACCTTTAAAGTTAGTAAAAGGGTTTCCGAATCATCATCCATTGCTATTATAGCTGACTCAGCGTTACCAATTCCAGCACTTATTAAATTATCCTCATTTTTAGGATCTCCCAAGATTACCTTATCTCCCTTTAACAATTTATAAATTTCTTGATTATTTGTGACTACAATATAATCCTTGTCCAATTCCTCGAGTTTTTTCACAGCTGACAATACACTTCTAGAATTACCTAATACTACAACATGACCTCTCATATGTTTACCTCTCCATCTAGCCCTAGCATCAATCCAAGTATTTCTATTCACAATTGTTAAAATTAAAGTTTGTGCCATACTCGCAAATAGTCCTACACTGAAAACAATGGTTAAAGTTAAGAATAGCTTTTCTTGAGATGGCATGGAGTAAATATCTGGTGCGTAAAGTCCAACGGTCGTTATAACGTTAACGGCTGCATAAATTGCAGAAATCCAATCTAAATGTTGATAATAAACAAATATTAAGGCTATAATATATACTATGATACTTAGCATTAATAATTGTAAATATATTTTTCTAATAACTGAGTATGGTGATGCAAAAATTTCTATAATTGGTAATATTCTTCTATTCCATAACTCGTTTTTATTCACAATTTACATTTTACAAAATCATATTAAATAAGCTTTTACTTGCGACAAGCATACTAAGTAAAAAACTATGTGTGGACAACAATTTCATAAGCCTCAATTATTCTGACTAATTCACGTTTGAATAACAATTTCATAAGCCTATATAAAATTTTACTCCAACTCATGCTAACAGATTTCGAGAAAGTAAGGAAAAAGAGGGTCAGAAAAGTCTATCACCAACTCATGCCAATAGATTTCGAGTAAATTGTGTTTTATGAAGAATATTCTCAACCATCTAGTTGTCGAGTTCCATGGTAAGTCCATGCTTAAGCTTCTCTCACTAATAAAGTTACTCAAACATTTTTCTGGATATTCAATTTATATCAAAATAATAAAATTGTTATCACACTAAGTGCACATTGGCATTATACACTTTTGAAATAGGATTACAACCATAATTTATACATGACGGCACCAACACTGATTGAGCACATATGGTATATAGCTAATTCACAGAAAAGAGATCTCACATTAACACTCTTCATTATAACCACAGTCTTACCACAAAATACTAGATCCCTCACTCACTATCTCTCCTATCGCAATCCTTTGATTAAACTGATTTTCCGTGATAGGGACAATTAATACATTAAACCTCTCCCCACTTTTTCTCTTCTTAGAGTACATCCTCAATCCAGCTACCACGTCCTTAAGCCTTGATGAATTTACCTCACCAAAGAAAACACTAAACTGAACCCTGGTTAGCCCCTTCTTTTTCAAAAAATCCGCAACCTTACTCCTCAACTGATCGTCAGTTATATCGTAAAATATTAAGTATAGCATACTCCAACCCCCTCCCCAAAAGGTTTGTTCTTTATCACTTACTCAAAAATGGTCTATACTCCTCATCCTTCAAAAGAGAATTAGCTAACCTCCTAGCTTGCGTATATATCAGATCCTCCTTAAACTTAATTGAATAAATCTCTTTCAAATCCTTAATCTTCTCCTCACTATCTCTAGCCAAACTTATCATTCTTCTATCCACAAAGGGAGACCTAAATTCCTCCATTAAATCGAACACTAGAGAAATCCTACCACTCCTCACACTGTGAAGAAAACCTATGTAAGGATTCAAACCAACTGAAACTAATGCAGAATAAACGCTCTTCCTAAGCATTGAATATCCTATATTTAACGCTACATTAAAGGGATCTTCATTCTTAACCCTCTTCTTCCTACCCTTAAAGCCCAATGATCTGGGTAGAAGCTTTCCAACACCCCTCCAGTAGACTTTTGCCCCCTCAGCCTCCTTATTCATTATTTCCTTTATGTCAGTTAGCACTAAAACTTGCCTACCTAGCTCGTCTAAATTTCTAGAAGACAAATCGTAACCATACTTCCTCTCGTAATATCTCAGCGTCATATATTGGTTGTGCAACTTAGCATAGATAAACTCCCTAGCGTAAATGTACCTCTTTTTCTTATGAGCAATTATTTGTTTAATCCAAAGCTTCATTGAACCCCCATATCTTGCTGGGATAAGTTTAGCTATCGGCTCGTATTTCTCAAAGAAGACTAGATCGATCCCGTAATGAAATGCAAGTTTAATTACTTCTGAGGAAATCACGGAGGTGGACAAAATCACAATTGAGGAAAGTTCTGCAGGAGAAACTTGCCACAATTCTTTATCCTTAAGTTCACATACTATCATCCCCTTCTTTACCCTTAAGAAAGCACCGTAATCTTTAACAAAAGCTATCTTCTTACCATCATCCATATTTAGAAATTAGAAACACTACTAATAAGCGTAATGCGTAAAATTTTCGATAATTTTAAGGTGTAAGTAATACTGGTATTACGGAAAAAAGATTTAAAAAATAAGCATATCGAGCCGTGAGGAAGGGAAAACACGACTATTAATCTTTCTAAGATACATCTAAGACACTTTCCATCCCTTTTGGGATGCATCTCTGAAAGTGTTAAGGGCTAGCTCTGGGCAAACTAGAGCTTTCAATCCCTTTTGGGATGCATCTACGCTACGTTGAAGAATTTGCGCGTTCTGGATACTACTTTCAATCCCTTTTGGGATGCATCAAAATAATACCTGAGGCATGGCTAAACGCATTACAACAATTCTTTCAATCCCTTTTGGGATGCATCGGATTCTGGTTGTTCTTTAATGATGCTCTATGGATTAACTTTCAATCCCTTTTGGGATGCATCGAGCATTACGTGAACTAGTATCAGATGCTGTGGTAAGGGGCTTTCAATCCCTTTTGGGATGCATCATAAAAGATTTACAAAAAGGGCTAAAAAGCGGAGTCTACTTTCAATCCCTTTTGGGATGCATCAACGAGCGACGCCAAATTCACGGAGCCTGAAATGGTCTTTCAATCCCTTTTGGGATGCATCCTTTAGGATTGGCTAGGATATTCGTGACGGTTTTAAGTAACTTTCAATCCCTTTTGGGATGCATCAGGTTTTATAGCTTAATTGTTAAGCGTTTAACTTTTTATCTTTCAATCCCTTTTGGGATGCATCTAGATGACTGGTTGATATTCCTAAAGGACTATATCATAAATCTAGCTTTCAATCCCTTTTGGGATGCATCTTGGAATATAAGGTATTGCCGGGTATTTACATATTGATACTTTCAATCCCTTTTGGGATGCATCTAAAAATTTTAACTTTTTTTGATCAATTTTCTCATGGATCTTTCAATCCCTTTTGGGATGCATCTTGTGGTATGTAATGGTGAGGGGTTAGATGAGGATAAACTTTCAATCCCTTTTGGGATGCATCTTACACGACAAGACCTAAGCTCACAGACCTAGCCACCTTTCAATCCCTTTTGGGATGCATCCAGAAATGAGGTACGATAAGTTTTCAGTTAATGTCCAAGACTTTCAATCCCTTTTGGGATGCATCAAAATAGGAGGTGGGTCAGCAAAGGGGTATGGTATTTCAACTTTCAATCCCTTTTGGGATGCATCTAGATATTTGATAGTTCCTTTAGGCGAATACTACCGCTTTCAATCCCTTTTGGGATGCATCCTAGACAGCAACAGAAGAATCAGCCCCACTACGAGTTTCTTTCAATCCCTTTTGGGATGCATCTTATAATAGATTTATTCAGAAATGTTGAGTCATATGTTAACTTTCAATCCCTTTTGGGATGCATCTTTTCTTACGGCTAGCGTTATGCTCATAATCCCAGTCTTCCCCTTTCAATCCCTTTTGGGATGCATCCAAGAACTTTTAAAGGGAGGGGTTGATAACATCATTAGTAACTTTCAATCCCTTTTGGGATGCATCAAGATATATAATATTTACTAATGTGAATGCGAATCAATTAATCTTTCAATCCCTTTTGGGATGCATCGATCTTCATAATCTGATATTATTACTTTCAATTCATTTAACTTTCAATCCCTTTTGGGATGCATCTTTTAACGCAAAATATATTAACAACAATAACATAATAAGCTTTCAATCCCTTTTGGGATGCATCATTAAATATTTGAGAATCTATGGGACTGCCAATGTTAGCTTTCAATCCCTTTTGGGATGCATCAAGAAGAAGATATGGAGATCATGTCTTTGAGAAAATTAACTTTCAATCCCTTTTGGGATGCATCTCTAGCGCCTGTGTTAACCCACTCTGTGGGGTTTTATTCTTTCAATCCCTTTTGGGATGCATCCTCAGCGTTATCAACAGGGTTAGAAAATTGCGTATGGACTCTTTCAATCCCTTTTGGGATGCATCCGAAAACAGCCTTCACTGCTCCGGCTTAAATGTTATCATCTTTCAATCCCTTTTGGGATGCATCAATACGTATACAATAAACATATTGTTTAGCTTAAAACAACTTTCAATCCCTTTTGGGATGCATCCGAACTGTGGTTACCCAACACAGCATATACTAATACATACTTTCAATCCCTTTTGGGATGCATCAAAGATAAAGTTACCCGAAAGTGCAATCGATGCATTATACTTTCAATCCCTTTTGGGATGCATCCCAACGATAACAGCCACTGTATCCGGTGGTACAAGTACGACTTTCAATCCCTTTTGGGATGCATCTCCCAGACACCCAAACGATAAGTATGATATGTTAGTGTTCTTTCAATCCCTTTTGGGATGCATCAGGCGCCGGGTATGCTATAATATTAAATAATATTTGATTCTTTCAATCCCTTTTGGGATGCATCGGTTATGGTCTTCCATATGGGGAAATACAATAACGGTAAACTTTCAATCCCTTTTGGGATGCATCATGCGGTTTGGGGGGTAATTGGTATCCCCACAGTAGCCGCCTTTCAATCCCTTTTGGGATGCATCGGGCTTTACTCATTTTTTTTATCACCACTCTATGATACTTTCAATCCCTTTTGGGATGCATCAATGGACAATTTACAATTTCCGCACCATTACAATCGGGATACTTTCAATCCCTTTTGGGATGCATCGCTGATAACCGCTTACGGAAATACCAGTTTGTTCCATATCTTTCAATCCCTTTTGGGATGCATCCCGGTAAAAGTGCTAAAGTTGGTACAGAAAGTACACACCTTTCAATCCCTTTTGGGATGCATCCCAATACTGCTACCAAGGGATAAAATAATGATAGAAGCACTTTCAATCCCTTTTGGGATGCATCAATATATGAGTGAAAACGAAAACGAAAGTGGAAAGAAAAACTTTCAATCCCTTTTGGGATGCATCTGGAAGACTTCTATTCAGAGCTAATATCACAACTACATCCTTTCAATCCCTTTTGGGATGCATCTTGATGGTAAGGCTGAATGTGAGAGTTACGGGTATTACTTTCAATCCCTTTTGGGATGCATCTGATGAGTGGGGATATATTTACAGTGTGTTAGTAAATACACTTTCAATCCCTTTTGGGATGCATCTAATTTGTCTAGTATACATAGTGTACTTACTTAAGTAATCCTTTCAATCCCTTTTGGGATGCATCTGTCTAACGTCATTAATATCATGATTCTTCGCATATCTTCTTTCAATCCCTTTTGGGATGCATCACTTGGATAATAACTGGCTAACAGAAAACTGGAGTAGTACCTTTCAATCCCTTTTGGGATGCATCAGTAAATAGAGAGAGAAGATAGGTAGGCTATTGATGCTTTCAATCCCTTTTGGGATGCATCTATTGTTAGTGTTACTGATAATGAAAGGTTTATTATTAACTTTCAATCCCTTTTGGGATGCATCCTATCAAGTTACATTACGATGTACAGTATGTGCAAACGACGTTTTTCTTTCAATCCCTTTTGGGATGCATCTTAATTATCCCTATTCCTTTTATTATATATATATTAGGGAACTTTCAATCCCTTTTGGGATGCATCTTTATGTGGCCTTTTATATATGTTGTTGAAGTTATAATCTCTTTCAATCCCTTTTGGGATGCATCAAATATCACCTTATCATCTTGTAATATTCTAACATGACCTTTTACTTTCAATCCCTTTTGGGATGCATCCATGGGCTGATGTGCAAACATGTGTTAAAGGTGTACAACCTTTCAATCCCTTTTGGGATGCATCGTTAACGTCGTAAAAGTAAGGAGATTAATGCGTAAAATACTTTCAATCCCTTTTGGGATGCATCGTGGGGTGTGCGTCCCAAGAACCCTATTTCCAGTTCTGTTCTCTTTCAATCCCTTTTGGGATGCATCATGTGATTGCACATTTTTATGATCATTTTATGCGGGAAGACTTTCAATCCCTTTTGGGATGCATCTGAAGTTGTTGACATTATAATGGAGTCAGAGTATATTAGCTTTCAATCCCTTTTGGGATGCATCTTGATACTGAAAGGAAGACGATTACAGTCAAACTAGAGATCTTTCAATCCCTTTTGGGATGCATCCGGACACTGACAAAATCGCAGAAGAATGGATTAATAAAGCTTTCAATCCCTTTTGGGATGCATCTTAATCAATATCGCGCGAAAGTAAATGCTTTATTGGGTGTCTTTCAATCCCTTTTGGGATGCATCGGATGCATCATTTATATTGGTTCCGCGCACGGGCATATCCACCCAACTTTCAATCCCTTTTGGGATGCATCAAATAATTTCTAAATAACGTGGTATGGTAAGGGTATACTCAAACTTTCAATCCCTTTTGGGATGCATCGACAAGAACTTCAGGAAAGAGCCATACAGTATTTGACAGCTTTCAATCCCTTTTGGGATGCATCCTATATGCAAATTATCTTAGATGATGATATTACTATAGCACTTTCAATCCCTTTTGGGATGCATCAAGCTCTCGATAATAATGAACGTAAGATCTGCCTAATACTTTCAATCCCTTTTGGGATGCATCATCACAAATGAGGTAGTGCCGACTGGTCTTCAGCTTCTCTTTCAATCCCTTTTGGGATGCATCAATAATACATCTCAACCTATTATACTAAATAAAGAGCTCTGCTTTCAATCCCTTTTGGGATGCATCGAGAAAATAAGCAAGTTCTTTTTATTGGTCAAAATGAATCTTTCAATCCCTTTTGGGATGCATCACAAAAGAAAAGACGAGGTAATGACGTGGCATATTAAAGTTGCTTTCAATCCCTTTTGGGATGCATCTAATGGCAGATAAATTCCGAATCCTTGTTTTAATTTTATCTTTCAATCCCTTTTGGGATGCATCAGAGAGATCAATATTGATGAAATCAGAAGTATATTAGATCACTTTCAATCCCTTTTGGGATGCATCATTACTTAGCGAATTAATAGACACATTAACAGATGTCAACTTTCAATCCCTTTTGGGATGCATCAACTTCTCATCCAGCGTCTGCTTATCCAATTGTGAATAGTACCTTTCAATCCCTTTTGGGATGCATCACGAGTACACTAACAATAAATTGGTCTATGCCAGTTACCCTTTCAATCCCTTTTGGGATGCATCGAAATTGTAAGCACGATCGCGTTACTGGCAGAAAAACAAACTTTCAATCCCTTTTGGGATGCATCTAATCGTATTCGTATTAGGTATTGAATGCATATACAAATACTTTCAATCCCTTTTGGGATGCATCAAGGTTAATCGAGGCTAAGAGGGTTAACTTGCACATTTATGACTTTCAATCCCTTTTGGGATGCATCATAAATGCCGTTACTGATCTGTATTGGCGCCGTACCTCTTTCAATCCCTTTTGGGATGCATCAAAAGTAGAAGATTTAGCGGAAATCGAGTTTGCCAATACCTTTCAATCCCTTTTGGGATGCATCCAATTAAAGTATATTGAACAATTTGCGAGTGCCGGATATTACTTTCAATCCCTTTTGGGATGCATCTTAATTCAACGAGACTGCGAAGCACCGAGGGAAATAGTACGCTTTCAATCCCTTTTGGGATGCATCTTAAGTAAGGCGTTTTCGCGGGATAGATATATTTTTCCCCTTTCAATCCCTTTTGGGATGCATCTCGAGCAACACTCGTTAGCTCGTCTTCTGCTGCAGACGTTTGCTTTCAATCCCTTTTGGGATGCATCTAAGTACGTGATTGAGGCTTAAACTTTGGGGATTATCTACCTTTCAATCCCTTTTGGGATGCATCTAGTAGTAAGTAGTCTGGACACTTACATTTAACACTTTTGCTTTCAATCCCTTTTGGGATGCATCACGTTAACTGAGGAAAGACTACTAGCGCTCTCGACCCACGCATCTTTCAATCCCTTTTGGGATGCATCCAAAAAAGAAGACACAAACCACACTCAGCTTACACTCCACTTTCAATCCCTTTTGGGATGCATCTAAAGAAGGAATACTGAAGATTGTAAATGAAATGGTAACTTTCAATCCCTTTTGGGATGCATCCTGGCTAACATATAATAACGGTACACTCGCTCTCGCCACTTTCAATCCCTTTTGGGATGCATCCAAAAAGTACCGTAAAATCAATACAACTGTTATATCTACCTTTCAATCCCTTTTGGGATGCATCACAAGTATGGAATGGTTTGGTTGCATTTGGTAATGATGTCCTTTCAATCCCTTTTGGGATGCATCATTTTTTCGTATGGGTTACCGTTTGACGTTGGCTTTACCATCTTTCAATCCCTTTTGGGATGCATCGTAAGAGAGATTCATTTTTCTGAGTGGGGTGAGATGAACTTTCAATCCCTTTTGGGATGCATCAACACACACGTTATAGTTTTAAATCACTGAGTGAATTATTTAATGCTTTCAATCCCTTTTGGGATGCATCCAACATACTTCTGTTAGTTTCAACTGGTATAGATAGCAAAAGCTTTCAATCCCTTTTGGGATGCATCTTAATTGTGTCATTCTGAGTCACCCTCAACCCATAGCGTAGCTTTCAATCCCTTTTGGGATGCATCATGTATTCGTATACGAGGTACTAGGGAAACTTATATACACTTTCAATCCCTTTTGGGATGCATCGACAGATATGGTAGTGGATGCCTATGGAATTGAAAGTCTTATCTTTCAATCCCTTTTGGGATGCATCCAATGACATGGATAGTGAAGATAATAAGAATATATAAAAACTTTCAATCCCTTTTGGGATGCATCTTAACTACCCCCACAATAGCTGCTGATGGAAGACTTGAGTGCTTTCAATCCCTTTTGGGATGCATCCAAATATAATGTGAAGACAACATTGCGTAATACCAACTTATATCTTTCAATCCCTTTTGGGATGCATCACTATTATAGAGGGCAATGCGAGGAGGAAGGTTTGTTATCTTTCAATCCCTTTTGGGATGCATCTAATCCTTTCACCTAAATATCGAGATACTATTATATCTTCTTCTCTTTCAATCCCTTTTGGGATGCATCAAGAAATAAGAGCGAGAAACAAAACGAAAAACGAAATCATCTTTCAATCCCTTTTGGGATGCATCTAGAGAAGGGTCTTCTAGAAAGAAGACCGGTAAAGAACTTTCAATCCCTTTTGGGATGCATCATGCACGTATTGCGAATAATGCAACGTGTGGCACTGTGACATTCTTTCAATCCCTTTTGGGATGCATCCATGGTCTCACACCCTCTGTGCTAAATGCTTAATCATCTCTCTTTCAATCCCTTTTGGGATGCATCAGGGGAAAACAAGAGTATATGAGTTTAGTGATGGTATCTTCTTTCAATCCCTTTTGGGATGCATCCAGAAAGAGGCTAAGAACAGTAGGTTAGCGCGCGTAACCTCCTTTCAATCCCTTTTGGGATGCATCACGATGTAATGAGGCATTACAGAAAAGCAGATGAAGAGACTGGCTTTCAATCCCTTTTGGGATGCATCAGCACCTGCTAAAGCGACACTATTGTTGTAAGGATCCCCTTTCAATCCCTTTTGGGATGCATCGAGCAAGTTGCAGTTAATCGCTCAATGCTGAAGATAAGGCTTTCAATCCCTTTTGGGATGCATCATATAAGGGGAGATATATATTGTATATTACAATTTCACTCTTTCAATCCCTTTTGGGATGCATCCCACAAATGAAGGCGAAAATATACGCGTTAAGTGAGAGGAACTTTCAATCCCTTTTGGGATGCATCTTGGTCGATACCTTGAGGTTTTGAAATACGTAAGTACTTTCAATCCCTTTTGGGATGCATCTTGGTCGATACCTTGAGGTTTTGAAATACGTAAGTACTTTCAATCCCTTTTGGGATGCATCAAAACCAAATTCAAACCCCGCGGGTGTTGGGGGTTTTTCCTTTCAATCCCTTTTGGGATGCATCAAATGTATATAATCTTGTTATTCAGCCAGCGTATGATGAGTACGTGTTGACTTTCAATCCCTTTTGGGATGCATCATATACGATTTCCAAATAAGGAGTAAAAGTAGAGAGGGTTCTTTCAATCCCTTTTGGGATGCATCCAGCGTTACCGTCAGACCCAGATTTCGCCCAAGCGTTTAACTTTCAATCCCTTTTGGGATGCATCTCGAATATTGAAGTGAGAATCATAAATTATTAATACACACTTTCAATCCCTTTTGGGATGCATCGTGGGAGATTCGTGAAATTGCATGGAAGATGTTGGCGGAAGCTTTCAATCCCTTTTGGGATGCATCTAAAAAATTGTTAAGGCTGGCAAATCTTGAAAAGGTACCCTTTCAATCCCTTTTGGGATGCATCATGATGGAACATGGTGTAATTATGCATGAGATTGTCGACTTTCAATCCCTTTTGGGATGCATCAATATCCTTACCTTTTGCACCGTCCACTCCATAACTTCGTCTTTCAATCCCTTTTGGGATGCATCTTGATTTTGCGTTTGATTCAGAGGTATTATACTACAAGGATATCAACTTTCAATCCCTTTTGGGATGCATCTATATTTTATTTCAACTTTTAAGCGTTTAACTTTTTATTATTATCTTTCAATCCCTTTTGGGATGCATCAACGTTACAATGATGGTAAGTGGAGATTATATTAAGTACGCTTTCAATCCCTTTTGGGATGCATCAATGGATGTCGATGAAGCTGTCTCAAAGGTTCATGTTGTTTCTTTCAATCCCTTTTGGGATGCATCAGCCAGCTGCGCTTTTTGAGATAATTGCGTCAATTCAAGCTTTCAATCCCTTTTGGGATGCATCATTGAATAAGATTGAACCTCCTGATTTAGGAGATAACTTTCAATCCCTTTTGGGATGCATCATTGACCGGAAACAAACCATCATTATCATTACTTGATGCTTTCAATCCCTTTTGGGATGCATCAAAAATATTAAGTCAATATGAAGAGCCGCGTTATGCTAACTTTCAATCCCTTTTGGGATGCATCATATTACAATCACCATGAAGGTAAAACAGTTGGATGAAACTTTCAATCCCTTTTGGGATGCATCAAACTGAGGCACAAATAAGACGTGAGTTAACAGTATATCACTTTCAATCCCTTTTGGGATGCATCATTTAAAATGAATACTATAATATATTCCACTCAATTATATCTTTCAATCCCTTTTGGGATGCATCCAATACCTTCCAATATTAGCCACTGTAGCAATAGTAATACTTTCAATCCCTTTTGGGATGCATCCAATACCTTCCAATATTAGCCACTGTAGCAATAGTAATACTTTCAATCCCTTTTGGGATGCATCTGCAATTTTTACATGTCATATTTAGTATTTAGTATTCACCTTTCAATCCCTTTTGGGATGCATCCGTCATATGTAGCGCAATGCGTAGCACTTGGCGGAACAACCCTTTCAATCCCTTTTGGGATGCATCATAATAACCCAATGGAATGGTATGTAAAAATGATACTTTCAATCCCTTTTGGGATGCATCGGATTGAAAGTTATGACAAAGGAGGTTGATATTGAGGGTTTTAGACTTTCAATCCCTTTTGGGATGCATCACGATGGTAGAGAAATTGTTTTATGCGGGGGTGATTAATGACTTTCAATCCCTTTTGGGATGCATCCCCAACGGGCACGGGGAGTTTTTCAGACGTCCCTAAGCCCTTTCAATCCCTTTTGGGATGCATCAAGTTCTTTCGCAACTTCAACATTCTGCGCCGGCTCCAACTTTCAATCCCTTTTGGGATGCATCCGTGGCGCTTAAGGCTTAATATATTTTAAGGCTTAACCTTTCAATCCCTTTTGGGATGCATCTTTATAGTTGCTGTGGATGCAGACATTTGGGTCATGATATCTTTCAATCCCTTTTGGGATGCATCCCGGGACTAAGTATATCATGGGGATAAAAAAATGAACTTTCAATCCCTTTTGGGATGCATCAAAGACAGAACTAATGATGTAAATGTAAATAACTACTTAAACTTTCAATCCCTTTTGGGATGCATCAGAAGTAAGCGTTCTATCTTGCAACGTCACTATAAACTCGCTTTCAATCCCTTTTGGGATGCATCAGATGAAGTCAGGATCTCCATAGTTAAATGGCACAACAATAATAACCTTTCAATCCCTTTTGGGATGCATCATTTAGTAGTAGCAATTAACATAATAGTATTTTCTCCTTTTCTTTCAATCCCTTTTGGGATGCATCCAGAAATAGATTTCTGGGGTTGTTACCGCATACTTTGGTGCTTTCAATCCCTTTTGGGATGCATCCACAAATAAGGCAGGGGTTTTACAACGAACAGCAAATAAACTTTCAATCCCTTTTGGGATGCATCTGATTTTCAGTCAGAAATATTGCTCTATAAGGATATTAGCTTTCAATCCCTTTTGGGATGCATCCTAGAGGATATGGGAGCCCCGCCAGATGTTGTCGACTTTCAATCCCTTTTGGGATGCATCAGAGTTTCGGCAATCGCCCAACAGGCACTAGCCGTGTGGGACTTTCAATCCCTTTTGGGATGCATCTTATATAATGCGTAGTGCCGTTGATGAGAACATTTATATGCTTTCAATCCCTTTTGGGATGCATCAGGTTATGAAGTGGGGTATCAAAGTTGTGAAGATAACGAACTTTCAATCCCTTTTGGGATGCATCCCTTTTTTCAATTCATCAGCACTCAGGTTACTAAATACTCTTTCAATCCCTTTTGGGATGCATCATCATTGTAGCGGTTATATAATTTAAATAGCCATATGCACCTTTCAATCCCTTTTGGGATGCATCAGAATTTATTACGAGTTGGATAATAATTGCAGAAATATCTTTCAATCCCTTTTGGGATGCATCATAGCCGATTGCAACATTTTCTACGTTTGCAGTATCTGTCTTTCAATCCCTTTTGGGATGCATCTAGGTCACACTGTTTTAAGCAGCCTAGAGACAGGGTTTAACTTTCAATCCCTTTTGGGATGCATCTTGGCGAAGGCGCAGTTAGAATGGGAAGATTTAAAAATGTTCTTTCAATCCCTTTTGGGATGCATCTGATGTGTTTATTAATCTCTTTCCTTATTTTCTCCTTCTCTGCTAATAAGTTTTACTTTTTTTCCTACTTTTCTCATCCTACCCTATTTCCTAGTAATTTTCTTTCCCTTTTTTGGTTGGATGGTCCTTTAATTGAATTGAAAGTTATGGAGTGTTTTTAAACGTTTAATTTGTGAAGAGATTTTCAAACCTTCCGCATTGAGACTCGAAATTTCACGTTTTTATTACCAACATGAAAATAGAACTCCCTCCTTATAATTAATTTAAACTAAAGTACTATCATAGTAATATCACGTTAAAAAATCATTAAAAAATGATGGAATATAAGAAAAGAAATTCACAAGAAGAAACAAATAACCTTTTAAAGACATTTAAATAAACACGAAACCACCTAAAAACACACCAAACAAAAAATAAAAAATTTTCAACACAAAACTAGATTTCTCTCTCATAAAACTTTCCTACTTTAACTGGTTTGCAATAATTGAAAAATCCACAGTTTTTGCACTTTTTGGCAGGCTGAATTACTTTAATCTTTTCGTTTTTATTCTTTTGTATACTTCTTATTTTATTTATCATTTTCTCTATGTAGTCCTTATCTTGGGTAGTGTACGGTATTCTAACTATTCTTTTTAAAGGTATGTAGTAAAGGTAGGCCTCTTTAACTATCATGTTAAGCTTTTCCATGATGTAGGAGTAAAATATTAGTTGAAACTTATGGTCTAAAGAAACTCTTTTACTATTCTTGAGGTCTAACGGAGAGTTGTAATAAGAAAACTTTAGGATATAATCTGGTACTCCAACTAGATCCTTATATCTGAGCACTGGTTTTTTGATTATTTCCTTAGCCTTAAGTGTTGGGTAGAGGAAACTCATAATTTTCTCTTTATCTACTTCATCTCCTTCGATCATGGCTTCAGTTGTTCTCTCTTCAAAGCCGAGACTCTCTATTTGAATAATTGCAGGACAGAAGACGTAATGTTTTATTGTAATCCCGCTAATCATAATATAATATAGTCTAAGTCTTTTATATTCAATAAGGAGTCTACGGTAAATAGTCTACCTTTTCTCAACTTTCTGGGGGATTAGGCAAAAGGCTTTTACAACAAAGGTTTAACTTTAGAGGTCAAAGTAGTTGCTTATCTTTCATTAAACGACACAAAAAAGGGTTCATGAAGTTAAACATTTTTAGTTATATCTATAAGGCAAAAATTCATGAAATTAGTAAATTTTATTCATTACTATTCTACCTATGAGTGAAATCTTGGCTTAACATTTACCTTAAAAGGGAAGAGATAATTTGGGTGAGTAAATCAAACCTATTCACGTTCTCATCCTCATAAAATAAACTCGTCCTCACCCTAAAAATACTTTTCCACAAAAAGAAAATTCAATTTATATCAAATAACAAAATTGTTGTCCACACTCCTACCTATTCCCAAAAGGAGTTAAAGCATTTAATTTGTCTAATAAATATTTATTCTCCTTTTTCTCTATTTTATATATGTTCTTTACACTAACTGATGTATTGTTGATGGCTAAAAGAGTTAGACTTAGCCCTAAGACAGTTTCAGAGGAATTGAGAGGATGGCACTGGAATGAACCGCCAATATATTACTCCTCCACTAATTTCTTAAACGTCTCCGACCTAACTAATGGCTTCTGCGAAACGGGACGCTACGTGTACTTGAAACATAAGGGAATTAAGCCTGAGATTCCTGAAGGAGCTAACGACATTCATTACGTTTACGCTGAAGGAATACAGACAATAAAGAGGTTAATATATGAAGAAGGAGAAAACATGAGTGGAAGTAGGCTTAGAACTTTAATGACTGACGAATTTTATAGGATCATGAGGAACGTTCATGACGTTGAAAAGGCTAAGGTTTTGTGGGATCATATAACTAACATTTACTCAGCTGAAATAGATAAATATAGGGCTAAGCAGTTCTTAACCAGAGAGTCTTTAGCATCTCTAGTAATTCCTTTTTACGTTGAATATACAATAGATGGTTCATTTATAGGATTACAAAATAACATTAGGGTCGACGCTTTTGTTCCACTAATTCCGCTAATAGCTGAGATGAAGACTGGAAGGCAGAGAAAAGCTCACGAACTTTCATTAG
The DNA here is from genome assembly GCA_000508305.1 of Sulfolobus acidocaldarius SUSAZ. NCBI lineage: Archaea > Thermoproteati > Thermoproteota > Thermoprotei > Sulfolobales > Sulfolobaceae > Sulfolobus > Sulfolobus acidocaldarius. Next base: position 1,859,014 of record CP006977.1, read on the forward strand.
CGGGCTATGCTCTAGCTATAGAGAGCCAGTTTGAGATCCCGATCGATTTTGGAAATTTATGTTACGTTCTAGTTGACAAGAGTGTATCAACAAACTGTAAGCTAATTCACATTTCAGACTCTCTAAGGGACGAATTCTTAGAAGTTAGAGATAGGGGGTTTGAAGCGATGGAAACTGATCCGGGAATGCCTAAGAAATGTGATGAGACTTGTCCGTATTTAAGGTATTGCAACAAATTGTAGGAATTTTAGTCAAAAAGCGATCATTACATCAATTGTATAACTCCCTAAAAGCATTATTTTAAAGTTTTATCTCTGTATTAAGATTTCTCATTATCTGCTAGAGTGTGGACAAGAATTTCATCCACCTCCATAATTTTATTCTGACTAATGCTTATTTCGAGTAAATAGAATTGTTAGGAAGAACACTTTCAACCACCTCATTATGCTCCTTACCGAGTTCCAAGGGAAGTGAAAAACCCGCCAGCCTATGTTTCAAGCTTCTAAACACTACCACTAATCTTACCAAATTTCTCGACCTAGTGCTTAGCGAATAAGTTGAACGAGTTGTACGCTCTATCGCGTACATGACCTTATCCCTCCAATTCTCCAGGTTAACGTCATCAATATTACGTAAACGTGATGACCACCCTAATGAAGAAAGCCCAGACTCTGCCTAACAACCCAAATACTCGCCATTAATCCTCAAAACCCTAGTCTCATCAACAAGTAAGTGTCCATTTACAACGTCAAGCTTAAACTCATAACTTTAGCCAATATGTGAAGATAGTAAAGCAAGGTAGTGTGAGGCAAAGAGGTCCTCCAACCAGCTCAACAAGTAGCTGATGAAATCTCGTCTAGTGTGTAAAATGTTAGCTTAACCTTAAAAGAGATAATTTGGGTGAGGAAATCAAACCTATTCACGTTATCACCCTCATAAATAACTCACCCTCACCCTAAAAATACTTTTCTAGATGAAATTCAATTTATCTCAAAATAACAAAATTCTTGTTGACACTGCTACACGCAGTACGCACATTCCATCGGATGCCTTCACCGAGTGTGATTAGGACAACGCTGATTACCATGGGTCAACACATCACCTGTGTGAGCCGTGATATTTTTACTTTCACTCAGAAAAAATAATTTTGTCTAGTCGAGACGTGATACCCACTGAAAAATAAGTGGAGAAAGCTCGAAAAATGAAGAAGACGCAATAATAAGAAGAAAGAGAAGGAGACGAGAAGCGGGAGGAAAAAAGGGAAAAAGAGAGGAGAAAAAAATCCCATCCTAAAATTTTAGAAACTTCTTGTACTCGCTAATTAAATTATTCATCGCGTTACCTTTCCTATTCTGGTTCGCAGTAATCGTATCTGCTATCATTAATGGTCCTACCAGAATAACGTAATGGATGTAGTCCTCGTTAAAGGCTCCTTTTAACTCATTTACAGCTTTAGAGAGGCTCAACTTCTCCAACTCCCTCAACAGGTCGAGGGTCTTCTGAGGGTTTATGTTCAAGTATTTCGCCACCTCATCTATGTCCTTTTCACATCCGTGATAGAACTCATAATACCGTTCATTACTCGGAATCAGAAGCTCATTCTTTTTCCTATCACCCATAGCCTCATGGTGACTCAACGCGGCAATTGCTGATATAGATGCTAACTTATCATTCCCTATTTTTAAATCATTTATTAACCTCCACACGATGTATCCACTAAAAATCTCATGGCCATAGTAATTACTAGCTTCTAGCTGATAGTAAATAGAGGTCTTACCGATATCGTGGAAACCTGAAGCTATCCTCACCGCTTTCTCTACGTCCTCTACACTCGCGTTTAACCTCTTGGACAGGATAGGTACTACTTGATGGAGGAAGTTCCTCTCTAATACCTTCACAGTGCCAATTGCGTGTTGCTGGAAGGTCTCCTTATTTTTGAAAGCCCAACACTCAGTTTTCATAATCTCAAACCTAATTCTTCATTGTAGTTTCTAGGGTCTACGTGGAAGGCTACTAACATGTATTTCTCCTTTCCATTCCCGTAATAGGGTGTGAGTTCACCGTTCCCTTTCTTCACGAAGACGTTCGTGTAGTTACTACATAAGCATCTCCTGTCTCTCAAGTACCTTCTAGGGAAGCAATCCTCAACTACGGTTACTGTATCTACACCATTTCCCTCGTCAACGCTGAACTTCTCGAAGAATGCCTTAACGCATTCCTGGTCCTCGATAGAGCGCAAGAAGTAATCTCCATCTACTGATATCAAATCGTCGTGGCTTTTAGGAATCTCAGTCGCCAGACTAACCACGAAGGAGTCTGTCAGAGAGCAGTAGTCGCTTAAGATCTCCTTTAACTGCTGTTTCGTAGAAAAGAAGTTGAAGTCCAGATGGGTCAACTTGTCATACAGTTCCCTTTGTTTGTAATCGAATGGAACGGTATTGTAAACGCGTTCGATAATTTCACTATAGCCTTCCGCATTGCCACATCCGTAAGGGTGTTTGAAGCATATTATTCCATTTTTCCCCTTGATCTCATTCATCGTTCTCTCAACCTCTTCCTTGCTGTAAGGATAGTACTTGTCGTCCTCTATAATGTATATTCTTCCTTCTCCTTCCCTATTCCTCAAGATCCTTCCAGCCCTCTGAACTAAGGAAAATATTGGAGCCTGTTCAGTTATGAGGACGTCGTAATCCAGGTTTACACCGACCTCTATAACTTGCGTCGCTACAACTATCCTCTTAAAACCTTTCCCTCTCTTATCCTTTTCCTTAAACCTGGAGTGAATCAATGAAACATCCTCGTATTTTTGCTTCAACTTCTCGTAAACTTCTATTGCGCCATCAACAGTGTTCATGACTATTAAGATCTTCTCATCCTTGTGAGCGTTAACTATTTCCTCTAATTTCTCCTTCTTTATTACCTCAATTGGCACGTAAGGCGTCCTGAATTCCTTGTCTGCTATTTCCACCAACGTGAAATTTATATCGTTATCTAGGTCGCATTCGTATTCCCTAATCTCGTCCTTCTCTTCTTCTCCTCTTTCTCCTATCTCTCTACAGTTATACTTCTTCTCAGCGTCGCCGAAATTCCTCACTACCTCTATTTTCACTACCTCTTTCCCCCACTTAGCTATATTCTTCACTATCTCGCTGTCTATTGCTTTACTAGAAGACGCTGAGGACAGTATCATGTTGACTCCATGCCTAGCTAAAACGCTGACGCTGGCGAGAAGCGACGCCCACGAATTACCTTCTCTCATTAAGTGATATTCGTCGAAGTGGACAATCGAAGTGAATATTGAGAACCTTGGAATATCGTAATGCCCATGGACCGAGAAAGGCTCTCCAACGCTTCCCTTGAATAAATTCATGAGGAAAGAGTCATAAGTGGTAATGACGAAGTCAGCCAAGAAATTAGGTGTTTTAGTCTCTGAGGGGGCGAAGGAGTACTGAACTCCGTAGCTTAACTGCGCCTCCCTAGCTTTCTCCTCGATATCCCAGATTAGCGTCTTAGTAGGAACCACGTGAATTATCCTAGAGAAAGTGGTAGTAACGTTTTCTTTCAAATACTTAGCTAAGGTTAGGGAGAGAGTTGTCTTGCCATAACCTGTTGGGAAGTTAAGGATGAAGTTAACATCTTTACATTCTGAAAGCTTCCTATCATTTATTTTCTTGTCGCTATCCCTACAGTTAAGTATATCCCAGAACTTATCAACGCCTAATCTCATTAGATCAGCTCGTCTCCAGATCCTATGAAAGTCTGTTTTTAAAGTTAACGCATGACAAATCATCAACACATTTCTTCAACACATAGTGTTTCTGACGTAAATAGATTTCCTCACGTCCTTGAATTTGGTCTTCATCTCTATCTAGAACTTTGATTTTATTGTTATTACCATCATCATTACTATTTTTTGTTTTGTGCTATAATCCATTTTGCCGAAATCTTCTCGTTTATAATCAACAAACTTCATGACGTCCTAAGGCGACATTAATTCTACAGTGATTAATGAGTATACTCAAGTTGAATAAAAAATAATTGCTTATTTCTCGTTTTGTTTTTTCTCTCTTTTCCCTCTTCCTCTTGTGACTTCTATAAAGACTAAGTTAAAATGGCTAAGATCTTCTACTCCTCATCTTTACTTCCACTGCCGCAGAGTTTTTCAGTAATAATTCACTCGTTGACTGCACATAGCTTGACAATCACATTACCCCTTAATAGCTCTCTACGCCAATGGACCTCTGCGAAATAACGTAAGATACGCCTTCCTTGAGCTTCCTCACATCATAGATGCTCAAGGGTGGATCATCCTCACTAAGGTTCTCTCTCCAGATCATGATGGCCATCTCTTCCGGTGAAATTGAACCTCCTAAGGCTTCAAATACCAGGTTAACTATCCTATTCATGAAGTCAGCTACTTTCTCGTTGCTGAGAGCCCTTTTAACGTAATAAGGTATCTCATCCTTGTACTTGAGCCTCAGGAACTTAGAGAGCTCGATGAATGATCTTATAGAGGCATAGCTGTTGTTCTCTATTACCTCAGTCCTACGCGATGAGGTCAACATTATTATCTTCTGAGCGTCCCACAACTTGAATGAAAAGGAGAATATCCTATTTAGGTGCGAGAACCTCTTCAAGGCATCAGGTTTACCAGAGATGCGCAACTTATCCTTGACATATAGTTTCTTGAAGTCCACTAATTGTGCACTGAAGGATGAATCTATTGGAGCTAACACTATGTAACTCATAAAACTGTTACCTATTTTGCTCTTAAACATTATTATCCTAAACCATGAAAAGGACAACGTCGCTAAGAAAGCTGATAGAAGAGTTATTTTAATGGACTTGTAACCTTTCTTAGCAGTCTTTCCATTCCATCCTCCAAACCATCTCTCAGCCTCCATGGTCTCTGGTAGGATCAAGGGATAACCGTCAGTCTCGCTGTCGGCATTGTTAATTAGCTCGTCAGCCGTTATCTTCATGAGGAGCTCTATTATGTCACTGTAATTTCTCGTGAAACCCCTCAGCATACTCTTCAGCTCTTCGTCATTCTTCATGTCATTTACTGCACTGTTTAACACTTCCTCCATGAGTTGTTTGGTGGGAGCTCGTAACTTCAACTTGTCTCTTTCAACCTCGTAGTCTAATCCCAACTGTTTCAGGTAAATCGCTGAGCTCATCGCCAATTCTCTAGATAAAAAACCTTCCATGGGTAGGGTAGTGGTGATTTCCACTTCCTTCTTTTCTACTACCATCTCAAACCGCCTTTAGGTACTATAACGAGCGAATTATTCACCTTGTATACAGTACACTCTTCACGATATAAATTGCTCACCTTCATGAAACCACCAAACAGTGGTCCATGTTTAGGTATCACGAACTTCTCAACATTTGGCTTTTCATCAGAAGTGGGTGCCTTCGATGACAATTTATAGATTCCAGTCATAGGCATTTCTACACCTTCATCTGAATTCACGCATTTGGATGGGAAGTAGAAGTTAGTGTTTATCTCGTCAGGAGCGCTCATCTCCTCAACTTCTCCTTCAATGACTTTTAGCACGCTAACTAGAGACTCCTTCGAGCCTAACGACGTCACTTGCCACGCTAACTTCCTCCATAACTCTTCCTTACCCCTCAGAAGTAAGAGAACGTTGAAAGTCGTCATAGGCGCATATATCTTACCGAAGGCTGAAACTCCAAACCAGTTCTGCATTTCTTCCAATTTCCTGTTCTTCTCCTGTCTGTAAGGAACCCTCTCTTCCCTCATTAAGTCTGAGTATCTGATCATCAGTGGTTCCTCAGTGCCGTAAGTTATCCAGAAAAGGTCCTTCTTTGCCAGTTGATCCACGAATTCCTTAGTGCATGACTCGTTCCTCTCGTTTACAGCGTGATTACAGTAACCTCTAGAGAGCGCTCCAATCAGTGTGGAAACTGGTGGCATGGGAAATGACTCGCCACCGGCTGAAGCTGAAGGGTACCTTACGGAATAACCCCAGTGATGCTTCCCTACAATCAGTATTCCGTACATTTAATTCCCTGACCTCATTAATTGTCCTTTCAGCTCTCTAATGTCCCTCCATGGATTTTTCTTCTAATTTCTTTTTTACAGCTTCCTTCATTTCCTTGAATGGCTCCACGGGATCCTTCTTGGACTCTCCCTTGATAGATGACATCAACTTGTCCTGCGCGTAAAACGTAAGGATAGGTTTCTCAATACCTAGACTTCCAGCGAAGGAATCTATCGTGGACTTAGTGAAGTTAATGTAGTCATCAATCTTTCCGTTCTCTAGCGTAATTGGCAAGAGGTTGAAAGGCTTCTCAGATAAGGAAAGCGCTACGGCCTCTATATCGATTATCGGTTTGAACCTGCTCTGCTTCGCCCCGAAGAGGAACTGTGTGAGGGTCAAATTCAACGCGTCGAGAGAGGAAAGGATCCTTTTCTCCCTCTCATTATCATTGCTTTTCTCCTTTTGCTTATTATCATCTATACAGAGAGTGTAACAACCTTCTTTTTCAGCGCATTTCAACGTTTGAGTACAACCTATTCCGTCGACATTTAGGTATCCAGTTAGCACGTAAGATGCGCTAGCCACTTCAACGTTGAAGAGAGATTGTTGGTCTATCAACTCCTTGGTGACGTACCTAACGTGGAACTCCGACGTTATTCCTACGCTCTTCACTGAGTCAAGTGAAGGTATCATGTAGCTGAACGCTATGTTAGATACCCTCTTAGCTAACTTACTTGGATTCATGAAGCCTGCAACGTCCTCCACGACGTCCTCCTCTATGACGCATAGCTCGTAGTCAGCTCCATCTTTATCTTCGCAGTTAGACCCTACATGAACGTTGTCTCCGGCACCTCTCTTAATGAATACCCCTTGCCTCGCTAAGGCATCTACTTTTAAACCACTCTTGGTAGCAATTTCAGCTAATTCCCACTGATAACCGTGAGCTATCATTTCGCCGCTAATTGCGGGAACGTAAGATATTACGTAAGAGTTGTTGTCTCTGAAGATAACTGGAGCCCTTCTGTGTCTTATGTAATTCCCTGCTGACTCTACGTTATTCAGGTCTTCAACGTTCACTAGGTACCTTATGGAGAATGAGAGCCAGCTCATTTCAACTACCACCCATGGCGAGTTCTACTAATTCTCTCGCGACGTATATGTTTTTATTCAATTCGTTCATGAAAGACTTCAGCTCGAACTCTGATGGAACAGAGACCCTTATATTTCCATCCTTTAAGAAAACGACCGGGGAAATGCAGTACTCCTTCTCATGTGAGGACTCGCCCTTGACTATCTCGTGAACTACGTCTTTATAACCTCTCACAAACAATTCCTTGATGTCTGATTGCTTGAGGATTGCTAAGCAAGGTATCTTGGCTTTCTCGGTATTTCTCGTCTTCCTATTGTAAATGAAAGCCTCCTTTTCCACAGCTGACTGCATGTATGATAGATACTCCCTAGTGGCTTGAGTTAAAGTGTCCTTTATTACGTTGGGATCTAAGGAATAGATTAGTGGGTCGAGGTAGCCGAACCTCCTCAAAACAGCATAAACCCTCAACATCTTTATTAATGAAAGATGGAGGATCTTCTTCTTTGTTTTCTGTGTTTCTACCATGGATTAATATAGGAGAATACTCACTAATAAATTTTGATGAATAAATCAGAAGTTTGGACAACAATTTTATTCACCTCCATAAAATTCAATTTTATTCAAACTAATACTTATAGATTTCGAGTAAACTGTATTGTAAATTATGAAGAATATTTTCAACTTGTTATTGTGTTCCTTGTTGAGTTCCATGATAAGTCCATGCTTTAAGCTTCTGAAAATCTACCAAGTTCCTCTTGCCAAACGTTTCAACCTCATGCCTCGCCAGTTGAACTCCTTGTAAGCTAATGCTTTATCTTGTACATGACCTTATCCATCCAATTCTCCAGTAAACATGAAAACCACTCCTAAACATGAAGAATAAGACAAGACCCATAATGCCTAACAACCCATTTCACCCTCAAAACCTTAATCAACAAGAAAATCATTCCTAACGTTAATCTTAAGCTCATAATTAAAGCAAGCTTGTGGAGATGGTAGAGTAAGGTGGCATGAGGTAATAAAGTCCTCCAAAAGTAAGAGGTTAAGGCTAATGCAATCCAAGGAGTGAAATCTTGGCTTAACATTTACCTTAAAAGGGAAGAGATAATTTGGGTGAGTAAATCAAACCTATTCACGTTCTCGTCCTAATAAAATAAACTCGTCCTCACCCTAAAAATACTTTTCAATAAAGAAAATTCAATTTATATCAAAACAATTAAATTGTTGTCCACACAAAGATATAGAAGGAAAAATTTTATCTTAGCTTTTCATCTTTTCCTTCACTGATGTCTAGAAGAGGATGAGATCCATGAAGGAAATATAGCCATTAAAATTAGAGTGTAAGATTTGAAAGCAATAAATGTTTATTAAGAATAAATACTAATGTAGTTTCATGGAATATGAGATAGATTTAAGAAAAATTCCATTCAACACTTATAGCGAGTTAATAAATAAGTTCAATATGGAATATTCCGGAATATTTTAATATTGGAGAAGCAATATTGGATAGAAATAACGACGATAGCATAGCTGTATACTACGAAGATGAAGAAGGGAATAGAAAAAATTATACATTTAAAGAATTAAACTTAATGTCAAATTCTTTCATCAAATTACTTTTGGAAAAATTTAAAATAAATCAAGGAGACGTTATAGGAGTATACTTACAGCCAAGAGTAGAAACAATAGTATCTCTACTTTCAATATATAGGCTTGGTTGCATTGCATTATCAATCTCTCCATTAATGGGAAGTGAGGCTGTAGAATATAGGATTAAACACAGTAACGCTAAGGTAGCAGTAATTGAAGGCTCTAGAAAAGACGTTAGAGAAAAATTAGGAAATATAAATTTAATAATAGTTGGAGATGAACAAAGACGAGAAAACGAGACTGATTTTGATGAGATTAAAAGACAAACAGGAAATTTTACCGCAGTAAAGACTAAGAGCGATCAGCCAGCTCAATTATTTTACACTTCAGGGAGTGCTGGTTTGCCAAAAGGAGTATTGCACGCACACAGATTTCTCTTAGGGCATATTCCTACATATCAACTATATTTTGAAATGGCTCCTAGAGATGAAGATGTATTCTATACACCGGCAGATTGGGGATGGATAGGGGCCATAGGTGACGTTATCTTGCCTTCATTATATTTTAAGAAACCTATAGTCGCATATAGAAGAGAAGGAAAATTTGATCCAAATAACGCTCTAGCAATAATGCAAAAGTATAATGTAACCTGCGCTTTTATTCCGCCGACAGCGTTAAGAATGATAAAAAGAGAGATTGAACATCCTGCAAAGGAATATGATCTCAAACTTAGAGCATTAAGTAGTGCAGGAGAAGCAGTAGGAGAGGATATAATCAATTGGGCATTAAAGGAACTAAGTCAAAATGTAAATGAGTTCTATGGATGTACTGAAGCTAATCTAGTAGTAACCAATAATTCTCTATGGAGGAAAATAGGATCATTAGGTAAGCCTTCTCCGGGACATGAAGTAGCCGTAATTGACGAGAGCGGAAAACCAATTATAGGACAAATTGGAGAAATAGCCGTAAGGAGAGATGATCCAGTTGTACTTTTAGGATATTTAAATAATCCAGACTACACTAAGACAAAATTTAGAGGAGAATGGTTCTTAATAGGAGACTTAGGAGTAATGGATGAAAACGGATATATATGGTTCAAAGGTAGGGCGGATGATGTAATAAAAGTGTCAGGATATAGGATAGGACCTGAAGAAATAGAAAAGATAATACTTCGACATCCAGCAGTCAAAGATGTTGCAGTAATAGGAAAACCGGATAAAATTAGAGGAAACATTATAAAGGCTTTTATCGTGTTAAAGGATGGTTATTCAAAATCTGATGAATTAGCTAGTCAAATTCAGCAGTTTGTTAAAAATAATTTGGCATCATATGCATATCCTAGAGAGATAGAATTTGTTAACGAACTACCTAGAACTGAGACGGGAAAGCTAAAGAGATTCAAATTGAGAAAAAGAGAAGGAGTTTCATAGGATTTCATGAATCCTCTTGAAGAGTCTATGCATCATTAACCTTATTTTTCAGATGAAAAAGTTGTAAAGTAATTTTCAATTAACACTTCATCTCGTGTTAGATATAAACGATCCCAGCCATTTTCTTTCACACTATACACACTTCATTAGCTTTCCCTTCATAGAGAAAGTTAAATTATAATAAGGAGAAGTGTGGTCAACAATTTCATTCACCTCTATAATTTTATTCAAACTAACACCGTGTGTGGACAACAATTTAATTGTTTTGATATAAATTGAATTTTCTTTATTGAAAAGTATTTTTAGGGTGAGGACGAGTTTATTTTATTAGGACGAGAACGTGAATAGGTTTGATTTACTCACCCAAATTATCTCTTCCCTTTTAAGGTAAATGTTAAGCCAAGATTTCACTCCTTGGATTGCATTAGCCTTAACCTCTTACTTTTGGAGGACTTTATTACCTCATGCCACCTTACTCTACCATCTCCACAAGCTTGCTTTAATTATGAGCTTAAGATTAACGTTAGGAATGATTTTCTTGTTGATTAAGGTTTTGAGGGTTAATGGTGGGTATTATTACTTGTGGGTTGTTAGGCATTATGAGTCTGGGCTTGTACTATTCTTTATGCTTACTAGTCTTAGGAGTGGTTTTCACGTTTATGTTATATTAAATGGTATTAACCTGGAGAATTGGAGGGATAAGGTAATCTTTGTACATGATAAAGCATTAGCTTACAAGGAGTTCAACTGGCGAGGCATGAGGTTGAAACGTTTGGCAAGAGGAACTTGGTAGATTTTCAGAAGCTTAAAGCATGGACTTCCATTTCTCATGGAACTCAACAAGAAACACAATAACAAGTTAGAAAAACATTCTTCATAATTTACAATACAGTTTACTCGAAATCTATAAGTGTTAGTTTGAATAAAATTGAATTTTATGGAGGTGAATGAAATTGTTGTCCACACACTCTCTTTTTCCCATAAATTCCTTTAATAAAGCTCGAAGAAAGAAGAAACCCTTAATTTTCTTGTATCTTATGTGGTTATTTATTCTCACTGTTAGTCTTTATTCGGTTGAGGCAATAATCTAATTAACCTTCTCTCAAATCACTTCCTCAAGTAAATGTTAAGGCAGTTCTATAATTAATGAATCTTGTCATACTTTTTGTTAAACAATTATTGTAAATTTCACAATTAAGTAAACAGTAAAACTTAAAAGATGTATAACTAAATAATATTTATGTCCTTACAACAATCTTCTAACGAAGAACTTCTGAACATAGCTACAAAAATCGCTATTTCCGCATCGAAACATGCTAAAGGGGGTGACAAGCCTGTGGTTGACCCAACCACAATTAATAACTTGTTAACTTTTATTCAATCCAGAAAAGACGTGAATGAATTATTGGCATTTATTATGAGGCAGACTGGAAGGAAAGAAATAGATCCAGACACTTGTAAGTTATTGTTACGATACTTAAAAGGGTTAAGTCTAGATAAAGCCACTCAATTATTGGGTTACGTGAAGTGGATTCATGAAACTCTTACCTCCGGAGATATTGGAATAAATAGGAGTAAGTTAAACGATGTGAAGAGTTTCTCAGAACTTGTAAAACTTATAGCTGAGTGATAAAATTATGAGCTGTGCTGACTTAGACGTAATTGACACCATTATAAAAGTTGAGGGAAAAATAGTAAACTTAACTCCTTTAAGAGTAGGTCAAGGTAAGTCACAAGAATTCACGGAGGCTACAGATAACCCAGTTATGAAAATAAAGGGAAAACCTGTAATACCAGGATCGTCATTGAAGGGAGCCTTTAGAAGTATGGTAGAGGCTTACGTCAAGTCATTGAATGATCAAAAATACAGAGTATGTGACATCAATGACGATAAGTGCACCTCTTGCGATGACCATAGTTATTGCATACCATGTATACTTTTTGGCTTCAAGGATTTAGCTTCACGAGTGTACATACTGGACTCTATAGCAGAGGAGTTCTCAATTGGACAGAGAACTATGGTCACAATTAATCGAGTATCCGGTGGGCAATTGACCGGGCATCTATATACGCTTGATTTCGTAGAGCCAAACTCTAAGTTCAACTTCTCCATGATGATATATAACCTAGACTTAGTGAACCAAGAAAAAGAGGATTGGAAGAGGGTTTCAGTAGATGCATTAAAATATGTACTAAAGACTCTCCTCACAGAAGGTATCTTCGTAGGAGGTCGGAAGAGTGTAGGATATGGTTTGATAAAGTTAACTGAGGGCAAATTAAAATTATACAAATCCCCAGACCTCTTAACTCCTAAAGAGTACGATTTAGCCAAGGTGATCTAATTGGTAGATTACACCTTCATAAGGAAGGATTTAGTGAAGAGGACAGTAATAATTGATGGAGAAATAGTTACGTTAGCTCCACTGAGGATAGGGGTTGGTAGGGGAGGTAGCTTGGATCCTACCAGTATCGCTAGGGATACGATATTGAAGGACCATAATGGAAAACCAGTTATCCCTGGTTCATCATGGAAAGGTATATTCAGATCTACCGGAGAGAGGTTATTATCATCGAAAAACGTTGAAGTATGCAGTGGCGTAGGAAATGATAATTGTTTAAAAAAGAAAGGATTAGATGATGACTTCCAAAACTTGTTAAAAAGAAATAACATTGATAAAGCGTTAGAAATGTTTTGGGGAAAAACTTGCCTAAATTGTAAACTCTTTGGAACGATGGGAGTAGTAGGCAATCTGAGATTCCTAGACTCGGTCGCAATAAACTACACCTTAGGTATGAGAACCATGATAGCGATAAGTAGGACTAAAGGAGCAGTTGCTAAGAGAGCATTGGTGCAAGTCGAATATGTTGAGCCTGGCTCAACTTTTACATTTAAGCTAATTGGATATAACTTACCTAGCTATGCTATCGGTTATATTGTTAATATTATGAAAACTATTAATGATGGTTTAACACAAGTTGGAGGACATAAGAGTAGAGGTTTCGGTTTCGTTAGGTTCTCCAAACTAAAGTTTACCAACATTGGTGAAAACAAGGTAGAAGAAGAAGACGTTAAAGTCGACTTAAATTCAGCAGAAGGAGATGGAGATAAGTTCTTCGAGTTAATGAAACCATTTATAGAGGTATTCCAGAATGCGAAGATCCCCTATCCAGAGAAATGAATACACCAAAAGAAACTCTAACGGCATAAGTGGTGTAATAGAGCTAAGATTATCAGTGAAGTCGGACTATTTGCACGTGGGAAGTGGATCCTCAACCTATAGGCTAGTCAAAAAAATAGATAATATTGACGCGTTGGTAGAAGACGCAATAGAGGGTAATATACCAGACCTCTCAGCCTATTTTTCGCCAAAACTCCACTTAATGACCAAGTATAGTAATGGTACATTCATAATTCCTGGGTCAACAATAAAGGGATTAGTGAGGACTAGACTGGAATTATCAATACCTGGAAGTTGTTATATAGTCTCTAAGGATGCTAGCAACACCTCTCAGACCTATAGGAATATATTTAAACCTAGAAAAAAGCCAAGAGACAGATTCGATCCAGTAAAATTTCCTAAAGTTTGCCCGGTGTGTGATCTCTTAGGAAACAGTGGCTTAGCTAGTAGAGTAACGTTTAGTGATTTCGTAGGAGAGAAAGTTAATTCTCAAAACGTTAAAGTAAGGGGAGACGAATATGAATGTGTTACAAAGAACTCTACTTTTAGGGGTAAAGTTGTATTTAAAGGATTGAAGAGTGTAGAAATAGGAATGTTACTCTACGGTTTTGGGTTTAGAATAGGTAATAACACAATTACATCTAAGACTATGTTATTAGGTAGGTTTAAGTTCTCAGATAGGCAGTTTGGAAGAGTTCAGTTCTCCCTCGTCAACTCTAATCCTAATTACCTTAATTACTTAAAGGAGTTCGTATCCAAATTTAAACCATTAGATTTCAACGAGGAGTGGTAAGATGAAGATCTGTATTCGTTATGATCTCTCAGTCGATTTAGATTGTAAAAACCTTAGTGACTATCTATTCGTAGAGGAAGTTAGTGAAGAAAGAAAAAATGATTATTCCCTCATAGAATGGAAAAGAGGGAAGTATATAAAGAAGGTGGTAAAATGGTCCTAAGAGGTAAATTATTACTACCAGACTTTAAGGTAGAGTTCGTCGACGAGAATAAGGTGAGTAAACTAAAAGATAAAATAGTGGACGTCTTATTCCAGTTGGCAACTCTTTCATGCGAAATCGCTAATAACGATGAGAAGAAGGCAATTGATATATATGCCGACGTATTATCCTTCCTCTATAAAATGCCAATGTTATTCTCATACTCGCCTCATTCCTCTAGTAAATACGTATCTAATGCCTCTGAATACTTCTTCATTTACGTTATTTTTAGGCATTTAGAGAACATTAGCTCATTAGAGCTTGAAGAGATTTTTAAACAGCTAGAGAGTAAGAGAAAGGAATACGACGAGTTGATTAGATATGTTATAACTTCAAATGATATCAGAGAAATCTATGAGGGATTACTTTACACTCCTGCTGATACTAGGCCAGGTTATAACTTCACTTCCCTTCTATCGCACCTACAACTTTCCTCCTTATTAGCTTGGGCTTTACAGCCTCAGTCGTTAGACCTAAACTACTTAAGAATAGCAGGACTCCTTCATGATATTGGAAAATTGATTGATCCCACGCATCACGTTACCGCCTCATCTGAAATACTAGAAGGTGTAATTGAGAGAGGTAAAAAGACCGGCTTATGTATGGGCCAAACATTGAAGAAAATATTAGATTTAATTAAACAACATCACGACCCTAATTTTGAAAACATTCTAAAAAAGGCTGATAGATTAGCTGCATCAGCAGATAGATTAAGTGCCATAGTCGAGAAGTACGTTAACCAGACCCCTATTGCGGCTTGTTATCAAGCATGCTACACTCGTAATGCTGACTTTAGTATATGTAATCAATGTATTGAAAATACTGGTAAGAATTATGAACAAGCTAAAAAGAATTATGAAGAGGCCAGCAAGATCCTATTTAAGCGGATAATCGCTGAGACCATTGAATTGAGTAGATATAAGAATTACACTAAGTTCTTCGAGTTTCTAAACACTCCAGAGATTAAGAAGGTTGAGCAAGGAAAGCTAGAAAGCCCTAAAGCTTACCTAGTTTACGTAGACTTTCCTGGGATTCAAAAGTTTATAACTAGCTTCCCTAAGTTAAGGGACATGTCATTTGCCAGTATGTTAGTTGATTTTCTGACCTCAGTTTACGCCTTCATACTCATTGATACGGAGCTCAGTAAGCTTGGAAAATCTAGAATACCAGCCGAGGCGTTACTAAGTGGCTATGGAGGTCACTCATATATCGTAGTAAGAAGTGATTTAGGCAAGGATCAAGTTAAGAAGTTATTTGAAAAAATCATTGAGCCTATCGACGTTAAGTTAGATGTGAAAATAGTTGATTTCATCTATGACAACTACGTTAAGAACTTCAACGAAGTATGGGCTGATATCCTAACACAACAGTATGAAAAGTATCTGATTAACTTCGACGAACAAGTATACTCCTTAGGTCTCCATGAGGTTTGTACGAGTTGTGGGATTAGACCAGCCATTGCTACGAGTGAAAACGATTCTCTTTGTAAGAGATGTAAATTCGTCAGGGATCTCTCAAACCAGAGAGGTTTCGTAGCCAAGGTTAATGCTGATTATTCATTGGATGGAACTTCAGTCAACCCATTAGAATACGCTCAAAAATATTTAGGAGATGATTATTTATCCTACGCCATGGAGTTCATCGCGGGATATAAGCAAAAAGAAGACACTAAATACGTGGGTCTTATAAAAGCTGATGGAAATAATGCTGGGGTGATTTTCATGACAAGTGTAACTTTCTCAGATTATATCGATAGAAGCTTTAGGCTGGATTATGGGATAAAGAAGTCATTTTATGAGACCATATCTGAGTTGGCTAAAGTAAATAAAGACTTGGCGAGTAAGGTCCTATCAGGTGTGCTATATCTAGGTGGAGACGACGTTATGATATTAGCTCCATCAATAATTTCCATACCATTTGCAGTTAAACTGTTTGAGAGAGCAGAGAAGAACACCGGATTCACGTTTAAGGTCGGGGTAATATCAGTTAAGCCACACCATCCAGTCCAATTCGCATATCACGCGGTAAATGAATTAATGGAGAAGAGTAAGATAGAAGAAGCTAACAAATCTTCAACATCTTGTTTAGTCTTCTCGTCAACACTAGCATCAGAGGGGGTAATTAAGACCGAAATCTCTAAATATAGGAAGGAAAAGTCATTCCTCCTAGTATCAAATGATTTAGATGACGTGAGGAAATTGTTAGATCTAATAACCAATAACCAAGAAATATTTAGCTTCATTTCAAGTATATATGATAAAGATAAGAATGCAAGTGAGGAAGTGAGGAAATTCATTAGACCTCTTGAAGACGTAGTAAGTTACGCTGACGCCTTATACGGCACTGACAGATATTTCTACGAAACCGTAGCTTACATGGTTAGGAAGAGGTCTAGGAGTGATGATGAATACGCTAAGAAACTATTAATGCTATTATTAAGTAAGATAAGTAAAAATACCATTCCACTTTACGATTACTACTTCATGTTAAAGACTATAAGAGTAGGGATAGGGTGAGGAAAGTGGAAATCATAATTCTCTTCAAAAACCTTACCTCCTTGACTATTGCAGGGGGAAGTGCAATAGGGATAGTAGATATTCCATTCAACGAATTGGGAATTCCCTCCTCATCAATAAAAGGGGTTATGAGAACAGCAATAAGTAACCTATTGCCAAATGCCTCGTGTGGTGAAATTGAACCTGGAAGATTAGAAAAAGCACATGGCTCCTCTCCCTGTGATGTATGCAAACTTTTCGGCTATCCTAATTCGAAGGATGGAGCATGCTTCACCATATTAGTGGATCAAGTTAAAGAGGAAAAACATTTGATCACAAGAGTATCAATTGATGATAAAACGCAAAAGGCTAAGGATGGTTCACTATTCACCCAACAAATCATAAAGCCTGGCGTAGAATTTAAGGCAACAATTATTTACAAATGTGAAAATGACGCTAAACTGTTTAACCTTTTACTCTACTCACTATCTGCATTAAGGTATTGGAGATTGGGTAGAAACGCTATGATAGACGTTAAGGTTTTGACTAAGAAAGATGAAGTGTGTAAAAAGATAAAATGTAACGATGAAACTGAAAAATTGTTTGATTCTCTATCAGATTACTTATGGGGGTAAGGGGCTAATGCATTTCGTGTTATTGAAAATAACGGTAAATAGATATATTACAGCTCAGCTGAGGAAAGTAGGAAACTACTACTTCTCAACAGTTGATTACATTCCATCAACTACGTTAAGAGGGGCTATCCTAGCTGAGTATTATTATCAGAAAGGGAAAATAGAGGAGGACTTCTTCGTGTCTCCAGGATATCCAATAAATACCTTACCATCCCATTACTTTAGCCCAGCCAAAGATAGAAAGGACAAGACTTTTATTGAAACTAAGAACGTGTTAGAAGAGAAGGATAAAGTAATAGGAGAGGGTAAAATATCTGAAGCCATGAAGGTAGAGGGAAAGCCTAAGATAGGGACTCTAATAACTTATAAAGAAGATAATGGAAATCAAAACTTTTACGAGCAATTCTCCGCTGAGTCAACAATCCAAATGCATGTGGCAATAGATAAGACGAGCATTACATCATATCAAGGCATGTTGTTTGCGTATGAGTATAAGAGATTTGGTGAATTGTGGGCATTAGCTAAGCCAAGTGAAGTGATAGATTTAGTTAAGAGAGTAAGCATAGGTAGAAGTAAAAATAGAACTAACAACATTGCTGAGGTGAAAAAGGTAAGGGATTTAGACTTAGATGATCCCAAAGGCTTATCCTATTGCCTATCCCAATGCGTACCATCACTTTTTGACAAGAAGTTCTTCGATTCTAAAGCGATCATAGGAGATACATCACTTTACACTGGTTGGTTTACTACTAATCTAATTTCCGGAACTAAGCCAGTCCTTAAAACCTTAAAGGAGGGTACGTTAATATATATAGATAAGTATTATGACTCAAGGATTATGGCTTCAGGTTTGAACTTCATCCTTAAAATACGTGATCTAAAACACTTACTAGATGAGGTGAACAAATCATGACAGAGGTCTATCTATATAGGTTAAAGTTTAATTTGCCAAATGGTCTAAGAGTTGGAGGAGTATATGACACTACTGAACCACTGAGGATAGGCAGTGAAGAATACTTAATACCCTCAAGCAGTCTTAAAGGAATGTTTAGAAGGGTCACAGAGATTGTATTAGGTAATGCTGATCACTTTAACCAACACTCTCAAGTCAATAATGTTTACAGTAAATATAAGGCTTTAATACAGAATTGCGAAAATAATCCTAAAAACTGTGTTGATGAAGTTGTTAAGATAGCTGTAGCCAAGGGAATAAAAGATGAAAAAGAATTCGTAAAGCTCTACAATCAATACAATTGCCCCATTGAGAGGCTTTATGGAGGAGACTACTTCGCCGGTAGTATAACCATATCTGACGTATTAGTTAAAACCAACAATATTGAAAGACCTCATGTAGTTATTGATAGAAAGGCTAAGACTAATTTAAAGAAGTATTTATTTACCGAGAAGATCCTGGACTTGAGATCAATTGAGGTTAAGGTAATCATAAGGGGGGAGGCAAACTATATACCTTGGATGAGAACTCTCAAGTTCATGAGAGAAGTGGGAACTTTCATAGGTAACAGCAAGTCTAGGGGAATAGGGTTCATACAATTGGATGATAAGGAGAGTAGTATGGCAAGAGTGTACTCCCTCTTAGATAAACCAATATTCAAACCATTAAATGATGAGCTGAAATGATGATATATTCCATGAAATTCGAGGTTGAACCAGAGCATGACGTTTTAATCCCCCCATTCACCTCAAAATTGGGAAGACAAATCCTAGTTCAGATGAGTAAAAATTATTCAGAAATAGTTGAAGACTCCAGACCATACAAGCCAATAAGAGTGAGTGTAATAAAGGATGAGACTGGAAAATTACTTTTTTCAACTGGCAATAAAAAGATTGTATTGAAAGGTAAAGGGAAATATTACTTCACTTTTTCCTTCATGAACGCCGCATTTCTTGAAGAAATACTTCAAAACTCACAAAAAGTATTAACTTTTTGGCAAACAAATTTCAAAGTAGAGCTAACCGACGTTAAGATAACTGAAAACGTCGAAATAGAAGATGCTAAGCTTTATAAAATCATTTTCCTGACACCAACATTACTACAACCATTGAGACCTTCTATTAAAAGGAAGAAGAATAGGTTCATATTATTCCCCTACCCCCCTTATCTAATTTCCTCCATCGTAAGGCATTGGAATTTCAATAATGACGAAAAGATATATAACGTGCTAGGTTCTAAAGCATTATACTACTTTCGAGAAGTGGATTATAGGCTAAGGCCAATAACAACATATTATGGAAACAAACCAGTAAGAGGATTCACCGGTTGGACAATATATCAGTTGTCAGCAAGAAAAAACAGCAAATTAAGAGAAAACATAAGAAAGCTCCTAGGCTATGCAAATTACTTAGGAGTAGGAAAAAGCAGAGCAATAGGATTCGGAGAAGTAAAAGTAATTCCTATCATCGAGAACCCTCCTAACAAGAAGATCCTTTAATAACTTCCAATCCCTTTTAAGATACTTCTTTGCAACGCCCTTACTTATTGTATCCACCTCATACTTCTTTCAATCCCTTTTGGGATGCATCTATTTCATCAAATTGCATTTCGTTTACAGAAAGAGAGCTTTCAATCCCTTTTGGGATGCATCATGGCAGAAGCAAAAGGTAAAAAAACATCTGATATTTTTTTCTTTCAATCCCTTTTGGGACGCATCATTGCTAGTGTCTCATGGTTAACTCCATGGGATTACCTTTCAATCCCTTTTGGGATGCATCTTGCACATCAGCCCATGCTTTCCCGCCGGGCATGCGCATTCTTTCAATCCCTTTTGGGATGCATCACTAGACGAAAGAGATGAAGAGGATATACGAAGAAGATATCTTTCAATCCCTTTTGGGATGCATCATTTATATGGGGCTATAGATACTATGTAGCAGATTATTATTTCTTTCAATCCCTTTTGGGATGCATCAGGCTACTATAGTGCTACACGAGTTAGTTGAAAGCTATCTTTCAATCCCTTTTGGGATGCATCGAGAGGAATGACTCAATTAATTACATTAGAAGAAATATTCTTTCAATCCCTTTTGGGATGCATCGACAAAAAGCCACTACTATTACCTCTGGTGAACTATGCTTTCAATCCCTTTTGGGATGCATCTTGATTTTACAGAGGTTGACAGAAAAATTCAGCTTATCACTTTCAATCCCTTTTGGGATGCATCAAAATATTAGTTCAGGCAGGATGGAGAAGGAGTATCTTCTTTCAATCCCTTTTGGGATGCATCTATTAGAGAACAAGTGGAAAATTATAAAATGAATGCATTCTTTCAATCCCTTTTGGGATGCATCGAATTATTTTGATTTATTTGTTTCAATATCATCACATCTTTCAATCCCTTTTGGGATGCATCATTACAAACATTAAAAGATATACCTGATATAGTTTTTGATCTTTCAATCCCTTTTGGGATGCATCTTTTTGAAACATCAATGCAAATTGAAGTTGTTGGAAACTTTCAATCCCTTTTGGGATGCATCAAAATTTGCCGTAAATAACACTGAAATAACCACAAGTAACTTTCAATCCCTTTTGGGATGCATCTTGTTTGTCGTCGATTAATATGCCATGTGATGCTAGACTGCTTTCAATCCCTTTTGGGATGCATCATATGTAAATCCAAATCTTAAGTATTTTGTTTTTTTAGACTTTCAATCCCTTTTGGGATGCATCTAACGTATTGCGCCGTGAGAAAAATTAGCCATAAAAATCTTTCAATCCCTTTTGGGATGCATCATACAAAATATGTATACATTATACGTTAACGCATTAATGGCTTTCAATCCCTTTTGGGATGCATCGAGACCATGTCCGGACCCATAATTGTCCAGGAACCAGATGACTTTCAATCCCTTTTGGGATGCATCGGATGCATCAAGTGGATATCGCCGACCCACAGTACTATCATTCTTATATTCTTTCAATCCCTTTTGGGATGCATCCCGGCTGTGAGTTTTGCACCGTTATCGCCCATGTGGGATATACTTTCAATCCCTTTTGGGATGCATCTGGTTACGATTATTTCCGTTTAGATAAAATTGATGTTTGCTTTCAATCCCTTTTGGGATGCATCTTGGCTACGATTATTTTCGGCTGGAGCAAGTTGATATGTCTTTCAATCCCTTTTGGGATGCATCGTAACATTAATAGGTGAAGATGTATTATTGACTAGAGGCTTTCAATCCCTTTTGGGATGCATCCTACCGGCGAAAATAGCTGCTGCCTTAGATATTGCGTATGGCTTTCAATCCCTTTTGGGATGCATCAGACTATGACACACATGACAGGGCAATTCTATATCTGACTTTCAATCCCTTTTGGGATGCATCACAGATGTTGACCCAATGGTATGGATAGCAAAAATAATACTTTCAATCCCTTTTGGGATGCATCAAGCGGAAGATATCTGAATATTTATGCCAATAGAATTTTCCTTTCAATCCCTTTTGGGATGCATCCAGACTTTTCCATCTTCGGTATGACCGCTTACCGCCTCTACTTTCAATCCCTTTTGGGATGCATCGGGATGTGAGTGAAAAATCGTATAATCCATTGATGGATACTTTCAATCCCTTTTGGGATGCATCAAAGAGAGAAAATAAAACAATTTATCAACTTAGTGGTGGGCTTTCAATCCCTTTTGGGATGCATCTTTTATTATTATTATATAAAGTAAATGTATAATAAATACTTTCAATCCCTTTTGGGATGCATCCTGCAGACGTGTTCATTATGGACTGTGAGGGCTGTGACTTTCAATCCCTTTTGGGATGCATCTTTTTGAAACATCAATGCAAATTGAAGTTGTTGGAAACTTTCAATCCCTTTTGGGATGCATCAAAATTTGCCGTAAATAACACTGAAATAACCACAAGTAACTTTCAATCCCTTTTGGGATGCATCTTAATCAGTTAAGCGTGTCAGTAGTAGAATATTTCCACTTTCAATCCCTTTTGGGATGCATCGGCGTATTTGTTTCTCGCGCAATTATAGCCATAAGTATCCCTTTCAATCCCTTTTGGGATGCATCATGGAAAATTGATGATCAATATTGGTGAGGACAAATTTATCTTTCAATCCCTTTTGGGATGCATCTAATATCCATCTTTGCACAACAGTTCGCGCAGCATTTGTACTTTCAATCCCTTTTGGGATGCATCAACTGACTATGAATACGGCGAACCGGAAAGGGCTTTAATCTTTCAATCCCTTTTGGGATGCATCGAAATTGTGCGAAAAGCAATAAGGCTATACTACGAGCAGACTTTCAATCCCTTTTGGGATGCATCAGCGTTGGCGGGTAATACGCTGACTTACATTAGTGATGACTTTCAATCCCTTTTGGGATGCATCCCAGGGTTACAAAGGCTAACATTGAAAATTAACTACGCAAGCTTTCAATCCCTTTTGGGATGCATCAATAAAGAGATTCAGCTGATCAAGAGACTGAAGGACGCTTTCAATCCCTTTTGGGATGCATCTAGTGAGACCAGGCGACGAAGTTATCATGAAACCATTAAGCTTTCAATCCCTTTTGGGATGCATCTCAGTTAGTATTAGCGGTGCTTCAGGGTATAAATAACTACCCTTTCAATCCCTTTTGGGATGCATCACTGTATCGTTATCTCTATGTTTTTTGTTGCTAATCTACTTTCAATCCCTTTTGGGATGCATCGGGGCAGACTTATTCCATGAAATCGCTTTGCAGTTGCAGAACTTTCAATCCCTTTTGGGATGCATCCTGATGAATTGAAAAAAGGATTAAAAGACAAAACTTATCTTTCAATCCCTTTTGGGATGCATCAAAAATAATTTGTGCCGATGCGTGTGATAAACTACAGTTGACTTTCAATCCCTTTTGGGATGCATCAATCCTTCCTCCTCGCATTCTCCTCTGTACATTTGTAACTTTCAATCCCTTTTGGGATGCATCAAGTGATTCTGCGCCATGCATTGCCAATAAAGTGTTCACGTCTTTCAATCCCTTTTGGGATGCATCATGATACTGAATCATGACCCCATCTTCTATTCTTTTAAAGCTTTCAATCCCTTTTGGGATGCATCATATCTACAATCATGACCGAAGCGCTATTGTCCTGGCAAACTTTCAATCCCTTTTGGGATGCATCGTCTTCTCTCTAAACCCACGAGTACATTCACAATAACTTCTTTCAATCCCTTTTGGGATGCATCCAGCACCCAAACATTTACAGACGAGAGACTACTGTAAGATTCTTTCAATCCCTTTTGGGATGCATCACGCGGTAAAAGCGCAACTATTAAGCGTGGTAGAAAAGTACTTTCAATCCCTTTTGGGATGCATCATACGGCATCACTGATGCCATGTTATCGGTAATGAAAACGTAGAAAAGTACTTTCAATCCCTTTTGGGATGCATCAACTTCACTCGCAAATAAGGTATCCGCGGGCAAAATCCTCCTTTCAATCCCTTTTGGGATGCATCAACACGAGACCAAAGCCCTCACATCCTGACGGGATAAACACTTTCAATCCCTTTTGGGATGCATCGTGAGGATCAACACACGGAGAAACCTTGGAGAGGTCTTAATACTTTCAATCCCTTTTGGGATGCATCCAGTCCCCCGCGCCCAGTGGGGAAGTTTCGAGTGAAAAACTTTCAATCCCTTTTGGGATGCATCTTACAATTCAAGTTGACGGGCAAACGCTCTCAGTAACCTTTCAATCCCTTTTGGGATGCATCGTTATTTGTTCTCCCAGTGTAGCTCCCGGTATTTGTGTCTTTCAATCCCTTTTGGGATGCATCTGATGTGTTTATTAATCTCTTTCCTTATTTTCTCCTTCTCTGCTAATAAGTTTTACTTTTTTTCCTACTTTTCTCATCCTACCCTATTTCCTAGTAATTTTCTTTCCCTTTTTTGGTTGGATGGTCTTTTAATTGAATTGAAAGTTATGGAGTGTTTTTAAACGTTTAATTTGTGAAGAGATTTTCAAACCTTCCGCATTGAGACTCGAAATTTCACGTTTTTATTACCAACATGAAAATAGAACTCCCTCCTTATAATTAATTTAAACTAAAGTACTATCATAGTAATATCACGTTAAAAAATCATTAAAAAATGATGGAATATAAGAAAAGAAATTCACAAGAAGAAACAAATAACCTTTTAAAGACATTTAAATAAACACGAAACCACCTAAAAACACACCAAACAAAAAATAAAAAATTTTCAACACAAAGGCTAAACCTATACGAAAAATTTTTACAGTATATTTATTATTGATTTTTACGCTTAAATACTATTTTATTTATATCTAACTTAAAGGTATTACATCAACTTGATTTACGTTAGCTAACTTGTGTGTGGACAACAATTTTGTTATTTGATATAAATTGAATTCTCTTTATCATAAAAGTATTTTTAAGGGAGAGTTCCTCATTAGAAAATGTTGGTGTTTAGAATCTCTAGAAAGTATGAAACAAGGAACACAATTACGAGATGGTTGGAAAATGATCTTCCATATTACAATTTACTCGAAATCCATAAGTATAAGCCAGAATAAAATTGAATTTTAAGGAATCAAATGAAGTGGTTGTCCACACACCGTAATTTCTAGGATAACCAATAATAGAAAGCTCACCAACAGAAGCTACATTAACTTTCATTTTCTCAAGATCAAGCCTATACGAGTTCTTAGGCATTAGCCACACTGGGATGTATCTTTGAAAAATTGCCTAGAGTTTTTCCTCCATTATAGACCGCAATAGCGTTCCTATAAATCGATGGCAAGCCTTGAGGTTAAATTAAACTTCCTTAGTTATCGATAAAGGGCATGATGTGCTTGCTTTACAATTTCCGTCTCTGGCTTCTTATTTAATCAGTCCATTACGAAATTGAGCGCTTTTTCATGACGAGAAACGAGGGAGAGTAGTACGGCTGAGAGATTCTGAACATGAACGTTGATTGGATCTCTATCCCCTCGTGAGGGATTAGATGAGCGCCCCTTAACCGAACTGCCCATAAGAGCATAAATGGACAATTAGGAAACTTTTGCCACGCCATAAATGGCTAGGCTTTCGTTCTTTTGTGACAATTCGTGCAAAGTATATACATATAATTTATTGTTTGAACAATATATTATGGTTAGGCTGATCGCTACTCTGGGTAAAACTGTGGGTGGTCCAATAGAGACTTTTGAGAATTTGGTTAACGCAAACTATATCTCTGCCTTTCCTTCTCATAAGGTTGATATAAATGAGGTAATAGTGATTACGACTAAAGAAACTGAGGAAACATTTTATGTTCTAAAGTCAGTATTTCTGTGTTGTGCAAACTTCACTAAGGTGAGAGAGGTTACTTTACCTTTTGATGATATAACAGCCCCTGATGATTTCATAACAATTAGGGAGAAGGTTAGGGAAGTTTTGAGGGCTGGGGATTACTTAGACTTTTCAGGTGGGAGAAAGGCGATAAGCGCAGCTGCAGCATTAGCTGCAAGGGAGATAGGAGCTCACCTAGTTACTAGCATTATAGATGAGGATGAGTACGATAAGATTAGGAAGAGATATTATGAGATAAAGGATAAGGCTTTAAGTATCTACAACAAGGGGCAATGTATAAGTTATTTATGTGATCTGTACATTAGTAAAGCTAGAACAATAGTTTTATTTTAAGTTAATGATAAAAGAACTACAAACCTCGCCTTTTAAGGTAAAAGGTTTTAAATAATAAAAACAATTTCCTTCTATGACGCTTCCTTCTGGTGAATTTCCTATTTCTTTTCTCGTCACATCTAATGGAGTATCTCCCTTAAAGGGGAGTAACGCCTTAGACCTAGGAAGAACCCTCGCAGGGCGGGGAGTAGGTCAGAATATTTTCGTGGTAACATTACCAGAAAAATAAAATATAAAAAGTTGTCGGTGAAAAGGGAAATCTTACAGACGACACAGGACTAACTTGTTTTAAGAGATCTAAAACAACTTCGTCGACGCGCTTGAGGTTGACGAGTAGACAAAAACCTCTAGAAAGGGGGCGCTCATCTCTCCTCTAAAATGCGTCAACACTTTAGCTTATCCAAAAAGAAGAGATTACCCGAATATTAATTCACTCAAAATTCTCCTCAACTCTTGAAGCAACAAGTCGTTGTCACCGTTAACTATATTGTTAATTTTTTCGTTGTCTATTTTAAACACCTTCACCTCAGGTGGAAGGTCAAGGTTTCTAACGTTCGATATAACGAATTTCACCACGTCTTTGCCTTCTTCCTTATCTATTTTCACGAAATTCAAAACGTTGCTTAACTCCCTTCTGCTTAAGCTATTCATGTTGGTAATCTTAATGTCCCCTATGTACACTTTATCCTTGGTCATAAAGTAAATGTCCGGAGTAACTCCTTTTCCTTCCAACCTTTTTCCTCTAGGGTGTACGTATTCGATGCCAAATTCTCCTTGTAATTTTATCAATCCATTTCTAATCAAGGACTCTAACTTTCTGGACAAATCCTGAGGATTTTTTATCTGTGAGGCACTGCTCAAGAATCTCGCTATACAATCTGACGAAGAACCCACGCAGTTCTCCTTAGCTCTATTGTAAAGATCCCTAGCATTTTTCAGAATATCGTTAACCTTTAGGATCTCAGGATCAGAGGACTCGTTTACAGCCTTAGCTAACATATCAGCGAACTCTTGGCAATAGGCTGCAATGATTCCCTTTTCCTCCTCTTCAGTTATTGGAGTGGAGAGTTCTATCCTTAAGGCGTCCAGAAGCCTTCTCCTAATGGCGCTGTCTTCAATGGACGTGAGGACACCTGGAATTAAAGTGAGGATAAGCTTGAACTTTACATTAGAGTTAAGCAACCTATGTAAAGGTTTAATTATTCCATCAGCGTTTCTCATTTCGTCTATAAGCAAAACGACTTCCTTTCCCAGCATGCTCACGTCGGCAATGAAATTAGACACGTCGTCTAGGGTTTTGGAATAGGAGTTGCAGTAAATCCTAAAGGCGTAAGCAAAGTTATCCCCGTAGTCCTTTTTCTTGCACTTTTGTTTTAGCCACGTTTTGAACTCTTTTGAGAGCCGCGCTAAACCCGTGTAACCGATGTTTTTCTGATTCCTATTTAGAACGTTGTAAGCTTCTTCCTTGAGCTTTTTAACGTTAGCGTTTTCCCAAAACTCTCCAACTAAATCGTCTTTTCCAGCCAAGTCTAGAAAAATTACGTGGAATCCGCCATCAGTAGAAAGTTTTTCCTTGAGGGAGAGAATTACTGCAGTTTTCCCCATCCCAGGCTCTCCGACAATTACTCCAACCCGGAACTCTTTTTCCTTTGACACGGCCTCATATAGCTTGTCTACTGCATCTATCCACCTCTTTCCTCCTAGCCTTGGCTTGCTGTCCCACCTAGTCACGGTGTACTCTGGAAAGTCGCATTCCGTTATTATCACCTCTTCTTCACAATTCCGTATAAGCTCCCGTGAATGAGTATTCCCTCAGAGCCTCCATCTATCAGCTGATAGTTTTTCAGTATGTAATCCCTAAATTTTCCGTAAAACTGCTCCTCAGTCATTCCTAGCTGTTTCCTTATTTCCTCCAACCTTGCGTACCCAAAGGAATCCTTAACTTCGTCGTAAACCCTGTCGAAGTCCTTTTCGCTCTTTGAATCTCCAAAGTAACTCTTGAACGCCTCTAGTACTGCCCTTTTTACAATTGCCTCTATTTCCTTTTCTAAGCTTGACAGGTCAAAGGTTTGCTGAGAGGTTTGAGTTTGCGAGTTGGACTTGACTGTTGCAGGTTTTACTTCATTAGCATAGTACCTTTTATTCCTCTTCTTTATCTTATGCGAAGAAAGCAAGTTGTCCAAGAGCTTCTTTACTTCCTCTCTCGTGTCTTTGTCCTTCGAAGATCTGGGTTTTATGCCCAATTTTTCATAAATGTCCGAAATTGAAATTCCCTGTTGGCCAGAGGCGATTATGATTTCCAGTATCTTTTCCTCAGTAATCTCAGCCATTAAAATCTATAAGTTTTCAAAATTAAAAATTTTTATGTTTCTAAGCAAGAGTGTGGACAACAATTTCATTCACTTCCATAAAATTCAATTTTATTCAAACTAACACTTATAGATTTCGAGTAAACTGTATTGTAAATTATGAAGAATATTTTTCAACTTGTTATTGTGTTTCTTGTTGAGTTCCATGGGAAGTGTGAGTCTATGCTCCCTAGTCTAAACGAAAATTTAATTTATATCAAAATAACAAAATAGTTGTCCACATACACGACAAGAAACTAAAACTTCATTAATAGTTTAACTGCCCTTAAAAAGTACTGACAACAAAACTAGTAATATTTCCATAATTAGACCAATTGTGAGTTTTCTAAGTATGTACGAATAATAATTTTATTTTTTCGAAATAAATTGAATTTCACTCATTGTAAAAAGGTTGAATACTATACGGTTTTGCTTTTCATCTACCTTCTGAAGACTTTATTTAAACTCTTTTTATCCTAACTATGTCCTTTAACCTATCCCAGTCTTTATCGTTGCTAATAACAGTGCAACCTAACCTCCTAGCTACCATAGCATTTACTGCGTCACCCAAATTTACGTCCCTCTCAAACATTATGTTAATAGCCTCCTCAATATCCTTAAAAGAAACCTCAACTACTACATTCCTTATGTAGGACAGTATAAGATTTAGAAATTTTACATAACCTTCCGCTCTTAATTTCTCTCCTTTATTAAGTTTCTCAAGGTATTTCTCACGTATAACTGAGGCTAATTCGACAACAGATATTAAACTAACTACAAACGGTTCTTTAATGCTCACAAACTGCTTAGACACTAGGACATCAGTATCTAAGAGATATTTTTCTTCCATAACGTTAACCTAAATATTTCATGGCTGAGTTAGAAAGCGCTTTCTCTGCCTCTTTATGAATTTCTTTAAAGTCCAACTCAGCAACTAATCTGAGGAACTCTTCTTTGAAGAAATCTGAAGCTTTTTTACTTACAGCCTCAGCTAATTCTTCATTATCTGTTAAAAAGTATCCATTACCAAGGTCAACTAGGTAAACCTTTTTACCTTTATATTCAGAAATGTAAATTCTTCCTTTCTCGTCAACCTTCTTCTCAATTTTTTCCCCTATCATATTCCCACTAATATATTCTTTGAACCTCTTTATTAACTTTTCTATACTGTATTCGAGTGTGGACAACAATTTAGTTATTTTGATATAAATTGAATTTTCTTATCTGAAAAGTATTTTTAGGGTGAGGGCAAGTGTTATTTTATGAAATATGTTTAATTTCCTCACCCAAATTAATATCTACCCTAAAATGTTAAGCTAAGGTTTCGTTCCTTGGACGAAATTATACTAGACCTCTTACTTGTCAATTTGGAGGACTTTATTACCTTGTTCTTCACAAGTTGGGTAATGGGCTTAGGCTTGACGTTATGGTGATCATTTTCTTGTTGATTTTTAAGGGTGAAATGGGTTGTTAGGCATTATGGGTCTTGTTGTATTCTTCATGTTTAGTCTTAGGAGTGGTTTTCATGTTTACTGGAGAATTGGAGGGATAAGGTTATCTTTGTACACGACAAGGCATCAGCATACAAGGCGTTCAACTGGTTTAGTATAAAGCATGAGGTTGAAACGTTTGGCAAGAGGAACTTGGTAGATTTTCAGAAGCTTAAAGCATAGACTAGCAAGCATGGACTTCCATTTCTCATGGAACTCAACAAGGAGCACGATAATGAGATGGTTAAAAGTGTTCTTCATAATTTACAATTCTATTTACTCGAAATAAGCATTAGTCAGAATAAAATTATGGAGGTGAATGAAATCGTTGTCCACACACCCCCTATTATCGAAAATTATGACCTCATACTGCGATGCTAGACCATTTACAATTATAGGTCCCCAACTCTCTAAGTTTCCCAGATAGCCCATGATCATTATAAGTGGCTCCCCACTACCATATATCTCATAGTAAATATGTATGTTGTTTACTGGAGCCCAGCCGAACTCCTTGGGAACCAAGTTGGAGTAGTTTATTTGAGGCGGTGTTTGTGATATACTTAACGGGATTCTCGTAGCTAATGCGCCTGCTATTGCACCAGCACCTAAAATCTTAATAGCGTCTCTCCTGTTCATGGCTATTTAAAGATATAGCTAAACTAGTTTTTAAAGTTTTGTCATAAAGTTTCAGAATTTAGTAAAATAATTTCATTTGACTCAAAAATTCAGGGTATTATCTACGCCTTATCAAAAGTAAGATAACTATCACAATAATAATGACGACCACTATCACAATAATAATTAATAGATTAAGTGAAGGACTACTCGTTGTTTGAGATTGTGGGAGACCACTTGATAAAGACTCAATACTATTAATTGATGTGGAAGAACTCTCTCCTACCTGTGATAACGAAGTTGATACTTGACTACTACTAGTGGTAGCTTGATTTGAGGACGTTACCTGGGACACTGAAGTTGTACTCATAGACGTTGATGTATTACTAGTATTTGTGGAGTTACTTTGAGAAGTTGAAGTTGTGCTAGTAGGTATCACACCGTATTTAATTTCATATACGTTAATAATTAATGAAGAGCCTGTTGTCTGTGCAGAATATGCCTGGTTTCCTATGATAATAAGCGGATTGCTCAATGTTATGTTGAATATATTTCCCGTCTTGGTATTCACCAGGTATAACTTATTTCCGTTTGCTATTGAGATGTTTTGTGATACCATAAATGCCTGAACGTCATTGGAAATAAGAGGGAACTCAGATATCGTTTTAATATTCTCGTCGTGAACAGAGACTAAATCCAGCGTCCCATTACCTTTACCAATTAGATATAGGGATGAATTAATGACTCCCAGGGGAGTCGAGGATAATGGAAATTGGATCGAACCTATTTCCATTAATGGTTTTGGTGAGGATAAATTAAGATCATACACATTTATTCCGGTATTTTTCAGGTCAACGTATACTAAGTTATTTACACTGGCGATCCAATCTATCTCTTGGGGTAACGTGAAGTTGGCGATGACCCTGAGAGATACTGGGTCTGATGGGTTAGTAGCTAAATATGCGATAAGTTGATTTGAACCCTGATATGAGTTGCCAACAATAATTACCTTGTAGCTATAGTTGATTGTTATTCCATATACAGCTGTTGGCATTCCCGTTAAAGGGGTCAAAGTGGTATATGGAGGATAGTAAAACCACCACTGATTGGGCTCATAAGAGACCAGGACCATGGAAAGATTAAATCCTTCGCTGGGATAATTAAGTATAACATTTTGGGGATATGCGTTGCTGACCATTATGAATTGCCCCTGTCTGTTGTATAACGATGAGTTTATGAAAGTCCCAGACTGCATATTGTTATAGTACTTGATCCCGTAATACATTCCGAGATAATGCCCGTCTGTATATGAAGATACGCTAACTGTAGGCAT
Organism: Sulfolobus acidocaldarius SUSAZ; assembly: GCA_000508305.1. Lineage (NCBI taxonomy): Archaea > Thermoproteati > Thermoproteota > Thermoprotei > Sulfolobales > Sulfolobaceae > Sulfolobus > Sulfolobus acidocaldarius. The sequence continues at coordinate 1,890,892 of CP006977.1, forward strand.
CAGTGGAGATGAAAATGTGTAATTTAAAATTAGCTTCTCAGTATCCTCTGATGAAAGGTAAATATAACTTATATTGATATCATATGGAGAATTTCCCTTGACAGATACTGCAGGAATAACCAGACCATTGTTGAAATAAGTTATACCATAACTAATGGTAGAGTTCAAGGGAAATTGAAATGTATATAATAGTTGAGGGTAATATCCCACTGCAGAATTGAATATTGTATACGGATAAATTGAGATTGTGAATAATGATACCGGAATTATTAACACTAAAACTAATAATTTTCCTCTTTTCACATTTGTACGAACTAAAAATAAGTTTAAAAATGTTTTGGTGAAAATATATTGTGAAGTCTTATTATTTATGTAGATTCCCGCTAAAACGAAGTTTTTTCACATTCCATAAAAAGCTCGAGATGGAAAAACAGGAAGAAGAAAAACTCTCACTTAAAAAAGTAAAAACACTTTCCTTTAGCTATGGGAAGTAACTGTATGGCACATACATTGACAGATATGCTACATATAATGATAGTCCAAAGGCATGAAGAGTTGAGTTGATTAACGTCAGTCTCGAGTTGTATACTGTTGTACTAGATAGATATACGTCAGACCCTGATATTGTTTGAGTAGAACCCGAAATCGTTGTACCTTGAGAATGTAACTGTGAGTTACTTACTCCTATGGTATCACCATTTATGTTACTGTTAATCAAGTAGATCGTACTACTGCTTATATTCTGCTGAGAGTTAGATATAGTTGATCCTGTGGCATTTAATACAGAGCCAGATACGAACTGATTTGAGTTAGATATAGTTGAGCTAATGATATTTATTGTGGAGCCTTGAGCGTTAATTGTAGATCCACTAATGGAAGAGCTTGTTAGATATACGTTGGAATTGGTTATGTATTGTTGTGAATTGATTATTTGTGAATTGGAAGCCTGTAAGGTAGAGCCAGAGAGGTATATCTTGGAGCCTGATATTATTGTAACCACATTTAACAGCTTGGAGTTGGATATGTAAGCGTTAGTGTTTGTTAAGGTTTGCTTAGAGTTTGATACAGTAGTAGATCCTGAAATGTATAACGTGGAGCCCTGAATGTTCTGTGTAGTGCTAGTTATTGTTGAACCTGTAACGTTTAACGTGCTATCGCTTATACTAACGGTAGAAGAACTTATTGTTGAGCCAGATAAGGATATGAATGAGCCTCCACTTACGGTCTGAGTTACACCTGAAATGGTTGAGCCTGTACCATATAGTTTTGTACTAGTAAAAACAACATTTCCGCCATTTATTTGAGAATTACTTAGGTAAATTGTTGAGCCCTGAATGTTCTGATTACTATTGGTTATTGTTGAACCTGAGGCAGACAGGGTAGACCCTATCATATTTACATTTGAAGAGCTTATTTGTGTATTGGTTAATGACACCATTGAGTTACGTATATTCTGTGTTACTCCCGTAATTGATGAACCACTCGCATAAAGATTAGTCCCTGTAATATTAGCTACCCCACTTCCACTACTAGATAATTGCGAATTGGTTAAATAGACTGTTGATGATTGAATATTCTGGTTACAGTTTATTATGGAAGATCCCTGAGCGTTTAGGACAGAGTTGGAGAGGAAAACACTTGTAGATGATATTGTGGAGTCCACAACACTACTCTGAGAGTTTATAATTTGCATTACTGAGTTCACTATATTTGAGTTGATTAAGCCTATGTTTGAGTTTGACGTATACAGATTTGAGTTTGATGACTTTAGAACTACTTGGGAGAATTTTGAATTACTTACATATGCTGTTGAACCTATAAGGGACTGAGTTGAACTCAGAATAGACACGTTATTGGCATTTATAACAGTACTCTGGGCTGTTATAGTTGAACCAGATATAACAGTACTCTTCAGGTAAACTCCTGAACTGTATATATTTTGAACGGAATTTTGTATAACACTATTCACAGCACTTAGATTGGAGTTCTCAAGAGTTATCTGAGCATTGTATATTTTCGAGTTAACTAGATCACTTACAGAATTAGTTATAGTAAAAGTGGAACCGTATATGTCAGCAACAGTGTTCTGAAGGTTAGAGTACATCACCTGTGCTGTGGACGAACTTACATTCTGTACTACATTCGTTAACGTTAAGTTATCAAGTTTTATGAAAGACTTGGATACACCAACAAATGTATTTATGATGTTAGTCTTTTCCAGGTTCAGGGTAGAATCATTTGCATATTGTTTTACGTTTTGTATAATCGTACCTACTGCAGTTAAAGTGGTATTTGATAAGTGGAGTGAGACTCCATCTAATAACCCTCCGTTGGTTAACGCTGACGAAGATATAATACTGATGGAGCCATTGTAGAAGTCCACATTATTCAGGTAGTCCACAGTATTCTGTAATACGAAATTTGACATATAGAAACTATCATTTGTCAAGTTAAACTTGGATTGAATATTTCTAACGTTAACTAGGTAAAGATCGCTAGATGTGATGTGTATAGAGTCATTGAAGTTAATAGTGTAAGTCAAGTATAGTTTTGAAGAGTAAACCATTTGATCTGACGAGTTTATTGAGGTACCAAATAGTTTTAACTGACTATTATGAACCGTAAATGCATCTCCTATTAATGATGCATTATGCAGTGTTAAGTTAGAGCTTTGAACGTTTTGTATTGAATTACTTATCGAAGTATAGTATAAGAACAGACTACTATTGTTCACGTTAAACTGCGAATTAACAAAAACTGAATAGTTTGCGATGACTTTAGTATTATTGAAAAAACCCCTAGTAATTGATACTAACGAACCTACTTGAACTGCAGTAGAGTTACTAATCTCAAAGCCATCCGCAAATATACTAGAGTTGTACATGAAAATTTTCACATTTATAAAACTACTATTATATGTGTAAAGTATTGAATTATACACATATAGTATAGCATTCATTAACGTTGAGTTGTATAGCCTTTGGACTGAGTTCTTTATGTACAGTATGGTAACTGGTGTGTTTTTGGGAGTTTGAGCAGTAGTCATTGCTCCTGAGGATACTAGGGTGATTAGTAATATAAGTCCTATAATTAAACCTAATTTATTTATTTTGTTCATTTCTGATTTCAGGTCTTATTTTTAACTTATAAATTTTACTACTGTTCCTAATTCTTTTATTTTTTATTAGAAACATACTTTTACTTTATTCTATTGATTAAGAAGGGACAAAAGCCGTTACTTAAATATTTTAAATATATTATACATTGTACATTGACTAACTGAATAAATTTTTTCAATTCTCAGAAGGTTATGCACACCTTATAGAGACTGTTAAACTTATCTTGTGTATCCTTTAAACTTCAATTCTTGCATTTATTTTCCTTGCAACGTCTGCGAATATAAGAGCAGTATTAGTATATTTTCCTAGTTCTGACAGAGAACCTTTCTTAATTTTTATTGTATTACCTAAAAGCGCCAATGATGCGTCCAGTTTTCCCTGAATTATTCTAACCCAGTCTTGATATCTAGCCTCAAGTATGACATCTGCACTTACATTTAGTATATCTACATAGAATTCGGTTGCGACACATTTTCCCTTATCTAAAATTAATTTTACAGCTCCAGAGCTCGAATTATTAATATATCCACTCTTAATGTCTTCTGGTAATTTCCTTCCTGTAATATTTTCCAATGCCTCCATAACAATTTTCCTTTCTTCAGGTGGTACTGTAGGTGACAGTAACTCAGTTGCTTGCTTAATTAAGTCTTCATTTAGAACGCCTAGAGAAATAGCTACACTCTTTACCACAGCAGCCCTTACATTCTGTGGTGCGTCTATTCCAACAAAGAGAATTGAGTTCCATTTAATGTTCTTTGCCCCCTCTAAAAATTGCTTATTTTGATTTAATGACTTACAAAACTCTTTAGCCCATTCCTTGCTGGGAAACAAAAGTTTATTCTCCTCTCCCATCTTATATCAGTGTGATTTCAATAAAATAAATATATATAAAAATCTTTTCTAAAAACATTAAAATGATGTCTTATGATTGATTTGTCTTTGTAGATATAACGATACCAAAAGGCTTATATTTGATCAGTAATGAAGAATTAAAAGATAGAAAAATGGTTTTACCATTTAACACACTGGAAATATACAACGTAAAGGTTTCAGAGAGTCATGAACTCTTCAGAAAAGCAGTGAGAGAGTTCATGGAACGAGATGTGGCACCAATTGTAGACAAAGGTGAAAAGGAAGGAAAAGTTCCTGAAAATGTTTTGGAGAAAGCTAAGGAATTAGGACTATTTGGAATAAGCGTTCCTCAAGAATACGGAGGTCAAAGTGGAGACATTTTAATGAGCACAATAGCCGTAGAGGAAATGTCGAGAATCTGGACTTCCTTTGCAGCGAGAGTGACAATAGGGAACCTATTTATGACTCCAATATTGCTATTTGGTAGTGAGGAGCAGAGGAAGAAGTATGTTACACCTGTTGCCAAGGGAGATAAGGCTGCTGCGTTTGCAAATACTGAACCACAGGCAGGAAGTGACGTTGCAGGAATACAATCAACTGCCAAGAAAGTGAACGGAAAGTACATTCTAAACGCCAGGAAGATATTTATCACTAATGGTGGTATTGCTGATTATTATATTGTCACTGCAAGGACTTCACCACCAGAACCAAATGCAAGGTGGAAAGGAATATCAATGTTCATAGTGGAGAGGGAATGGAAAGGAGTAAAAGTATTAAACAGAATAGAGACAATGGGGCTAAAAGCCTCAAATACTGCTGAGCTGGCATTTGAGGATGTGGAAGTTCCTGCGGAGAACTTGGTAGGAGAGGAGGGTATGGGGTTCAAATACGCAATGTCTACATTTGATGCTTCTAGAGTTGGTGTTGCTGGACAAGCCCTAGGTGTTGCTCAAGCTGCATTAGAGAAGATGACAAACTACTCAGTGCAAAGGAGTGCTTTCGGCTCACCACTTCTAGGATTCCAGATGGTCCAGGAGAAAATAGCAGAAACACTAACAGAAGTAAACGCAGCAAGGCTATTAACCTACTGGGCTGCCTCACTCATAGACCAACGTAAGGTAGATGAAGGAATCGTCGCAGCATCAATGGCTAAATATTTTGCCACAGAGGTTGCTGAGAGGGCTGCCATAAGGGCTATAACTGTTCACGGCGGTTATGGTGTAGCCACTTCAACCGGTGTCGAGAGGTTGCTAAGAGATGTTGAAATAATGAAAATCTACGAAGGGGCAAACGATATACAAAAACTGGTTATATTAAAGGAAACTGCTAGAAGACTTCTTAAGGTGCTCTGAGTACTTTAAACTCTAAGTCCTGGATTTTTTATTCCTATCTTTTTCTTTTTAATTCGTTTAGAGTAAATTTATTATTTTCGAAGGAGTTAAAGTTATTAGCTATTTTACTATCCTTAAATTCGGAAAGAGGTAGAATAAGTGTGAAGGTAGTGGTAATAGGTTCTGGCGAGATGGGACATGGAATAGCTGAAGTAATGGCGATATACAAGAACCAGGTTACCCTAGTGGATATAAAAGACGAGATACTAGATAAGGCGATCTCTAAGATAAGGGAGAGCTTAGATAGATTAAAGAAGAGGGGCTCAATTGAAGAGGAGCCCGAGGACGTATTAAAGAGGATAGCAAAGTCAATAAACCTTGAGGAAACAGTTAAAGATGCTGATCTTGTAATAGAGGCAGTTCCTGAAATAGTTGACTTAAAACAGAACATTTTCAAGAGACTAGATCAATCCACAAAGCCAGATGCTATCCTTGCCACTAACACCTCAAACATAAGGATAAGTGAAATATCTAAGTATGTTAGTAAGAAGGATAGAGTTGTTGGAATGCACTTCTTCAACCCACCAGTCCTCATGCAGTTGGTGGAAATAATAAAAGGACCAGATACTAGTCCAGAAGTAGTTCAGAAACTCTATGAAATAACTAAACAGATCGGTAAAACACCAGTGATCGTGAATAAGGATACTCCTGGATTTATAGTGAACAGGATCAATGCCGCTGAAAGTCTATTCATTTGCCTTGTTTTACAAAAGGGTATTAATTATGAGGAAGTAGACGCTTACTTTAGATCTCTAGGTCTACCCATGGGACCTTATGAGCTAATGGATTATGTTGGATTAGACATAGTAGCCCATAGCCTAGAATACTTTGCAAAAGAAATATCCCCTGAATATGGAAAATGTACGAAGATCAAGGAGATGGTCAATAATGGTCTATTGGGTAGGAAAAGTGGAAGAGGATTTTACGACTGGACTAAGGGAAGACCTCAGATTAATGCTAAGCAAAATCCCATAATTGATGTAAATGACTTACTCGCAATAGATATAAATGAAGCCTCAAAATTACTTGAAGATAACGTTGCCACACCTAATGATATTGAAACAGCAGTAAAGTTAGGTATGAACAGACCCTTCGGTCCAATAACTGTGGCGAAAAGTGCAGATCTCAACGACATAAAAATTAGACTTGAAAGGATATCAAGTGAATACGGGATTACAATTTTCCAGCCAACTGACTCCATAAAGACAGGTAAACTTAAGGAATTACTTGAGGGCGAGAAAAAAGAGGAGAAAAAGGAGTTTGAGACACTTGTTGTGAGCAAGGAAGGAAAGGTTGCAATAGTTAAGCTTAACAGACCTAAGCTGAATTTAATAAATTACACGCTATTGGACGAGCTGGATAGATTGCTCACAGAACTGTGGAATGATAAATCAATTAATGTGATCTTGATTACTGGAGAAGGACAAAACTTCTCAGGTGGAGCTGAACTTTCTGCTCCTATCACAGATCAAGTGCAATTCCTAGAGCTAGTGAGGAAAGGAGAGAGGACTTTCAAGAGGTTAACTGAGATTCCTAAGATCGTTATTGCATTTGTTAAGGGTTATGCTCTAGGAGGGGGCTTTGAGCTGTCTTCCTATTGTGATTTAAGACTAGCAACTGAAAATGCTGTGTTCGGTTTCCCTGAAACTGGTTTAGGTTTAGTTCCAGCGTGGGGAGGCACCCAAAGACTACCTAAATTGATTGGAATTTCTAGAGCCATGTACCTAATATTAACTGCTCAGAGAATAACTGCAAAGGAAGCACTAGAGTATGGTATAGTCAATAAGATAGTCAAGGACGAAAATGAAGCATTGGAGTTTGCAAAGGACTTATCGGAGAGAATAGCACCCATATCTGCAATGTTAGCTAAGAGGTTAATTAATAGAGGTAGTGAAGTACCTATTGACGTAGGTTTAGAGATGGAGTCTATAGCCGGTGGACTTTTATTTACAACAGAGGATCTAAAGGAGGGAATTGTAGCCTTCTTCTCAAGGAGAAAGCCAGAATTTAAAGGTAAGTAAGATTTTTTATAACTTTTTTAAAAAATAAAAAACAGGAAAATAAAAACCTTAAGCTAATATCTTGGACTTTATTTTCCTACTCATGTTTGACATTATTACTGCAGCATTAGTGTATCTAGCTAATTCTGTTAAACTACCCTTCTTTATCTTTATTGAACCGCCCAGTAAAGCCACAGTAACATCTAATTTACCTTGGATGATCTTTAACCAAGTGTCATAGGGAGCCTCTAATATTAATGAACCCATAACCTTTGACATGTCCGTATGAAATTCTGTACCTAAACATCTACCTTCTTTAATGTTTAGTTTTATTGCACCAGCAGTTGAGTTAAAATCTACTGAATCAGCTTTAGCTTCTCCCTTCTTATACATCTCTATTAGCGTTGTTCTTACTTTTTCAGGTACATTTGTTGATACTAGAACTACAGAGTCCCATGGAGTAGTCTTAGATGCTTCGTAGTACTCTTTGCTTCCGTTAAGTAGCTTACACCACTCATCTGCCCATTCCTTACTTGGAAATAGATACTCTTGTGTTTGAGACATGTTCAAGATATATAAATACATTTTCTTATAAAAAATTTGTCCTAACATTAATTAATCAATACAAGAAAATTAGGTGGGTTATAGTAAAGACTGAAATAAAGGAAATATTCCTTAAATTTTTATTGACTAATAAATATTAAACGATTTTTCAAAAAAATTTTTATATCAGGTTTTTAAAGATATATCGTTAGAGGAGGTGCGTTTTTATTGGATAAACCGGTAGAAATAACTCCAGACGGCAAAGTAGTTAGGAAAAGCTATTCTTCAGTAAAAAAGGGAATAGACTGGAACTCTTATCCCATGAGATTATGGGCAAAATCTAATGAACTATTCTGGTCTCCCCTACAATTCAAGGAACTAATACAACAGGATAAGCAAGATTGGGAGACAATGAGTGAATCAGAAAGGGAGATTTCTGAGTACATTGCAACAGCGTTTTCTGCAGGAGAAGAGGCAGTATCAAGATATTTGGCAGAGTTAGTTATAGCTTTAGACGAGTTAGGATACACTGAAGAAGTATTATTCCTAAATCAATTTCAGCAAGAGGAAACCAGACATACAGATGCTTTTAGAAGGTGGATGGACTCCATAGGTATGGATAAGGACACAGAAAAATGGACCACGGAAGTTAATCCATCCTACTACGAGCTTTTCTATGTCGCATTACCCTCAGCCGCTTATGGAGTTAAGGCAAATCCCTCTCCAGAGAGCATATTGAGATTTACTGCTACGTATATGTTCTCCATAGAAGGCATAGCTGCAGAGACAGGATTTTACTTCTGGAGAACCATGTGGGAAAGAGGTAGACATCTTAAAGGCATTTACGAGATCGTAAAAAGAGTAGCTGCTGATGAATCAAGGCATTTAGCCTTTGGAACCTACCTTACAACCATGCTAATAGGTGAAGACCAATCCCTATACGATAAATTCTTAGAGTACTTCAACTATGCGGGTGGTCTAGCTGTGAGGCTGATTGGAACAATAGTGGAGCAACAAGTAAACAAGTGGGAACCATATAAGGAGAAATGGGGAAGATATTTTGAATGGGTATATAAGGAGAATGGTCTAGGTTCACTGGTGGACTACGCTGCAAAAATGGTTCAGCACAGACTATTCTATGTCAATAGGCTAAGAAACGCTAACAGAGAGAAGTTAAGATATATGCCATTAAACGAAGCTGCTCCAGTTATAGAGAATTTCGATACTGTGGAGAAATACCTAACCCCACAGTATGATCCCGAATAGAAAAGTTAATTTTTTATAATAGAATTTTTTAGCTTAAACATTAAGTAATATTTATTACCATAACAAATTATACTTAATTTCATGCTAAAAAGAATCTTCAAAATGAGCACTGAAGATTCTCCTTTAAGCGAAGTAAATCCACTAAAATTGCTTCCACCAATTACAGAGGAGAAATACAATGACTATGACGGAATAGGGCTCCTGAGTATTAAAAAGTTCTCACTACTTTACACTATCTCCTTCTTCGTAATCATAGCTGGACTATTGGGAACATTGACATCAATTCCTGCCTTTCCTACACCATCATTTTTCATAATACCTGTAGTCTCACTAGTTTTCGTCATAATTACGGCTGTAGGATTTATGTTAGGTACAGTATCAATAAACATCCTAAGCATTGGACTAAATATATTAGGCAAGATAAGGAAGGATTATAATAGTAGACTTGTTGAGTTTTCAATACTGACTCCACTAGTGACAGGGATAGGTCTCTTAGTCTTCTTGATACTAGGTTTATTAGGATTAAACCCAGTCCCAGTGTTAGAACTAAATATTGTAATGGCTATAATAGGAATTGCCATGGCTGTCTTCTTCATAGGAATGATAGCAGCGGCAATAAAGATGTGGAAACTGGGGAAAAGGTATGAGAGTTGGGGTTTGAGGATAGGCGGAATCTTCCTTTTCCTCTTTCCTCCTTTAGGTGGGATATTAACATACATTTTTTCAAGTAGAGCAGCCAAGAAGGTAAAAAGAACCGATTGCTTCCTCGCTTAGGTGATAGAAGATGTCGTTGAACAGGATATGCGGAAGGTTCTCTGTACTAGATCTGGTTAAAACATTGCAGTTCATTGGAGATCAGAACAACTTTGTGGGTTGTATACCAAATATATTAAGTGCTAATGAGAACACATTTAAGGCGAAAGTAAAAGCACTGGGCTTACCATTAACTGTAAAGGGAGAGCTTTACAAGTACGAGATCTCCCCGGAGACGTTAATACTTACAGTTGGACTAAAGGTCAAAACTACGGGTGCAGTTATAGATATAATTACAAGGAGTAAGGTTAAAGAAGATGGCAGTCAATTCATATGGGATACTCAATATAATATCTCAGGACCCCTTAAAATACTTTTAAAACCGTTATTAGAGAGTGTGACGGAACAGACAGTGGTAGACACGATAGAGTGTATTAAGCTGAGAACTACTTCTTAAGTTTATCTTTTGAGAAAAATATATATATGTTTGTTTTTTAAATATAAGTTAATGAAAGCCGTAATATTTAAAGGAGCAAATGCACCACTTCAATTAGCGGATATCCCTAAACCATCTCCAGGTGAAGGAGAGATACTAATTAGGGTAGCATCTACTGGTGTCTGCCATTCTGATATACACCACATGAAGGGTGAGCTACTTGGATTTATGCCACCTGAAGGATTTATTCTTGGACACGAAATTTCAGGATGGGTGGAAGATTTTGGACCGAATGTCACAAACCCATATGGACTGCAGAAAGGAGACCCTGTAATAGTATCATGGATTGTGCCCTGCGGAAAGTGTAGATATTGTGCGTCTGGTAAGGAAAACTATTGTAACAACGTAATGATGAAGATGCCGGGTATAATTGGAATAAACGGAGGTCATGCCGAATACACTTCAGTCCCTGAAATAGCTGTAATACCGGCAAGAGAAATAAAAGATATGATCGCCTCTTCACCTGTTTCGTGTGCATATGGTACAGCCTATGGAGCACTTAAGACTGCTGGTGCGTCTGCAGGTCAAAGTATAGTTGTGGTAGGTACTGGTGGTGTAGGTTCAGCAGCGATTCAGTTGGCAAGTGTAATGGGGCTTTATCCCATAATTGCAGTGGATGTAGTAGACAGTAAATTGGCTAAAGTGAAAGAACTGGGAGCCACTCACACAGTTAATCCTAACAAGGAAGACCCTGTGGGCAAGATAACTGAGATATTACCAGAAGGAGCGGATATAGTTTATGAGACTAAACCCAATCCAGATTTACAAATAGCCTTTAACGTTGTGAACAAGTCAGGTACAATGGTTGTCACTGGACTAGGGAATGCCACATCGAGTACAATTAACTTAATGACTAACCTCTTTGTGGGAAGGGGGCTTAGACTTGTGGGAAGTTTAGGTTATAGACCCAGGATTGACTTGCCAGAGTTAGTGAGGATGGTAGCATCAGGTAAGCTTGACGTTAAAAAACTTGTGACTCACGTTTATAGACCAGATGAGATAAACACTGCATATGAAAATCTTGAGAAGGGACTACACTTAAGAGCAATAATTGACTGGACTAAGCTGTAAGATAAAGGGTTTAATACCTTTTTCTCCCTTTTCTTCTCCCTCTAGTATTCTTGCGTAGATTACAAACATCCACGGATATTTTTAACACTATGAAAGATCTTAACTATTAATGCTAAAACTTGTGTTCATGTATAAGCACAATATCTAACATTTAAACTATCATAGAAAAATTTAAAGATGACACCTTTTCACTTATATTTTTTTCAACACGGAATTATTAAATGTTTAGCTTGATTGTAGTGAATAAGATTGAGAGACTACACTAATTAAGTTGTTAAATAATTGATAACTTTGAAATTATTTTTGTGTTATTAGATCATAAAGTTTTTTAACTCCATAAAATATCTTAATAACGATGAGTTCAGGGTACTATAAATATCAGTTAACTATAGATAAATTTCTAGATAGTGGTGAGACAGTCTTTCCAACAAGAGAAATAGTTTACACAGATAAGAGAAGATACACGTTTAAAAAATTTGCAGAGTCAGCTAAAATCTTAGCAAATGCTCTAAAGAAAATCGGGGTCAAAAAAGGTGATATTGTAGGTGTTATTGACTGGGATACAGATGTGTATATGCACCTATACTATGCTGTACCAATGATAGGAGCTGTTCTGCACACAGTGAATCTACGATACCCTCCAGAACTAATTATAAAGACAATGCTACATGCTGAGGACAAATGGGTGATTATAAGGGACGATCTAATAGGACTAGTTGAAGATATTAAGAACTTCAATCCCAACATAAGGTTCATTATATATAACGACGACAAGGAGAAAATAAAAGTAGATGACAAGACCATAGATTTCTGGGACTTATTACAGGGAGAACCTAAATACGATCCCGATGAAGAAGGACTAAAAGAGGATATGATGGCAACATTAATGTACACTTCAGGAACCACAGGTAATCCTAAGGGAGTATGGTTTACACATAGAGACCTAGTGCTTCACGCAATGGCTATGGGTACCATATCAAGGGCACCTCCAGTTGAGTTGACAACCAGAGATGTCATGATGAGCCTTGTACCAATGTTCCACGTGCATTCATGGGGATTCCCATATGTTGCCTTAGCAAGTGGTCTTAAGTATGTGCTACCTGGTGTTTACAACCCAGCAACTCAGTTGAAGTTGGTAGCCAATGAGGGAGTAACTTTCTCAGCAATGGTTCCAACAATATTGTTCATGATACTAGCTCAACCAGATATTGACGATTATAAACCATATCTGAAGAACTGGAAAGTTGCTATAGGTGGGGAGGCGCTTCCTGAAGGTTTAGCAAGGAAGGCTAGAGAGTACGGTATTAAATTGTATTCAGGTTACGGTTTGACTGAAACTTGTCCAGTTTTAACTGTGGCATATCATAATTCCATTGTGGAAAGTTTTGATGAAGAGAAGAAGTTCGAGATACAACTGAGCGCTGGAGTTCCGATACCAGGAGTAAAGCTAAGGATAGTGGATGAAGAGGGTAAAGATGTCCCAAGAGGAAAGATAGGAGAAATAGTAGTTAGAGCTCCATGGACAACAAGAGAATACTATAAGGATCCTGAAAAAACAGCCCAATTATGGAGAGGTGGTTGGTTACATACGGGCGATTTAGGATATATTGACGAATATGGTTACTTACATTTAGTGGATAGGGAGAAAGATGCAATAAAGAGCGGTGGTGAGTTCATACCATCACTTCTATTGGAGACAGTCATATCCCTACACCCAAGTGTTGCTGAGGTTGCAGTTGTGGGTATTAGACATGAAAAGTGGGGCGAAAGACCTGTCGCGTTTATAGTGCCTAACGGTCAATTTGATGAGGTAGAAATGAGGAAGTTCCTGATGAAAAAGGTAGAGGAAGGCAAGATACAGAAGTGGTGGATACCAGACAAGTTCTTCGTCGTGGAAGACATACCAAAGACCTCGACTATGAAGGCTGACAAGAAGTTACTGAGGGAAATGGCAAGTAAGGAACTTCAAAAAAAATAGAGGGAATCAATTATGTCCAATTTTTCTCCTAAACTAGAGTTAGAATGTAGGTGTATTAATTTAGGAAAAACATATATATTAAGATTAATGAATTAAACGGTGAGAATATATGCCTCAAAAATTAAGTGGGAAATTTAAGGTGAAAGATCAAGCAAAAGCAGTTCAGTTCGCATCGAACTATTCAAACTTCATATCCTGTTTACCTACTGTCAGGGACATACAGGATAAGAAATTCAAACTAGATGCTACTGTAGGTGCAATGAAGGTCACTGTCGATGGTGAATTGATAGACTATAAGATAACAGAGAACGGATATGTAGCTACAATACAAATAAGAGGTCCTGGTGTCACAACAACCACAACTACCAAGAGTACATTAAATGGAGATGAAGTTGTGTGGGAAGCTGAGTATAAGAATGAAGGCTCTATGGTAGCTATGCTAGGAAACCTCCTCGATACTACAGTTCAAACCATGATGAACCAGACTACAGAGTGTATTAAAAACAAACTTAATAGTTAAAATATTTATTTATTTTTTAACAAATCATTATTATTTTTGCTGTTTTATTAAACTATAAGCCGCTTCTTTACCATTTAACTTAGTTCCTGCTATTTGTGAATTATTATCAGAGTGAAATTGGTTTCATATAAAAAATTTTCACCTATAAGTGTATAAAACTAAATGAACATAATTCAAAATAAGGCAAAATCTGACCATGAAGTTAATTCAAATAAAGGTTTATAAATTCAAAAACAGTATGTAATCTTATGGTAAAAATAGGGGAAAAGGCACCTATATTTGAAGCTGTTACTGATAGTGGAGAGAGAATCTCATTGGCGGACTTCATTGGAAAATATAATATTGTACTCTACTTTTATCCAAAGGACGATACTCCTGGATGCACAACAGAGGCTTGTGCTTTCAGAGATAACTGGGACTCGTTAAAAGGATATGATGCAATGGTTATAGGTGTTAGTTCCGACGATACTAACTCACATAAGAAATTTAAACAAAAGTATAACTTGCCGTTTATCTTGGTAAGTGACCCTGACAAAAAGATTAGAGAAATGTATAACGCAAAGGGCTTTATCCTACCAGCCAGAATAACATTTGTAATTGATAAAAAAGGAGTAATTAGACATATTTATAATTCACAGATGAATCCAGGTAACCATGTAAACGAAGCCCTAAAAGCACTTAAACAGATTAAGTCAGAGGAGATGAGCAAAAGCTGATTTAGCTGATTGAAAGGCTTTGACATTACTCTCATACTTCAGAGACTTGTAAAACGCCTCTTCAGTAAGTAGTCCCTTGAATGCTCCTAAACTGTAAAGGTATCCTAGCAGGGCTGCATTTACAGCTTTAGTATTCCCTGCCTTCTCAGCTATTTCATACGCATTTATCAAATGGACATTTAAACCCTTAAGTCTGTCAAGAACCTCCCTAATCTCCAATAACCTCACTTTAGGTAAAACGGGTCTCAGTACGTAGTTGTTCAGAACTATGACTGTGTTTTTTGAGCAGTAGTTCAAGTTCCTTAGGACTTCAGTAGCCTCTAACCCTACTAAATAATCAGCTCCTCCTAACGCAATGAGAGGAGAATTCACATCCCCTATCCTTACATGAACATTTACAGCCCCTCCCCTTTGAGCTAAACCGTGAGTTTCTGCAACTAATACCTTGACATTACAGTAGTTCCCAGCCTCTGCGATCATTTTGCCCATTGTTATAATACCTTGACCGCCTACTCCTGCAAGAAGGATATTTACTCTAGCCATAACTTATCCCATCCCTCCGGCTTATCTCCCTTTATAGATATTGCCTTAAATGGACAGACTGGTACACATGCTCCACAGCCTATACAGTTATAAACGTCTATTTCAGCCTTCTTGTCCTTCCTGGGAATAATAGCAGGGCATGTGAAGTAATCATAACATATGGTACAACCAGTACACTTAGCCATATCAACTACGGCTTTAGGTAATTTATTATCATCAATCACATCTGTAACTAATAGGGCACAAGCTCTCTTAGCTATTATCACCGCAGGCTCTCTGTTCTTCTTCACCCACTCTATAGCCTCAGTTAAGCTCTTAACGGAAGAGTTAATCTCAAAAGGATCAAAGTACTTCACAAACCTTACACCGAGTCCCTTAGCAGCCTCTCCTATATCTATCTCCTTTGAAGGACTTGGCTGTTGTCCCGTCATTGCGGTGGACCTGTTATCGAGGACTAAGAGAACAAGCGGGGTCTTGTTATATACGGCATTAGCCAAGCCACTCATACCACTGTGAAAGAACGTGGAATCACCTATGATAGCGACAGGTATATTCCCAGTAGCCCTATAGACACCATTGGCAATACCTACACTTGAACCCATATCTGTCGAGGAATCTTGCTCTTCAAATGGTGGCAAAAGTCCTAAAGTGTAGCATCCAATGTCTCCTGATATGAACGCATTACTCATTGAGGTCATGGATAAAGCTTTCTTGAGATCTACAAATGAGCTTCTGTGAGGACAGCCTGGACACAGTGCTGGAGGTCTCTGAGGAATATCTGAAGGTGACTCTAGGAAATTTAAATCTAAATTCAGGTCAAAAAACCTGCTAAAGGCAGTGTAGACTTTGTCCAATGTCATCTCTCCTACTTTACTTACCATGTCCTTTCCATGAAGCTCTACCCTTATACCATGATCATAGAGCAAGTCCTTAACTTGATATTCCACAATTGGTTCCACCTCTTCCACAATTAATACCCTTTCAGCCTCGCTTACAGCTTTTAAAATCAATTTACTGGGTATTGGTACAGGAGTTGAAATGCGTAATAAATTGGCTCTTATGTTCAATTCGTTCATTGCGTCTTTGATAAAAGAATATGATATACCTGATGCTATAATTAAGTCCTTAGAACCGTTATCTTCATATTCATTTAGGCTTTCCACTTCCTCCTTTATCATTTCCCATCTTTTCAACTGCTCTATTCTGTTCCTTCTGGCATTTTCAGGTACGAGGACATATTTCTTGGGGTTCTTTGTCACCTTACCGTATATAGGATTTATAGGCGGTTTTATTGAAACGGGAGCTCTCACATGGCTTATCCTTGTTGTAGTTCTGAATATCACGGGGTGTTTTACCTTAGCACTGAGCTTGAAAGCCTCTATCATTAGGTTGTAAGCTGACTGTGGGTCGTAAGGTTCAATAACTGGAATTAAGCCGTGTAGACCGTAATAACGATTATCCTGTTCGTTTTGAGAAGACCACATTGAGGGATCATCAGCTGACACTATGACAAAAGCACCCTCAACTCCTGTATAGGAGGAACTCATTAATGGATCTGCAGCAACGTTTAAACCTACATGCTTCATTGTAGTCAATGCATATGCCCCATTAATGGCTGCACCGTAAGCTGTCTCAAAGGCTACCTTTTCATTTGCACTCCATTCAACATAAACGTTCTTGCTATGTTTTTGTATCATCTCCAGTATTTCTGTGGAGGGTGTGCCTGGATATCCTGCGGCTACTGATACCCCCGATGCTAATGAGGCGAGTGCTATTGCCTCGTTTCCTAGCAAGATTTGCCTTGTTAATGAAGAAGTAATCATCATTATAAATGTTGACAAAAAATGCTAATAAATATTCCTATCTAATGTATATACTTTTGATAATTTAGAATAATTAAATCAAATAGAGTCAACTTATTAATGGTGTCTCCTGAAAAATTTTTATCAAAAAATATTTTAAAATCATGGAAAAATAAAAAGATATATCTACTCTATAGAAATTCTCAAGGGGTAGTTAAAGTTTGAAACTCTTATCCTCCCACCTTTTTTAGGAGTCCCTTCAAGATAACAGAACAGACCGCCATTTACCCCTTTAAACCTCAGTAACCCTATATGAACAGGCTCAGCCAATTTTTGTCCATCATCATCTTGATAGATTGTGGTGAATGAGTCCAAATATGCATCATCCAACTTGAGTTCAACATATTCTTCTATCTTTGTGAAACAGTCTTCACAGTATATTCTTGGCGGTAGATAGACTTTACCGCATTTCTTACACTTACTTCCTATTATTTTATTCTCCTTAAGACCTTGGAAGAATCTCTCTCCAGCTGGTCCTACAGTATATTCATATTTTTCAGCTTCCATTATGTCATACCATTTCAGTAAACTTCCTTCCTTACCCTCTTTTTCCCACGACATTTAGATCACCTTAAAGCATTGAATGTCGTTTATACTAGCTTTCCTTTCTTCTTTTGGTCTCCACACTGCCTTAACCCTCTTTCCTATTACGCTCATATTTTTCACCTCTTCGTAGGAAACACAGAGCTTATGGAATATCCCAGGATAAACGAAGTCTCTTGGACTGGATGGAAGCAATCTTATGACTCCTACCAGTTCTGGTTCAGAAATCTTCTCCCTGGTCCAACTTATAAAACTGGCAACAGCCGTCATTACATAGCCCTCATCCATTACTTCTACCCATGTATCGGTAGGTCTAAAACACTCGTCACAATACATCTTAGGCGGGACGTAAATCTTGCCACATTTAACACATTTCCTTCCTAGAATCTTTCCCTCTTTTAGACCTAAGAGATATCTGCTTTGAGCCTGACCTGCAGTATAGGCATACTTTGCGTTTGGTTTATATGGAATTAATACATGCTTATGTAATTCCTCTTCTTTAAGTGAAGTAACCACTTCTCCTCACCTCAATTACGCATAATAATAACTGTGGATGCTTGCATTAAATCACCCCATGCTTGAGCTAAACCAGTATGAACTGGCTTCTTTACCTGCATCTTACCTGCAGTGCCCTTTAGTTGCCAATATATACTGATAACTTTCATGAGCCCCGCAGCTGCAATAGGATTACCAACTCCCAAGAGACCTCCACTTGGGCTACTAGGAATATCTCCATCAATATCAAAGACTCCCTCCTTTAGGAGTTTGGGCGCTTCTCCTCTCTGTGCAATTCTTAACCCCTCAATATGATGTAGCTCTTTATAATCGAACGGGTCATATGGCTCTATTACGTCAAGTTCTTTATAGGGGTTCTCTATTCCCGCCATTTTATAAGCCATCCTTGCGGCAAACTCTAAATACCTAGCATATGCAAGATCTCTTGCTGGCCATTCTGTATTATCCAGTGTCCAACCCACTCCATCAACCCAAATTGGCGTATCAGAATACCTCCTAGCCACATCTTCAGACGCCATTATCATTGCTGCTCCTCCATCACTCACGGGGCTTATGTCTAAAAGCTGAACAGGCCACACTAAAACTTCACTGTTCAGAACGTCATCTACTGTTATATTTCCTCCCAATTGGGCATAGGGATTATTTGCCGCATTCCTCTTGTTCTTTACTGACACTAGTGCTATTTCCTCCTTCTTTATTCCATAAGTAGCCATATACCTGTGCATCTCCATAGCGAATATCCATATCAAGTTTGGGTTCAATGGTTTTTCTAAAATAGGATCCCATATGTATCTAAATACTGATTGTGGGTGAGGTCTTGCAGGACTCATCTTCTCTTCAGCAACGACGAGCACAGTATTACACATTCCACTAGCAACATGATACCAACCAGTTATGGCAGCCATAACACCAGTTGCTCCGCCAACAAACACTCTGCTCGAGGGCTTTCTAATGCCTCCTGAACCATGGGATAAGTACTCTCCCTTTAAATTAACTCCATCAAAGGCGTCAGGAGCACTACCAATCACAACGCATTCTATATCCTTCAACTCTAATCCTGCCTCTTCCAAAGCCTTACTAGATGCTTCCCATGCTATCTCCTGAGGTGTCTCAAGTATTCTCCTTCTGAACTGTGTCATCCCTGCACCAATTACGGCTACCCTCTTATTCAAATGTATGTTTACCTTCATGGTCTTTCCACCACCACAACTGAACCTGTAAAAGTAGGGATCCCTCTCCAGGATCCAACCAAAGCCCTATCTCCTTTTCCACTATTTATGTAGTCTATTGCGTCAAGTAATAGGGAGAACCCTGAAGCCTCTAATGGAACCCCCTTAGCCAGATGACCACCTAAAGGATTAACTGGAATCTCGCCTTGTGGATGTAGATTTCCCTCCCTCAGGTCTTTTACTGGTTCCTCTGAGATACCTAACGCCTCGAGGTGCTGTAACTCTTTATAACTGTATCTATCGTCTACAAATACTGCATCGAAGTATTTTCTCGGTGAGTCGATTTTGCCCATTCTATATGCCATATTTGAGGCTAGTCTCATGTATGTAGCTTTTCCTATATCCGCGGTCTCGGCATTTGCTGAATCTGTGGCATATCCCACTCCCCTTATTATTAGATAGTCGTCTCCCTTAACTCTCTTTGCAACCTCCTCAGACGCTATCACAATTGTAATTGCTCCATCTACGAATGAGGCAATATCTAGTCTGGTCAACGGATAAACCACATACTCGTTATATTTAAGAATCTCATCTACGGATAGATTACTTGCATAAGAGGATCGTACAGACTTAAGTCCAGCCCTTTTGTTCTTTTCTACAACTAAAGCTAAGTCCTCCCTTGTTACTCCTTTCCTTTCCATGAATTTCACTGCATCTATTCCTGCGAGAAAATGAAAGTTAGGAGGGTTCAATGTCCTTAAGTAAATCGGGTCCATTGCAAATTTAACTAAGTCAGGGAATGTTAGAATGTCACTTATCTTAGAATGACCTTCAATAGTAACGACATCTGCTACACCAGAGTTAATATGCATTATACCATGAGCTAAACCCTGGATTGTATCACCACTGACGGTCATAGTAGGTCGCATTGCCCCTCCTATTTGATCCGGGGCAAACTCATCGCTTATAGATATTCCATCCCAAAAATCCTCTTGGCATGATATAAAGGAGTCAACATCTGTTCTTGGATTAATGTCTCCTGCATCCTTATATGCCCTTGATGCTGCCTCGAATACCATTTCTCTAAAGGACACTTCTGGGGTAGTTGGTTTAAAACCATACCAACCCACGCCAATAATGGCTACTCTATTCAGAAAAACCACCAATTAAAATTAAATAATAATTATTATTAAAAATTTTTGTCTAGATATCATTCAGCGTGGGAATTCCGTATTTTTCGACATATTTGGAAATAATATGCCTTTGAACCTCGTCTGTTCCTTCACCAATCCTCATTAACCTCACGTCTCTGTAGATTCTCTCGATCTTTGTACCTTTTGCATAACCCATACCTCCAAATATTTGTAAAGATAGATCCACCACTTGGTTTGCCACCTCTCCAGAGAGTAACTTAAGCATTGAAGCATACACTCCCTTGGTATTTGAATTCTCCTCAAACTTCTTACTGACCTCTTTCATGAACACCTTGACCGAGTTAAGTTTTGTAACTGAATCAGCAATATACCACTTTATCCCCTGAAAAGAGTATAACTTACTGCCAAAAGCTTCCCTATTTAATGCCCAGTTTAAGGCTTCTTGCAGGGCAGACTCAGCTAAACCTATCGCTATACCACTTATTGCCAGTCTTCCTACATCTAATACTGCATTTACCATATCCCAGCCCTTATTAATTTCTCCAACAACTTGAGACTCATCAGCCTTACACTCTCTAAATACGACCTCAGATGTCCCAGTGCCTCTATTACCCATGACCTCGATCTTCCTGCTCTCTATACAACTACTCCTAGGTAATAGAAATACAGATAGCTCGCCTCTCTTTGACCCAGTCCTAGCCACAGTTATGAATAAATCAGCGTAAATCCCCTGAGTTATCCACATTTTACGTCCCGATATTACCCATTCTCCATTTCTCTTCTCTGCAAATGTTTTCATGGAACCAACATCACTACCACCTGTGGGTTCAGTCAACGCAAAACTACCTATCATTTTCCCTCTACTTATAGGATCAAGAAACTGTTTCTTCTGACTTTCATTAGCAAAGAGCCTCAGCATTTCGCCTACTAACTCTCCCTGAGCATCGGCAATTAGTGCTATAGAACCGCTAACCTTAGCCATTTCCTCTAACGAGATAACCATATCATAATAAGATAGGTTACTCTGCAAGGGGACAAGATAGCCAAGTTCACCCAGCTTTTCCACAATCTGTCTTGGATAATAATCCTCCCTATCTACCTTCTCTGCAATTTTCTCTACTTCTCGCTTAAGGAATTCTCTTAAAGAATTAACTAAAATAGTTGTTTCGCTCATATTCTTACATTAGAATTCTTGTATTTTAAAATATTTGTTTTAAACAAGCAAAAGATAAATATAACTTTTTCTTAACTATATAAAATGAATTGGAGAATATATTCTTTAGAACAAATTAAATCCATGAGTAAGTATGCCATGGATGACACCACGGGCTTTTGGAGGGATAAAACCGAGTACATCACTTGGTTCAAAAAACCTGAAACTATTGTAGAGGGTCGTGCACCATATGACAAGTGGTTTGTAAGAGGAACTACAAATATCAGTTATAATGCAGCAGATAGGCATATTCCCAGTAGGAAAGATAAAGTAGCTTTTTACTGGGCTAATGAAAGGTTTGAGACCAAGACTATATCATACCTGGATTTGTACAACGAGGTAAATAAGGCAGCATATGTATTGCGAGAGTTGGGAGTGAGAAAAGGTGACAGTGTGTCACTTCTATTTCCCAGTATTCCAGAGGCAGTATTTTTTAGCCTTGCTGTACATAGATTGGGAGCGGTCCTTGTAATTCATTATGTGGGATTGAGTCATGAAACATTAGCCTATAGGTTAAATGACTGCGGGTCAAAGGTAATGGTTGTTGCCTCGAAGGGGATTAAAAACGGTAATGAGATAAGAATCAAGGACTTTGTGGACAAATTACTCGACTCCCATAGTACACCGGTAAAGAATGTGCTGATAGTGTCAAGAGGCTACTCGGATTTCGAGGTCAAACAAAACAGGGATATTGTATATGAGGATGTAAAACCGAAGGGAAAGGTGTATGTGAGACCAGAGGAAGTGGAATCAAATGAACCTGGTACTATTTATTATACTTCTGGTACCACTGGTAAGCCTAAAGGGTTATTTCACTCTCATGCTGGTTATACTATAGGTTTAAACTGGGCTTTCAGGGCACTTCTAAATCCTCAGGATAATGAAGTGTGGTGGACAGTATCTGAGTTAGGGTGGCCTGTTTGGCCCATGGCTAACCTATACACAATTCCAGTAATGGGAATTACAGGAGTCCTGTTTGAAGGATTTATAGGATACAAAAAGGATCTGTTCTCTAGGGTTATAGAGCGATTTAATGTAAATTACGTTTGGAGCTCAACCACTACACTTTACACACTAAAAAGTTTAGGTGAAGAATCTGTAAAGTCAGGTGATACTTCCAGCTTAAAAATCATTCTTAATACTGGAGAACCACTAAATGTAGGTGCATGGAATTGGTTAACTGAAAATATGCCTCATGTGAAGATCGGTGACGCTTATTGGATGACTGAACACCTTATACCTATAGCCTGTACACCCTATGGGTTAGGAGAGATTCCTTACAAACCTGGGTCTGCTGGTATAGTATTCCCAGGTACATATTTCACGGTAGTGGATGATGATGGAAAGCCTTTGCCACCAAAACAGAAGGGATACATAGTGGTTAAACCTCTAAATCCAGCCACAGCTAAGATGTGGAATGACCCTACTTACGAGAAAATAAAAGAGAAATATTGGTTACGATTCCCAGGTTACTTCTATACAGGGGATTACGGATACATGGATGAAGATGGATATCTTTTCGTATTGGGAAGAGCTGACGATGTGATAAGAAGTGAGGGAGAAAGAATAGGAACTCTTGAGGTGGAAAGTATAATAGGAACCTATCCTCAAGTTGCAGAGACTGCAGTTGTGGGAACATCAAATTCTATTGTGGCTTTTGTTGTCCCTAAGCAGGGAGTTAATCCAGATGATGTTTTAAGAAACGAAATCAGGAACTATTGTAGAAACTCTGGATATATTGTAGATAAGGTGATATTTCTTAAGAGGTTACCAAAGACTAAGAGCGGAAAGATTATGAGAAGACTACTAAAGTCAATTTTAGCTAATGAGGATCCAGGGGATGTTTCAACTCTAGATGACATTAAGGTTATTGAAGAGTTAAAACAGTCCCTTAGCCAGACATAAAACATGCTGAAATAATTGATATTTTTTATTTTGTGTCGGAATTTCTTTGAATACTTTTTACTAGCCAATTTTTACCCTTCAGTCTTTTTCTAAAAATTAATTCCTATCCTTCTTAACTGAATACCTTACCTTGCCCCTTTCCCTGATTTCTTCCACATATCCTAGCCTCACGAGTTTCCTTATCCTCCTATATATAGTGGATTTAGGTAAGCCAGTAAGTCTCATTATTTCTGTTAAGTTATTCCCTCCCATCTTTATGGCTTCTAAAATCATCGTATCTCTCTCATCTAGTGTTTCATTAGATAAATTTACCTCTTCGTCTTCAGCTCCCTGCGTGGTGATCTCGACATTTCTCCTCCTTATCAGCCTAACCAAAAAATACAATAGGACAGCGTCTATTATCACAAGAGCTATGATTATGAGGAATACTAAATTGTTTTGTTGTGAAACTGTAACTTGGGGAGAGGGTGAAGAGGCATAGAGCAAAGTAATTTGAGACACATTCTTAAATGTCAAATTATATAGATTGTCAACCACTGTGAAGCTACTAGGTTGAGGAGAAATGTAATTTAATGTAGTATTTATGGGAAGGAGAACGATGACGTTAAAACTGTTATTTTCTACCACATTAATAACTCCTTTAGGAAGAACTGTATTGTAGACTACGTATATACTCCCGGTAATATTGTGAAAATACATGTAACCATTTACTATTGTGTAAGTTGCACCTGTCACCCTAATGTCATTATAACTAGAACCTATCAGCTTGAACTGGTTTACATTATTTAATGTTGCCACAACAGTTCCGTTATAATATATTATAATTTGATTGTTCAACTGCAAAGACGAATTAGACACCACGCAGGTAAAGAGTATTAGTAGAGTCAGCAGAACCCCCAGTTGTAATGAAAATCTCATCTTAGCTTATTTTACATAAAGGGCTATTTAAAGAGTTAGCCATAATTTACGTAAAGCGCGACAAAAAAGACCATAGATCGTTTATGTACGCATAGAAATCCCTTTTATAATTTCACAGAAAAAATTTACTAATATTTTAACTCAAATACTAAAATATATTTAATTTAAAAAAAAGATATATGTCTTTATATTTTTAGTCTTCAGATTCATTTTCTTGTTGAGCAGGATGGACTATTATGAGAGGCTCTCTTTTAACATTCAAGTCTCCGTGAGGATGCTCACTAACAGTATAGCTTAATGTGACTACCACATTGTATTTTCCAGTAGTGAGGTTTAATGCCTGATGGTCATTATCTAATGATAGAGTCACTACTTTTCCACTTATGTTCAGTGTAACATTGAAAGATGAGAATACATTATTTAGTTTTTCCTCATGTAATAATTGAAATACATATGTTCCATTAGCATTCACTATTAATGTGGTATTCAGCTTGATCTCTCCGCTTTGTCCGGGCGTTATATTACCAAGGCTAAAGAATACTGGTGTCAACTGTATTGAAGAGTTGGAGTTACTAACGCCTACTACATGGTAGGATATATATGCTAGTGGTCCATATCCTGATACTCCTGCTATCAATATTCCAGATGTTAGACCTATTGCCGCCAATGCTACTAATAGTATTGGTTTCATCAATTATGTTATTGTCGTTTGGTCCTTATTAATACTCCCTTGTTTCACTGTTCCACTGTCTATGAAACTGAAGTTTTAAATAGAATTTATCAGATTAAAAACTAAAAGATAATAATGTGTAGAATAGAATTTAAGCACTTACTACGTTATCATAGATCAATTTTGAAAAATGACCGATCCTGTGATATATTTCCAATTAAATTCTGTTTCACTTCACGGATGGAACTAACACTTATATAGAATTCATGGGAAATTATGAATCGTGGAGAAACAAACACTATTGATAATATTACTGATAGTCACAATACTGGTGAATGCATTCTTAGGTATTCAAGTGTACTATCTGCTTCACCAATCATCTCATCCTAATGCCCAAACTCCATTTAACGTGTCAGATCTTCAGATTGTTAGCCAATCATCAAGTAGTCAGAACACCACGTCGTCTAACAATATGCAGACTAGCAGTATGTCCACGACTGTCAACAATAACTCTGGACAAATATATAATTACTCACTCACAGTTAAATTTACTTTACATATTAGAGATCCAGGCGTCTACTTGATAGAGATAAATCCCAAGATATATTTCTATCACCTTTACGTTATATTATACCTGGAGGACGGTAAAGTAGTATCTCTGAATCTCAATCATACTACCCAGAATATAACAATAGATAGTAAAGACGTAAAAGTGACACTGTATATTTATGCTGAAACTAATCAGCAACTATCTCCTAAGAAACTCATAGAAGATATCGGTCTTTCATTTAGCTTTGTATCACCCTCAGAAGACACTGAAAATGATTTAGTCTTAGTTCTTCAAGAAGTTTCATTTGATAGTTAAGTCTATGATTTAATAGTTTTCTTCTGATTTTTCAGCCATTTTTGATAACCTTTTAGAATTCAATAACCTTCAACTGTAGTTAAACTCATTTTAACACAGTTAAAGTATCCCGAACTCTTTCGGACAAAGTTTTATTAGGAGGTTTTTTTTAATTACGACATGGCGTAAAGAAATGATTGATTTGGCTCCAATTGCATTAGGATTTTTGGCAGGAGGAACAGTGGCAATAGGAAGTATAGGAATAACTAAGACTAATATAAGTAAAACTAAGACAGCTTACCTAAGTGTGTTAGCAGCAGGTATCCTAGCATATATAGCCTTAGACACTGGACAGGCAGCATCTGAGGTTATAGAGGGATACTTGGATCAGAAGCAATTATTCCTGTTCGGTGTTGGGATTGTTGTTACTTCGATTGCCCTCCTTGGTACGTGGTTACTTCTAGCCTCTTTTGACAGGACTAAAGGACCCGCAGAGGCAACACATAATACACCCGTTATATTAGCAGCAGCATTGGGCTTTCATAACATAGGAGAGGGATTTGCTATAGCAGCAGCTTTATTGGGGGGAGCAGTAGTATCTGCTATAACTTTCACAATAGCCTTTGGTGTCCACAATGCTACAGAGGGTGTTGCAATAGCATCTCCTGGAAAGCTGGTGAGGTCAAAGTGGTTAAACCTTAGGAATGTGGTGATACTCTCACTGATTGCAGGTTTACCAACAATGTTGGGTGCATCAATTTATTATATCGGTATACAAAATCAGTTATTCTTAGCAACACTCAACACAATAGCTACTGCAGCTTTAGTATTTCCAATGATAAGGATAAATATGATAGGAGCGTCAATGCTAGGTGGCTTTAACGTTAAATTCTGGACTTGGTTCTTCTTAGGAATAGCAATAGCGTATGGTCTAGAAAGCTTGGTTACGTTATCCATGAGTTAAGAACAAAAATATTAGGAGTACAAAGACACTTGAGTTTTTAGCCTATTTCGATAATTTCCAATAAGCTCTTCTAAAATATACCAGAGGGGAGAAATCTTCTCTAAATATTTTTCCATCAACAACAGCTCCAATGATTATACTGTGATCACCCACGTCATGAATCTGGTACTTTTCAGCCTCAAGGTAAGCGTAACTTTGGGGAAATATGGGGGAACCTGTTTTCCCCTCTTGGACTTCTATACCGTCAAAACGTTCCTTTACGTCTTTAAAAGCAAATATGTCAAGTAGTTTTTCATCATCAACAAAGTTTATGACGAAACCGTTACTCTCCCTGAAGGGCTTATCATTCCCTTTTATTCTATCCGCTGAAAACATGATCAGTGGAGGGTTTAAGGAGAGGGAGTTAAAGGTATTTATGGTCATACCTATGTATTTACCGTTCCAGTTTGTAGTGACTATGGCTACGCCTAATGGAAAGTTCCTCATAATGTTTCTTAGCAGTTCACTCATATGATAAAATCCTCTCAAAAGAATATATTAAGTGATTTATGGAACGGGTTTTATTGATAGCTATATTTTTTAGTAAACAAGAGAAGAGATATATGCGATAAAGGTGAACGGAGTAGGATATTTCATATCTCATGGTTCTCCAATGATACTTGTGGAGGAAAACCCTTGGAAAGGGCACTTAGCTGATTTAGGGAAGGAAATAAAGAGCAAGTACGATCCAGAGACAGTGATTATTTCAAGTCCTCACTTCTTTTCTTGGGGCGAGAATAACTATACTGTTATTTCTAAAGACCTAAAATGTATACAAGATTACTTTGGTTTTCCAAAGGAACTTTACGAGTTCTGTTATCAGGCTGAAAATGATGTTGAACTTGCAAGTGAACTAATAAAGGAAAGTAATGGTATGCTTAAAGTTGAGGAGAATTGGGGACTGGATCATGGTGCATGGATTCCCCTTTATTATATGTTTCCAGAGGATAAGCCAAGAGTTGTTCCAATTTCCATCTCTTCTGTTAGTCCTAGAAAACATTATGAATTAGGTTCTGTAATTAGAAAGGTCTCAGAAAAATTAGGCAGGAGGACTCTATTCATAGCTACTGGTTCACCTACACATAGACTAGACCTACTTTACTTTAACCTTAAGCCACGTGCAACGAAGTTTGACGTTTTACTTATAAAGCTCATAAATGAGGGAAAGTTCGAGGATATACTTGATATGGATAGTAAGTATCCTAAAGAGTATTCCTCAGCGACTCCTGAAGGAGATCTGAAAACGCTCCATACTCTTCTAGGATTTGTGAGACCCACAAAGGCTAAAGTCCTAGGATATGATATACCTTGGGCTGGAGTGAGTATGCTGAGTGCATTATTTGAAGAATAAAACAACGAAAAAATAAGAAGGGAAGATGGGTCACTTACACATCAATGCTTAAGCTACTTCCTTGAAAGTCTCTACTCCTGCGTCCTCATTAAAGCGGATATAGAACTTATACTCTTTTTGACCTCTCTTGGAGACACATGTCCTGCCACTACTGTAGTTTCCATTTATCACTATCTCATCAATTCTATCCCAACCTGTTCTCTTCTTAACCTCCTTTAGCATATTCACGAACTCGAGAGCGCATATATCACAACAGAAGAAGAGTTTTTCGCCATCTATCTCCTCATAATAGTCTCCCCAAGTTCCACCACACAATGCACAACCAGTTTCCTTAGTTCCTGCTATCCTACCATTTACAGTTATTTTCATAAGTTATACACCTTCTTTACTAACTCAGGTTCTATTTCAAAACCTCTCTCTAATCTTGCTAATAAATATTTCGAAAATGCGTCAAAAGACCTCAGTACGATAATTTGAGCTTGCTCTTTTAATCCCAATTCCTCAGCATACTTCTCGCCAAGTTTTAAAGCTTCAGAGGCATGGGATACGTCAGCCTCATATCCTTCCCTCAAGAAATCTTTTACCTCTTGAGGATATCTATCTGAGGAAAGTATCTCAGGATTAAAGTAATGGACTTTAGCACCATATTGCCTTAAACTTCTGTCAGCTACTAATTCTAAGCTATGCATAGCGAGCATAGTTTCTAACCATGTTCTCGTCTCAGCAACTCTTCTCCAGAAATTTATTGCGTTTCTGGTACTTGGTAAGGGAGACATAGAGAGAATTTTCTCCCGTGGCATCCCTAAAGACTCTCCCATTCTAAGGAGTAACTCATAATGTGATGGTCTTACCCCATAGCCTATAAACTCCACCTTAATATTTTCAAGTTCATATTCCATTACATCATCCTTATCAGTCTTAAACACTATAGAAGATAATACTTTCACCCAGTTTTTAAGAAAGTGTTGATGCTCTATAACGTAACCTAGCAGAACACCTCTTGTAGGATTTTGCATGGCTGAAATGAAAGGATGAGAATTTTCTCCGTAAAACCTCTCTATAAATCTTTTCCTTATCCAGGATGATAGCTCTGCGGGTTGACTGAAGAAATTCTCAAGAGAAACCTTTAGCTCCTCCCTGTTCATTCTTTCGTAACCTAAATTTCGATTGAGCCACATAACATGGGACGGGTCACTCTTAGAGTTTGCCATTAGTTCCATATGACCGGCTAGATCTCCCCATGTCTCAAATTTCATCTCGCATGAGGGACATAGAGGCATACATAAACTATTAACATAGTAAAATAAAAATTAAGTATTAAAATAAACATTTATAAATTGAAAGTAGAAATTAATTTTCTCTCCTAGAGATGACCTAATATAACTAATTTTCATTTTTAATCAGACTGTATTTTCAGTAGTTTATAAATAGAGTGTGTAATGGCTTCTAATTATTGTTTTAAACGATTATATCATATTTCTATAGCTAAAAATATAAACAGCTCGCATAAATTAATAGAGTATGGGCTACATAGATGCACATACTCATGCGTGGTTTAGGGAATTTTTACCTCAAAATTTTTCCTCAAAGAATGCAGGTTATGAGTTTAAGCCTCCTTCTCTTCAACAAGTCCTAAAGGAAATGGACTCAACAAATATTGATTACATAGTTATCATAGCTTATCCAGCTAGAGAATTATGGAATATTGACGAAAGTATTGCTATCCAGGCTATAAACTTTCTTAAACCTTACGGCGAAAGGTTCTCAGTTGTAGGTGGTATAGAACCTAACAAGCTCACGATTGAGGAAACTAAATATTGGCTAGAAAAACAATACGAACAAGGAGTAGCTGGCTTTAAACTGCATCCTGTACATAGCTGGGTAAAGCCTAACGCTTATAGGGAAGAAGAGGGAGGACTTAAACAATTGGAAATAATGTATCAGTTTGCAGAGGATCATAACTTACCTGTAATAATTCACACGGGTACCAGTATGTTCTTAAGGGCAAGAAACAAGTACGGCGATCCCATATATGTTGATGATGTTTCTGTAGATTTTCCCAGGCTCAAGATAGTTATGGCTCATATGGGAAGACCTAACTGGGTTCCAACTGCTTTTCAGTTATGCCGAATTAGAAGAAATATATACGCGGAAATCTCATCTATACCACCAAAGAAGATTCTGGATTATTTACCGAGAATTGAGGAAATTTCAAATAAAACAATTTACGGAAGTGACTATGGTGGACCAGGTACAAAGGGACTTGCAGAAAATTTGAAAGAGTTCTTGTCATTAAACATTGAAGGAAAGGAGAATATAGCTGATAAAAACCCAAGATCTTTATACAAGACTCTGAAATAGTTTCCTGATGCAGACCTCTCCTTCTAGTATATTATTGTTTTGAATTTTGTAAAAAATATAAATTAAAGATTTAAAAAGACGTAGGTTCCAATTATTCTTTATGGACAGGATCAAGGTTATTGATGCCCACGTCCATTATCATATTTATAGAGGCTTGATCCCTGATGAATGTAAAGGATTTCTAAGGTACACAAAAGATACTAAGATGACATTAAGTAATGATTGGGTAGAACTAGATAAAATACTCCTAGTACCATCCCACCCCTGTTACACTAGAGAGTGCTACGACGGTTTTTACATAGATTATGAGGAGAGAAAGAGAAATCCTGACTTATATCTACAGTGGGGCGAGGTAAACCCCTTAACCTGTAATGTTAGGGAGGAATTAGAAAAACAATACTCACTAGGAATTATAGGAATAAAATTACATCCGCCTCATCACGGTTTTAAACCTAATGCCTATAGGGAAGAAGAGGGAGGGCTAAAATCTTTATTATACGTTTATGAGTTTGCCCAAGATCACGACTTGCCCGTGATGATACATACGGGAACAAGCATAGAGGGTGCTACGAGAAATAAGTATTCTGACCCAATATTAATCGACGATGTAGTGAAGGACTTTCCAAAACTTAAAGTAATCATAGCCCATGCAGGGAGACCAATATGGTACACTACTGCCTTTTATATGGCTAAATATTTTGACAACGTGTATTTAGAGATATCCTCTATTCCTCCTAGAAATATACTGAAGTCCTTACCTAATTTGCTCACCATACCTGAGAAAGTAATATATGGTAGCGACTTTCCTGCATATGTGGGACAGGACTTAGCAGACTATGCCCACCAGATTTATGAAGTTGTTAAGGACAAGAGAATATTGAGGGATAATATTTTACGGCTTATCAAGTTTTGAGCTATTCTGAAGTGACCTAGAAAGGTCTTTAGTAGCCCTTATTATATTCACATAACCTGTACATCTGCAAATATTCTTTATTGCATATTTCATCATATCCTCGTCTGCATCAGGATCAACATTTGTTAAGTAATCATAAATAGTCATCATAAAACCATGGGTGCAGTATCCACACTGCATAGCGTAATTTCTAAGAAATGCGTCTTGAACCAACTGCTTGGTCTTTAAACCTTTAATTGTCACTATATTCTTCCCAGAGAACTGAATAGCGAATGCATTACAGGATTTTATAGCCTTTCCATCCACTAAAACTGTACATGCTCCACACTTCCCCTCATCGCAACCCCTTTTTACTTCAGTAAATCCGTTCTGTCTCAGAAAGTCAATGAGCAGAATTCTCGGCTCCACATTGAGTGAAATTTCCTCTCCGTTCACAACTAAGCTATCGTTAGTATTAGAGTGATTATTTGGTGTATTCACAATTTCTTTTGATGGGAGTTTAATCTCAGAATACCCCATAAGTGTTTTAACTAACAAATTCCTAGTAAGCTTTAGTCTATAGCTCTTACTGGCATGAATATCATTTATAACCTTCTCGTCTCTCTCCATAATGATCTTTTCAGCAATCGAGTCCAGGTCTGCCCTCCTCCTTATCTCATCCACCTTTTCTCCTAAAAACAGATCCCTGATTAAAACAGGTTTCTCGAACACACCTCCAATAGCGATCTTTGAACCTACAACAACTCTATCCTCAGAGAGCTCTAGATTAACTGCTACTAGACATGTTGGATACGAAGCTCCTCCTCTTTTAACCACATTAAAGTTTAGCCAATACTCTCTGTTCTTCTTTACGGGTATTTCGATCTCCTTTATTATCTCTCCATGACTTAATGCTGTGGTATAAGGGAATAAGTAAAAGTCTTCAATATTAATTGACCTACTACTACTCAGTATAACCTTGCCCTCTAATGTTAATAACACTGGAAAATAATTTCCTGAGGGATCTGCATGAGCGATAGAGCCCCCTATAGTTCCCTTATTTCTCACTTGGAGGTCAGCTATAACCCAAGAAGCTTTTGCTAGGGATGAGTACCTTTGCCTTATTATATGGTTAGTCGCAATTTCATTATGAGTTAAAAGAGAGCCAATCCTGAGCTTATCTTCCTCTAACTTTACATATCTTAACTCGTCTAGGTCATTGAGATCAACTAGAGTATCTACATTTATTATCCTTAATTTCATCATAGGAACTAAACTTTGACCTCCGGCTAATGGTCTGGCACTCTCATTTTTCTTTAATAGGTCTAAAGCCTGTTGTAAGTTTGAAGGTCTGTAATACTTAAACTGGGCTGGAATCACTTACTTCACCCCGTCTTCAATAAGTCCCATTATAATTTCAGGAGTTATAGGTATCTGAGTAATCCTTTTTCCTATAGCGTCTGAAACTGCATTGGCTATGGTAGCAGGAACTCCCATAATTGGACCTTCTCCCGACCCTAATGCCTTTGAGGGAATATAATTAATATCGCTCTCAAAGTGATGGATGTCTACTTCAGTGTGTAACATTTCGGAAAAAGTAGGGGTTTCATATGCATCAAAGGTAGTTATCAGTGGATTACCATTTTCGTCGTAAGCCAACCTCTCATATAAGCTCATAGCTATTCCATGCAGTAAACTTCCATACATCTGGCTTTCTAACAATTCTCTTTTTAATATTCTCCCCACGTCATGAATTATAATGTATTTCTCTACTTTAACATCATAAGTAATAGGATCTATCCTGACTACGGCTAGATGAGCTTGAATGGAATACCCTAGGGAGGAATTTATCTTATCCCCCTCTGGTGGTGCTAGATAGGGAGAATTGTAGAAAGAAACTACAGATAGACTCCCTGGATTTGAGTAGGGATCCCAGTGAAAAGCCGATGCAAGTGTTTTTAAATCTACTGACTTACTTGAATCTTTTTTAGCGTAAAATTTACCATTGCCGTAGTAAACTTCTTCAGTCTCAAGGAATCTTTTGGCTACATCAGATAACTTGTCCTTTAATTCGTTACATGCCTTCAGTACACCGGTTATAACTATTGGAGCGAAACGGCTGGAATAACTACCACTGGCTATTGTCCACGGAAGAGAAGTATCAACTCTATTCTCTACCTTCACTCTACTGACATCTATTCCAAACTCTCTAGCTACGACTTCCGCTGTCACTGTCTCATGACCTAGCCCTTCATTAGTACCATTTATAAAGACACTGATACTTCCATCGAAATTAAGGGACATTATGATGTAATCCCCAGATGCTGAATGTTTATGTCTCCTCTTGGATCCCTCAAGTGCTAAATCCACATAACCTAAATTAGTTCCGCTCGGTTCCAGGAAAAGAGATACTCCAATTCCTGTAAGGGGCTCTCTTTTAATCTTACTATACTCTTCCTCCAAAAGTTTAAGAACCCTATTGTAGTCCTGTTTTGGATATAGTCCTCCCGTAGGAGTTTCATAAAAGTAGTCACTGTTAATCCTCTTGTTGAATTCAGTTATCACATTTCTTTTTCTGATTTCAATTGGACTTATTCCCAATTCTTCTGCTAACTTGTCTATCGTGGTTTCTAACGCAAAGTAAAATTGTGGAGCTCCATAGGCTCTGTTTAAGCCCGTGGGAGATTTATTAGTAAGAACGACCGTGTGGTTTACTTCAATGTTACGTACATCATAAGCGCCATTTAAATTACCGTGAACTCTAAACAGAGCCCCTGGCTCTGGTGGTCTAGGATAAGCTCCTACATCCTCGAAGAATGCATACCTTATCCCCTTTATTTTTCCTTCCTTATCACTAGCTATTTCCACATACCCCTCTCTGTCGCCACTTGACGAACTATATAGAAAACTCTCCGTCCTACTCTCAATCCATCTAACAGCGTGATTAGATAGAATAGACGCTGCTGCAGCTATTGTCATATAAGGATAAAGTGAATACTTTACTCCAAAACTACCCCCAATGTCCCTAGGTGTCGAAAGCTTGATCCAGTTTAAGGAAATACCCAATGCACGGCTAATAAAGTAGGCTTCGAGCATTGGACCTTGAAAGTTAGCCATGATATTTAATGTATCAGTTTTGTAAGCTAGAACACCGTAACCCTCGAGGGGTAAAGCCGAGTGTTTAGTAACCTTAAATTCGTTCTTAATTACAATAGGCGATTCTGAGAAAGCCCTTACCATATCACCATAGCTCATTTTACGATTTACAGCAATATTGCTTCCTAACTCCTCATGTACTAAAGCTTTCTTATCTAAGGCTTCTCTCACACTTGTTACAGCCGGCAAAGGGTCCACTTCTACATTAACATAGTCTAGAAGATCGACTGCCTTGTACAAATCTCTGGCTAAAACTATGGCTATAGGTTCGCCCACAAACCTAACCTTATCCTTAGCTACTGCATAGTATTTTATGGGTAAGTCAACGCCTAAAGGGAATGGGTTCTTGATAACCTTCAGTAATTCCTGGTTCGTGTAAGCTATTCCGCCGTGGTTAAAGACCTCACTAACATCTACTTTTTTGATAACGCCGTGAGGTAAATTACTCCTATATATAACCATAAATAGGGTTCCAGAGGGATTGGGTATATCATTAATAAACTCTGAAGAACCGTTAACGACCCTGGAACCCTCTATATAGTGAGTGCTCATTAAGTAAACATATGTGATGTGGATTAATATTATTGTCTAATTGAAATCATTAAATGATTAAAATAGAATTTAATTTATCATGCGTACACGTAGTAAATTTTTACACTCCTCCTGTGATTTACGACAGTCAGAGATTCTACTTTTCATTCCCACACACTGACAGTATAGATTTGAGTATTAAGTCTTCCTTACCTTTACCCTTACCCATTGAAATATATTCTATTACCTCTTCTATTAGCTCTCTGATCTTATCACTCTCTTCATTACAGAATCTATTCTTCATTTCCTGGTCATCATTCAATCTCTCCTGAATGTATTTCTCTATAGACTCTTGCTCAACAACTTCTCTTATAAAGTTCCTCATCAACGCATATTTATAAAATTGTGACTCCACAAATTTGGGTAGATTTATATCATTATAAAGCTATTATTATTAATTTAGAATACCACATTAACCCATGGAAAGAAAATTAGGATTCATATTCGACCACAGTAAATGCATTATATGTAATGCCTGCGTTGATGCTTGCAATAAGGCTTACGGTGGTTTGAACTGGAGAAGTTTGGTTGTAATGCCCTATGAAGATACTAAAACTGCCCTTTCCATAGCATGCAACCATTGTGATAACCCAGTTTGCATGAATGTTTGTCCTGCGAATGCCATGGCAAAGAACGAGATGGGGATAGTGCGAATAATAGAGGATAACTGTATAGGCTGTGGTTTCTGCACATGGGCATGTCCCTATGAGGCGTTAAAGATGACTCCGAGCGGTATAATGAGCAAATGTCATCTCTGTTATAATAGGATAGGAAGTGGTCTTCCTTATTGCGTTGAGGCATGTCCCACTGGAGCATTGACATTTGGCTGGATAGAGAAAGGAGATGCCAATGTAAATTACTTAGCACCTGAAAATATAACTGAACCCAGATTTGTTATCAAGAGACCTGAGAAGGCTGAAACTATAAAGGTTGAAACTCTTCATCAGAAGAAAGAGGAGAACTACATAGGATTATTAGCTTTCACCATAGCCAGTGAGATAGCCTTAGGTTACTCCATTTTCAAGTTACCATACTGGAATTTAGTGGGTCTTATACTACCCCTAGTCTCATTATTGCTCTCAGTCAACCACGCAAAGAGATTTGATAGGTTTTACAGAGTGATTTACAATTTGAAGACTTCATGGTTAAGTAGAGAGGTATTATTCTCCTCTATATCGGTATTATTCTACCTTATCTCCTTCTTCAATCAGTTATTTTACTATCCTGCTGTGATATTCTTAGGTTTAGGCGTACTTTCAAGTATCATGATATATATACTAAAGGCAAGACCATCTTGGTATAATCCAGACACACCAGTATCGTTTATAGGCTCGATTTTCACAACCTCTCTCCCATTACTCTTCTACCTAACTCATGAGATTTCTATAATAGCAGCTTTAATTGTAGTATTGGGAGTTGAGATATTTACAGGCTATAAGAAATCAAGGACCAGGGTAATACTGAACGCGGTCTCAATAGTATTGTCGTTACTTTCTATACCTCTCCCCTTCATTATTTTAACAGATGAAATAGTAAACTTAGTATCTGAGGTAAGCCACAGGATTCAGTTCTATCAAAAAGTTATATACTATGGATTGCCCAAAGTTTAAACATTTTTCATAATAGACTTTTTAAACATCGAATACTATATATTTCTCAAGGGTGGTCAATTATTGCTCGAAATAAGATTCCACGGTAGAGGTGGTCAAGGTGTCGTTACGGCTTCTCACCTACTGGCTGAAGCAGCGGGTTATGATAACTTATACTCTTCGTCATTCCCCATATACGGGGCTGAGAGAAGAGGAGCCGAAATAGAGGCATATTGTAGAATTTCTGATAGTCAAATCAGGGTTACGTCTCCAATACAGGAACCTGATTACGTTGTAGTTCTAGATGGTTCCCTCCTACATCTTTCAAACAATGTTTATAGGGGACTAAAGCCAAGCTCTGTAATTCTAGCTAACTACGCCTCTGAAATAGAGAGGGATAAGAAAATAATTACTGTAAACGCTACAAAGGTTGCCTCGGAACTAGGTTTAATTAGATCAGGTTGGCCTATGGTAAATGTGATAATGTTAGGTTCTTTGATCAAACTCACTAGAATCCCCAGTATTGAATCACTTGAAAAGGCAATTAGAGACGAATTTGATGATAAGTTGGCAGAGATCAACATCATAGGAGTAAGAAAGATGTATGAACTAGTAGAAGAGAGGAGATATAATGTCGTTACTACTTGATTATCAATACTTTCCAATAACAAAGCCCGGTAAGGGAGCTGGAGGTAAGACAGGTTCCTGGAGAGTAATTAAGCCTGTTATAGATTTGAGTAAGTGTATAGGTTGCAAGGCTTGTTTCATGTTCTGTCCAGAATCCACCATAGTTCCCAAAGGAGGAAAAGTTACAGTTGATTATGAGTATTGTAAGGGATGTGGAGTTTGTTCGAATGTTTGCCCTGTAAAAGCAATAAGTATGGTGAGTGAAACATGATCAGAAAAATTATTTCAGGAAACGAAGCAGTAGCCACTGCAGTAAAGTTAGCTAGAGTAGGTTTAACAGGAATTTACCCAATAACACCACAGACTTCGATAATAGAGAAATTGGCTGAAATGAAAGCCCAAGGAGAAATACAGACCGAGATAGTTAGAGTTGAGAGTGAACACTCTGCAATGGCTGCGACATATGGTGCTGCACTAGCTGGTATAAGGGCTTTTACAGCGACTGCGTCACAGGGACTTCTTTACATGCATGAAATGGTATGGTGGGTAGCCGGAAGTAGAGTTCCAGTTGTAATGGTTGTTGGGACTAGGGCAGTTGGAGCACCATGGAATATCTGGAACGAACATACTGACTTTACAAGTGAGAGGGACAGTGGTTGGATTATGGCATTTGCAAGTAACCCACAGGAAGCCTTAGACTTGACTATTCAGGCTTTCAGGATTTCTGAGGACGAGAGGGTATTCTTGCCTGTAATGGTGGGGATGGACGGGTTCATTCTATCACACACTAAAACTAACGTGCTAATACCTGACCAAGAGCAAATTGATGATTACTTACCACCTAGGAGGCAGCCATATGTAATTGATCCCGAGGATCCAGTGGAAATAGGAAATATGTTTCCTCCAGAGGGTTATATGAAATTGAGGGAGTCAATCCATCTTGCATTGAAGAATTCTGAAGATATAATCAGACAGCACGGTAGAGAATATAACAAGAAAGTTTCCCCTATGATTGATTATTCTACCCTTAATTCTAGCTATAGGTTAGAAGATGCTGACTATGCTGTAGTATTAATGGGAGCCTGGGCAGGAGATGCCATGGAGGCTATAGATGTTCTCAGGGAGAAGGGAATAAAAATAGGTATGTTGAGAGTGAGGTACTTGAGACCGTGGAGCGAAAAGGAGATTAAGGAGAATTTGGAAGGTAAGAAAGGAGTTCTGGTAGTTGACAGGAGTACTAGCTTTGGCAGAGGAGGACCATTGTACATAGAGGTTAAGTCTACTATTCAGGACACAGAAGTTAAAGATATAGTAACTGGATTGGGTGGAGTTACAGTTGGTAAGAATGACATGATATACTTGTTCTCAAAGTTTGTAGAGGGCATAAAAGAGGACGTAACCTGGTATTATCCAAAAGAGGTGGGAAAACTTGACATTAGGACTCCGAGAGATATTGAATAAACATAATTCACTTATATCAGGTACAGCAGCCTGTCCTGGATGCCCAGAAAATATGGCAATGAGAATGTTGGGCATGGGACTTGGAAAGGACACAGTGGTTGTAGTTGTAGCAGGCTGCTCATCCATAATACAAGGTAATGCACCTTATAATTCCTTTAATTTACCTGTAGTAAACATAGCATTTGCAGCTGGTTCTGCAGCTGCATCAGGACTTGCTAGGGCATATAAACAAAAGGGTAAGGATGTGAATGTGGTAGTATGGGCTGGAGATGGAGGGACTGCAGATATAGGATTTGCATCATTAAGCGGTGCTGCAGAGAGAAATGAGGATATAATCTATGTCTGTGTGGACAATGAAGCCTATATGAACAGTGGAGGACAGAGAAGTGGTTCTACGCCATTAGGCGCAATAACTTCTACTACTCCAGAAGGCAAGAAAGAAAATAAAAAGAATCTTCCCTTCCTTATGGTATCTCACAATGCGCCTTATGTTGCTACTGCAAGTGTAGGGTATCCCCACGATTATATTCAGAAGTTAAAAAGAGCAAAGGAAATTGATGGCTTTAGGTACATACACGTGCTTACACCCGATCCATATGGATGGCTATTTGACCCATCAAGGACTGCTGAAATAGCTAAGTTGGCAGTGCAGACGTGCTATTGGCCATTATTTGAATACTACAATGGTAAAATAACAGTAAGCCAAGAGTGTCTTCACTGTTTGGACAAGAGGACGAGAAGACCAATTAAGGACTTTCTGTCTGTGCAGGGTAGATTTAAGAGAGTAAAGGAAGAGGATATAACCAAACTGGAGAAATACATAGATGATATGTGGGAAAAGATAAAGGAGCTAATGTAAATAAAAATAGAAGGGAAAGTTACCTTAAGGCCTCATGGATTTAAAGAAACTTACCACTTTCTCCTTTAAGTACCCCTTAGTCCTGAAATGATTATTTATTGCCTCCCAATCCTCCCTTGAAAGCCTCCACTCCATAGCCTGCGCATTTTCCTCCACGTGAACAGGAGTAGAAGCCTTAACGATAGGCACTAGATTATCCACACTTATGTACCAGTTTAGAGCAACTTGCGATGCAGTCTTGTTATATTTCTTACCTATTTCTTTGAGGAACTCATTTCTTGTTAGTATCCCATTTTCTAATGGAGTATAAGCCATATACATTAACCCATTGTTCCTTGCGAATAATAACGCTTCGTTCCAATCCTTTCTACTCAGTAAGCTAAAATGGTTCTGAACTGCTACAACTTCATACTTTTTACAGCAAGACATAGCCTTCGGGATACCCGAGGAATCAAAATTACTTAAACCAAAAAATCTTATTATACCGTCGTCCACTAGTTTCTCGAAAGCACCTATAGTTTCACATAAGGGAACTGTCCTTGATGGTGTATGAAGAAGATATAAATCTATATATGTACCCAGCCTTTGTGAACTTGCCTTAGCAGATTTCAACACTTTTTCATAACTTGCATGACTAGGCCATACCTTGGATACTATAAACAGCTTGTCCCTCTCAAAACCCTTTATAGCCTCTCCTACCAGTTCCTCAGCATGCCCATTACCGTACATTTCAGCTGTATCAACTGTAGTTATCCCTAACTCTATTGCCCTTTTTATCGATGCAATCCACTCTCCGTCTCTTGTATGGCTTGCCCTCCAAAAACCTCCCCCTATCCTCCATGTACCAAAAGCCATGGACGAAACGGTAAAATGTTTAAATTTCTTTAGGTCAGCCATTCAACTCCTCCTGAATAATATTGTTGGTACGCTATTGGGAGTAACGTGAACTCTTAGGAGAGTAGGATACTTATATGATGAATTTATTGCCTCTTCGGTGATCCTCTTTAAGTCGTCTTTCTTCTTAACTTCAAAAACCTTTACACCAATACCTTCAACAACCTTCGTGTAATCTATAGGAAATACATCAGTCGCAAAGGGCTTACCGTGCTTCATCATCTGATTCATCCTCAAGAAGTGTTGTACATTATCTTGAACCAGCACTATCAAGAAATTTACCTTATATTCCACAGCAGTAATTAATTCATTGAAGCAAGCCTGAAAACCGGCATCTCCGATTATACTGACCACTTCCCTCTCTGGTGAGGCTATTTTAGCACCTATTCCAGCCGGTATAGCTGACCCCATTGCGTTGAAGATTAAGGGATTAAAGTAAGAGTTATGCCTATATACTTTCATATCCATTGCCATTACTTGGTTTGTACCCGCATCGGCTATCACAATCCTATCTTCACCTAATTGGCTATCTAAAACTCTGATAAGATCGTCATGGGTAATATCAGGATTCTCAGGGGCTGGGAATTGACGTTCTACCTTCTCGACTGTCCATGCCCTTGTCTTAACCTTTTCAGATATCTGTTCCAAGAATGCTTCAGCACTAGCCTTTATCTCAAGATCGGTTTTAACACTGTTGTTAAAAACTGAAACGTCTACATCAACATGCAATATTTTAGAAGGCAATTTAGTTGTCCAGTTCCACATTTCAAGAGAATTAAAGGAAGTCCCTATGGCTATCAAACAATCGCCAGGCACCTCTGACATTTCAAATATGTTTCCCGCATATAGGGGATGGTCCTCGGGTATTGCGCCTTTGCCCCTGACAGTAACTAGTACCGGGATACCCAGTTTCTCCACATATTTCAGAACATTAGATCTCGATGCGCCGTAACCAAGTAACAGAATGGGCTTAGAACATGAGTTAATGAAATCGACAGCCTCCCTCAGTTCATCCCTTGTGGGATAAATTAATTTTCTACCTATCTTTGATTGATTTTTCAATTCTGTGTCTGTTGAATCCTCAAGTACATCCACTGGAACTTCAACATACACTGGACCCATTTTGTCCTCTAATGCTATTCTGAATGCTTTTTCTATGGTGGATTGGGCTTCAGATGCGGAATAAATTCTAAAGGAAGCCTTTGTCACTTGTCTAGCTAACTCTAACTGTGCATCATAATAGCCCATGTCATGCAGTTGCTTGTCATTACGATATTTGAACTCCTTATTGAGTGATATTAAGACTAAGGGCGAACCTTCAGAATAAGCTTCAGCTAGACCTGTTAGGGAATTGGTGAAACCTGGACCGTTTACTGATATGAACACACCAACATTCTCCTTTACCCTTGCATAGTAATCTGCCATTATAGCTCCTCCGTACTCTAGCCTAGGCATAAAGTATTTGAGTTCCCCTTTCTCAGTTTTCTTCCTTATTTCCTCAAAAAGGCTCAGTCCATGAGTTCCTGCTATCCCGAAAACATCTGATATCTGGGAGGATATGGAATCTATCAAAATTTCGGCTGTAGATTTTGCCATTAATAGTGTATTAAATTATCTTGTTAAATTAAGTTTCGGATACTATATACCAAGATAAATACGAATTAGTCATGGGTAATGTAATCCTTTAAGATATCACTTTAACCCTCTGTGAAATCGAAAACTACTATTTCGAGTATATAGTCTTTTTGCAAGGCTATGATTCTAGTCATTTCTAATATAAGATCTACTCTGTTTTATTAGATTTGGTTGAATAAAAATAAATAATGATAAAACTTAACAGGGACCAAAAGCTTACCTACAAATTTCTCGTTCTACCGATCGCACTATTGATTCTCTCCTTTAACCCTTATACTGAAAGCCTGGAGTTCTCAGTACCAGCAGTATATATGGCTTCCCATTACGCTGTGTATTTCTCAGGTCTGTATATAGGCTATAAGTACTTTAAAGGAGGGTATATATCACTCATTCTAGGATTGATTCCAGCCATCTTATGGCACACACCCTATTTCTTCTCCTTAGGGGCAGGCATATTAGATTATAGAATACTCCTTGAAATAACACTATTATTGGGAGGAATTTTACTAGGGTCCAGTATAAACTCAATGAGACTACAAATTAAAATAACACTATTAGCCTTGTGGATGTTAGGAGATTCCATACTGGCAATACTCTTTATCACCTCCACTACGCTCTACTCAAATTTAGCTTATTCCTTTTCCCCTTATCCTCCAGCAAGTTTACCGCTAGCGGGCATACTGATGTTTGTGATAATGAATGTGTTTCTGATTTACGTTATATCAAAGTTCATGAAAAGTATTATTGGATAACTTTTTAGCTTTTATAAAGTTAAATCAGTTTTGAATACAAAAACCATTTTCAAGATTGCTAAATTGTAAATTGCTCTACTGATGTTTACTTTTTGAGATTATATGGTATTTACTGTATCATATCACTTATATCTAAGAATAAATAGATAAGATAGAGAAATCTCCATTAGTTGTATATATTCGAATATCAGCTACACCTAAATATCCTAAGACATCAGCCTAAGTAATGAATTAGATAGATGTTTTAAAACTATTACTGTAACTAGAGGTAAAATAACATAGGCAATAAATACGACCTCCCATGAAAACGTAGTTAATAAAACAACTCCAACTGCCTCAATCGAAGTTGCCAGTAATACAGGTATGGAAACACAACAGCTTGCCCCTACTAAAATTCCAAGCATGGGAACAAGGGCTAGGTACTTCAGTCTTTTTCTAGTTGAAATCACAATCATTAAGCTTGACGTTACCAAAAAAGAAATTAGGAGACCCATGGAAATTGAGTAGAATGATAGCTCAATCACCAGTTGATCAGATAAATGAATTAACAAAGTGGGATTTAATATGAGAGATAGAGCTAAACCAGTCAAACTCGGCGATACACT
This sequence comes from Sulfolobus acidocaldarius SUSAZ, assembly GCA_000508305.1. Lineage (NCBI taxonomy): Archaea > Thermoproteati > Thermoproteota > Thermoprotei > Sulfolobales > Sulfolobaceae > Sulfolobus > Sulfolobus acidocaldarius. The sequence continues at coordinate 1,934,710 of CP006977.1, forward strand.
GAAGGGTGTGATGTAAATTGCAAAAGGTGGACCTATATATAATAGGTTATTCCCTTGGCTAAACTGACCTAACAATAGCTCGATGGCAAGACTATATACGGCGTAATGAATTGCCAAGTAAATGAAAAATATCATCCACCTGAGTCTATCTTTACCGAAAATAACCATTTTTGCCTCATCACTGAGCGCAGTACGTAAAACCAAAATGGTCATGAATATCCAGAATATAGTTAAGGGCACTAATTGACTTAGAGGAAATAGGTAAGTTAGTAAAAGGCTTCCAAATATTATAGGTAAATACGGGATAATGCTTATGAGGGATTTCACATTATTTAATCATTATTTCAAATTAATAAATCTTACTTAATCTAGAATAAAAAACTCTATTAAAGAGAATTCACCTCATGTTAATGAAAAAGAAAAAATATTACTTTCAGTTTAGTCTGTGAAATACATTTTGTATATTAAATAAATTATTGACCCAAATATAAAAACGTCCGCTGACGCTAACGCACCTATTAAAAACTCATATGAAATTGTTGTCATCAAATAGGTTATAACTACGCCTGCAATTAGATCCATGACTAGAGCTATGTAATAGTAAGTTAGTGTACTTATTCTCCTTACCTCTGTAGTAGGTGAAGGAGCTCTGAATCTGACTGCAAGAAATACAATACTCCCCATAAATAGGGCGAAAACAATTCCTGCTGTCAAATATGTTGCTGTATAAAGATTCTCTACATAACTGGTAATTGGACTTGACGTCAAATAAGCTAACCTGCCAAAATCGCCTATCCACTCAAAGGCAACAAAGAACGCTACAATACTAACCACCCACCATATATAATCCTTTAAAGTCAATTTCTTCCTGTTGTTAGCATCCATTATTAACTCACCACTATGAGAGTTCCTCTCATGGTGTAATGACCAGGACCGCAGAATTCAGCACACCATATATCATATGTACCTGGGGTCTTCACCATTATGTAGAAATCGTATACATATCCAGGGATAGCCTCAAACTTGAACCCTAACTGCGGTATATAGAATGCATGAATGACGTCCTTTGACTGTATTTCCAGTAAATAGGTCTGATTAGCTTCAATCACTAACTTATCTATAGTGGTAGTTCCGTTGGGATAAACAAACTCCCATGCATACTGAAAAGCTATAACCTTAATGACTATTGCATCTTGTTTCTGTTGTGTTGACAAGTAATTACCACTGTTTATAAGGGCTAAATACCCGTCCGATATTACACCTAGCACAATTAAGACAACTGCCGCAAGAACTATAGTTGTTAATTCTAATATTCTACCTCTTTCCATATCCAATCACCACGTTTAGAAATACGGATAATGAAAACATTATCATGGATAATCCTATATATTGACCTATTATAAATTGATCACCTAACGAAGTCATGGGTATTGTTAATGCTTGATATAGAGAGTAAATCAGAGTACCTAGGATGAAGAGATTCATCGATAAAACCACTGCTCCACTAAGAACTCTTTTCTCAGGCTTTATTGTCATTATACCACCGTCTCTAAATGGCGAACTATTCATCTTTGCTAACACTCTCGGCTGTACTACATATCTGAGTAAGGGCCATAGCACTGCAAAACAGGCTATGAATATAATTGCGTCCACAATTAGACCTATAGTGCCAATCTCTTGACCTGGAGTTTCCTCTGCCCAAATGGTATTTACTATGAATGCTATTATGAATCCCGTACCTAAAGATATTGCAGCAGGTCTGAGTCCTGGATGAGGAGCCTTATGTCTAAATACGTAAGCATCTATAAACGGGAATAGTACAGTGACCGCTACCCAGCCTAAGAATATTATTGAGGCACTACTGGGATCTATGGTTTTGTAGAAGAAGTAGATAAATAAGAAATACCAGTCTGGTAATGGAGGTGCTTGGGCAGCGTTTACAGGATTGTACTCTGGTTTAACGTATTTAAGTGCAGTGCCACTAACGGAAATATCAAAGGGTATCAGGGAAGCTATGAAGAATATTATTCCGAAGGTTAGCAGGAAGATCATTACCACCATACCTATGGATCTTATAAGAGGTTGTAGTTCCCATCTGTAATCAGACTTCAACTTGTCCTGATATTCATCTATTAACTCAGGTGCATCAGGCTTAACTTCGGAGAGTGGTGGAGTTATACCGTGTTTCTCAAATATATATAGGTGAAGACCAACTACTGCTATTAACAGTCCGCCAACTATCCAGTGGAAAACGAAAAATCTTTGAACTAGAGGGTCTACACCAGACATTATCCCTGGCTGATTAGGATTCACTATAGTAAACAGAGAAATTATATAACCCAGGTTAAAGGGCATATATCCGAACAAGTTTAGTCCAGTTGTTGTGGCAACCCATGAAATTAAATTATAAGGTAAGGAATAGCCAAGATAGGCCTCAGTTAGAGTTAAACCAGCTAATAAACTACCAACAATCCACATGAACTCTCTTGGAGGTCTATAAGCCCCAACTATGAAGTTTCTAGTAATGTGAACTAACATAGCAAATATCATAACATATGCTCCCCAACTGTGGAGACTAAACAATAGTGCACCGTATGGAACTTGAGTTATAAGATAAGTAGTAGATGTATATGGATCACTTGGAGTGTAATAAAGGGCAGTGAGAGCTCCTGTTATTATCTCAAAAATTAGCGCAGCTAGTACAAACCCTCCTAACCAATAATCTATTGAATAAGCATATCTTGGAGCTTGCCTTAATGTATGACCATAAATACCCAACCTTTCGTCTAACCAATATAATATCCTATCTAGAGTAGATCCTTTCTGGGTTACCATACACCTCACCCATTACTACACGAAGGATTATTCGGAACTGCATAACTATATCTCGGATCATACAGTAGGTTATCTTGAGGTGTCGTTCTTGGTATTCCGGCACTGAAGTACGGTGCGTTAGTACCCACTGCGTATATGTCTCCTGTAGAGCTGTCGTAGTCCAATATAACTATTGGAAGTGGTCTAGGTGCTGGACCTGCGACTACAACTCCTCCATCTTTTAATGCGTATATTGAACCGTGACATGGACAGTGTAAATCAGCGCCCTTGGCATACAATCCAGCCTGATCCTCACTGGAGACTATAACCTGAGCAGGTAGTTGGCAACCTAAGTGTACGCATACATCAGAAAATGCAAATATTGTACCGTTGGGTCCAACACCCTTAATAGTTTGCATTTGACCTAAAGGACCTGCGTATTTGCCATAATAAGGATTAGAAATTTCTGTAATCTGCTGACCTGTTAACACTTGTAGGTCAACTAAAAAACAGGGCTCATTAGTCAGAGGATATGGGAAGAAATAAACTGCACAACCAGAGCTCTTAATCTGTTGTTGTACTTGTTGTATATTAGCTACCTTATATTTAGGAAATCCAGCTAAGCCGTCCGTGTTGTTTGCAACTAAATACTGTTTCGAGATTGAACTTAGTTCACTATAGTAATAACCCACATAATCTAGTGCAGGTTTTATGACTGGAGCAACAGCTATAGCAGCCCCTACTAATAGATACAATCTCAAAAATGTCCTTCTGTCCATTGATTATTAATATTATATCATGTTTTTAAGTTTTACGATAAAATTTTCTAATATAAAATTCTGTTAATTTTAAAAATAGCTAACGGATAATCGGAAAGTTAGATAACTATTAAATTTAAATTTAAGTATATGTATCTAAATTTTATGAAGGCTCAAAGTTCTGTCTTGCCTGTCGTAGTTGGAATTTTAGTTGTAATATTAGCTGTAGCCGTAGGAGTTTACGTCTACAACCAATATACTATGTTATCCTCGCCATCTGGCGGCAATAATGTAAGCACAAGCACCGGACCTAGTAAGATTACGTTACCATATAGTAATAGTAATAAGACTGTTTTTTTGACAATTGTAACTGAATCTTCAAGTAATGTCAATCAGTTCAATTTTAATGGCACTTCATCAGGAAGCTTAGTAATATACATACCAGCAGGATCTACAATAGTTGTAAAATTTATCAATCAAGAATCACTACCTCATAACCTTATACTTCTACAAAATTCCACGCCTACACCTCAAAGTCCTCAAATAACCAGTGATGGAAAGATAATAGATCTAGTAGGTGCATCAATTAGTAACTACGATGTAAATGGTATATCTGGAGGTGCTTCCGCTGAAGGAGTATGGGGACCAATAAGCGCAGGATATTATATGCTAGTATGTGGAATAACTGGTCACGCCGCTTCAGGAATGTGGGCAGTTGTAGTAGTCTCAGATAATGTAACAGCCCCTTACGCAATAGTTCAGTAAAAAGTCCATAAGATGTATAATAGCTTTTTTTACTGAAACCTAGATATATCATGATCATATATTACATACTAACCATCACTTACTCTTAATCAAATAGTAGTGAGGTAAACTACAGAGTATTTATACTAAATATTTCAAACAAATTAATATACTAATTATTTAACGTTTTAATCAATTAAAGCTTAAGGTAATCAAAACGTAAAACTATAACTTGAACGCATATAACACTTAATATATTACAATCTAATCCCTATTTCAAAAATAATGAATAAAAGGAATAATGTAGGATAAGCAAATTAAGTTCAATGACTTTACAATATGAGGAAAGCCTCGCAGGGCAGGGATGATAAAGTTAAAAAAATCCTTTTCTCTCTCTTCCGTATTGTTAGTAAGGGGAGTTAATAAGAAGAAAGGGTTAGGAATCATAACTACAATCACTCTTATGATCCCCTTACCCCTTCCCTGCTCTCTCCTCCAGGTATGAGAGAGGGCTTAAAATACGTCTTGAATGGTTGAGAGAAATAAGCCAAAGAAAGATATAGTAAAAGAGGTTCATAATGCAACTTATAAAGTGTTAAAGGAGAAATTCAACCTTCATCCAAGGTTGGCTTAAGATTGTTATAGGCAGACTGTAGCAGTATACAAGGATTGGCTTAAAAATCCTAAACGCGGTAAGTATTCTAGGGTATGTAGAGTGCCAGTTTGGTTAACTCCTACTACCTCATATAAGCTAAACCTTGAGAGGATGAAAGTGTTAGGGATGGTGGTTATTTACCAATTCTAGGTTATCTTAGAGTGAAATGAAAGAGAAGTATCTCATATTTTTCCTGTGAGAGTTGTGGTTGTGAGAATGATAGGGATGTTATTGCAATCGTGAATTTATATGGGAGGGGGTTTTTGCCTCTTGACTGTTCCTTAGAGATGTAAGCACGAACCGATGGGGAAACCATCGTGTGGATGAGGAAGAAGTCAGTAAAGTTATGAAAATACTTTTCAGAAAAGGAAGGCATATTTCAATTAAGATTCGAGGTTCCTCTTCAGGAGATTGCAATTACAAAGTGACATGTTGTATAAGTATTACACACTATCCATTTCGACTGTTATTTAAAGCCTCTACGTCAGAAAATGATAAATGATTTAACATAAATATCCTTTGCTACTTCACCTATAGATGCTGAAAAGATATAAGGCTAAGGATACAATCCTAAAATAATTACAGCCATTTTTCATTTTATTAATATTATTTATATTAATATTTAATTTGGTATAAATACAAAGGGTTACAGACATTAGATTTACTTAATAAAAATTTAAAAATAAAAACTAGTATGTAATAAGTGAGATGAACATAAAAAGAATTCTCAAAGTTGCACTTTATACCACTAACGCAAGTGACGTAGGACAGATGTATATATTATTAGGTATAATTGCACTTATTATAGGATCAGTTAATGCTGCCCTAATAAGAGATCAATTATCGTTCAATAATTTAAGCGCAGTGGACTATTATGATGCAGTAACACTTCACGGTATATTCATGATATTTTTCGTTGTAATGCCATTAAGCACTGGGTTTGCTAATTATTTAGTTCCAAGAATGATAGGTGCACATGATTTGTATTGGCCAAAAATTAACGCCTTATCCTTTTGGATGTTAGTACCAGCGGTAATACTAGCATCTATTTCACCACTTCTGGGTGCCGTAGATTTAGGATGGTATATGTATGCCCCACTATCTGTTGAAACGACAGTCAATTACGGACTAGGAACAAATATGATAGAAATTGCACTAATTCTTTCCGGTCTATCTTCCACTTTAACTGGTGTGAACTTTGTAATGACAATTACCAAGATGAAGAAAGTTCCCTATCTTAAAATGCCTCTGTTCGTATGGGGATTTTTCACTACTTCCTTATTGTTAATTATAGCTATGCCTTCATTAACTGCAGGTTTAGTTTTCGCTTACCTAGAGAGACTATGGGGAACACCATTCTTTAATTCTGCTCTAGGCGGAAGCGCTGTTTTGTGGCAACAATTATTCTGGTTCTTTGGTCACCCAGAGGTTTACATTTTAATATTACCCGCTATGGGATTGGTAAGTGAATTATTGCCAAAGATGGCAAGAAGAGAGATATTTGGTTATACTGCTATAGCCTTATCTTCCATTGCAATAGCATTTCTAAGTGCGTTAGGAGTATGGATGCATCACATGTTTACAGCAATCGATAATACTCTTGTTCAGATAGTATCATCAGCCACAACTATGGCAATTGCTATACCCTCAGGAGTGAAGGTTCTGAACTGGACAGCTACTCTTTATGGAGGGGAAATAAGGTATAAGACACCTACAATACTGCTTATATCATTCATTGCGATGTTTTTATTGGGCGGAATTACTGGCGTATTTTTCCCATTAGTGCCAATTGACTACGCATTAAATGGAACGTATTTCGTGGTAGGTCATTTCCATTACATGGTTTATGCAATACTCTATGCTCTTCTTGGTGCCTTATTCTACTACTTCCCATTCTGGAGTGGGAAATGGTACAATGATGATTTAGGCAAAGCTGGTGCAATACTATTAGTAGGTGGAACATTTTTGACAGCTACTGGAATGTCAATCGCAGGTATACTGGGTATGCCAAGAAGATATGCTGTTATACCCAGTCCCATATATGACCCATTCCAATTCATGGCTAGCGTAGGTGCAGTATTAACTGGTATAGGATTATTTATATTAGCAGGAGTATTAGTTCATGGTATTTTAAGAGGGAGAGCTGTTAGTGGAGTAGATCCCTGGGATAATATTTCCGTGAAATTACAGGACTTCTTTATAAAACCTGTAAAGTTGCCATTAAGCTTTGGTAAATCATTAGACGGAGCTTTTGATGAGGAATATCATGGTATTAAATTCCCATATTACAGTGTCTTAGGCTTATTCCTCTCATTTATACCCTTAGGTTTTATGTTCATACTGATTGGTTTAATACCGATAGGTATACTACTGTTATTAGCATTCATAGGTGTTGGGCTGTACTGGGGATATGATCAGTGGTTTAAACCTATGCAACCTCCTCCACACTTCTATGCGGATGGAGGTGTACCTGTCACCAACTCAGTTAATAACTCAGTTTCACCATCACTTGGAATTGCCTCAATGAGAGATGCAAGAAGTGCTGTACTATGGTTTATACTGGCTGAAGTGGTACTGTTTGGGTCTTTCATAGGTGGATACGCTTTTATAATGAGTCCTGTTACTAATCCATTATCTTACGTAAATAATATTGTGCCAGCTGTAGAAATCTTCCCATTACCCGCAATTATGACCGCAATATTACTTTCAAGCTCGATACCTGCTCATATAGCATATGAGTATTTCAAGAAAGGAAATGTAAAGATGTTCAGAAACTTGGGACTGTTAACTATGGCTATGGGTCTCACATTCTTAGGTGGACAAATATATGAATTCACCCACTACATCCACTTTATCCCACAAGACTCAGCGGCTTCAGCATTCTTCTTTGCGACAGTGAACCTACACGGCTTCCACGTAATAATGGGATTAGTAATATGGGCATTTATGATGTTGAGAATTCGTAAAGGCTTTACACCATATGCAGGTTCAGTAGCAGCAACGTACTATTGGCACTTCGTAGATGCCGTATGGGTAGTGGTGTTTAGTACATTCTATTTACATCTTATCGTCTAGTATTGGGGATAAATAAGTGAAAAAAAGCAGTTTTTTTATAATTATATCGGTTTTTTTAATAATAATTACAATTAATCCATATACTGAGTCCTACATGTCTATAAATCCTATACCTTATATGTTAGCGCACTATTCTTTATACGCTTCAGGTATACTACTTGCCTATTTTGTTTATGACAGACTAAAAACACTTAACAAGTACATCTCGTTAGTTATTGCAATATTTTTAGCTGTAACATGGCACATTCCTTTCTTCTTCAATTTAGGTGTATATGATTTATGGATAAGATTAATTGAGGAATTGTCACTGTTTATAGGAGGTTACTTTATGGGACATAGTATTAAGGGGCTGAGTAGAAACTTTAACCTATTTCTTCTGGCACTCTGGATGATAGCTGACACTTATCTTTCAGCTCTACTTATGACTTATCCTTCCTTATACACTACACTATATAGTACGCAAAGCCTACAATACCTTGGCGTAATAATGTTTCTCATGATGAATACATTAGTTGTTTATCTTTTGCTTCAATATGTAATTAAGATATTCAAAGAGGAAAAGATGTTCATATAACAGTAGAGATTCCAATTAATCTTATTGAAGTGAAATAGGTAGGAGCTTAACTAATGAAATGGTATTTAGTATAGTCTTTCTTTAAACATAATGTGTAAATCTAAAAGTTAGAGATGACATTACGATAGCTAACTCATGAGCCTTTACTTTTATCCTTTTAACTCTACGAGATTGTCTCCTCTAAAAAAGCGGAAGACTAAGATAATTGATATAAATACCAGTTAATTTAATAATTAACAATGAAGCTTGAAGAGGAGATATTAAAGTTTCTAAAAGATATGTCTGCTAAAGAAGAGGAATTAGAATTTCTTATAATAAATCTGTTTAAACCTCAGTTAGAAAATAAGGGAATAAAACTCGGCAAGATTAGGAGAGAGTATGTGGTCGACGATACTGGAGTTTTACATATAGGTTATGTTTTGCCTATAATGTATTATGAGGAAGGAGATAAGGTATATCTCTTCGTCTCAAAGAATTTTGCTGATTATGGCGCAATAGAACAACTCTTAGTTAGGGAGAAATTGTTATCGGGAAAATTCAATAAACCCATACTTAGATTTCTAGTAGCGTTTACAATACCCAAGAGGTATTATGAATTAGCTAGTAAAATGGGAATTATAGTTATTGCCCAAAATATAATCGAGTAAATTTTTAGTCGTTAAAAAGCTTATAACACTCTTCTGATTCCACGACTAAGTATACTCTTTCTCTTGTATCGTCCAGACAAGGCATGGCTTTTATTACTTTTTTCTCCTTTAGGAGTTTTAGGGCATAGTAAAGTGTCCTTGTGGGAAGCTGAGTTTCTTCCTTTAATTCTCTAAATCTAAGGCTCCTTCTCTCCATAAGTATTTTTAGAACTAGCTTAGCAGAGGGCGGAAGATTTTCCATATGCTATAATCCCCCATTTTATTTCTTAAGAGTTTCGCTTGGTGCAACTTTCTTCAATATGTAGTCTTTCCAAAACATTCCATTACTATCCATACCATAGGTTGTCTCATATCCCATGTTCATCCAAAGCTCCATACCACCCAACATATTATATACTGTCTTTCCTTCGAAGAGTTCAGGTTTAGAGTTTATCAACCAAGTAGTTCTATTTGCGTGTTCACATACTAGTACTATTTGTTTTGTCTCTAACTTAGGTAGTAATATGTCACAATAATCCATTGGAATTAATATTGCTCCCGGTATATGGTGGTCTTCATATTCCCATGGATTTCTTATATCAACTATTGTTACTTCTCCTTTTTTATAGAGTTCTCTCACCACTGAGGGAGGAACGTTCTTCACGTTTTTGTAATAAGGAGTTCTCCTCTCAGTTATTTGAACCATCGGACTAAATCTAATAGACAAGAATATAAATGTATCGCATAATACAAGTTTTACAAAATATATTTAATTATTATTATAATTACTTGAATAAGAAATTACATTAGATAAGCTTTTATTTCTAGCCTGAGTAGGAAAACCCATGAGCATTGATAAGATGGTTGACAGATTCAGAGAGAATTTAGAGAAATATAAGAGAATGGGACTAAACCCTTTGTCTTTAGCAACAGGTTGTGCAGTGAAGGTTGACCTCATTGACACTGTATACCCAGCAATAACTAAAATAAGACCAGTATTAGATAAACTAAATATAGAGATAACTCCAAGAGAGGATGCAGATATATTTATCTCAAGAAAGTTGACCACGAGAAAGAGGATAATAAACTCAGGTGAATTTGATGCCGATAGAGCAGTAGCTCTAATTCAGGTTAATCAGAACACTGCAAGTAGCCCAGATAAATTTGGTGAGTTTCTACTGAGAGTTTACACTTCAATTAAAACTAATAGGAAATTGACAATAGGCAAAGGACATTCCATAGTGACCACAAATCCAAAAGGTGAGGTGGCAGTGCTGGATTTATTCAAATTAGACGGAGATAAGGAAAACTCATACACTGTCACAAATAATGATACCATTCAGATCGTGGATCCTTTGGACGATCCAGGATCCCAGGTTCAAGTTGATGTAGCTATCTCAAACTCCTTAAATGATTTGTTCACTAAGGGGGTCTTTCAGGATATCGAGATTGTTCCTGTGGTGGATGCTCCTTTAGAGGAGTTAAGGACAAAACTCCTAGAGAACTACAAAGTATTCTCTGAAAAATATTCATTCCAGATGGAAAATGATATTCAGCCTAAAGTAGGTACATTAATGATTGGGGCAACTGTTATAGGTAAGTCTGATCATGAGTTGCCAACTTTTTATAATAACGTGAACGAGAAAATGGAAATTCTAGTTACAAGACCAGTAGGTGAATTAACTCCAATAAACTTATCCATGTGGATATTAGCTGTTCCAGAACTAGTAGAAGAACTTGAGAAGAGAGGAATCACAATAAAAAGGGTTGAGGATGCTAAGAGAAAGGCATTAGATTACATGAAGAAACCTAATATTGATGTGGCGAAAACCATGTACAATTATTTACCTCCCTTTGGAAAGCAGTTTGATGAGAGAAGCCATATAGCTATTACTACTGATGTCACAGGACCTGGCTTATTTGTAGTTAAGGAGTTTGCTAAAAAGGCAAATGTTGACGTTGAAATAACTGATATTCCAGTAATCGATTCAGATATTCATGAATTCTCCACAGAGAATTTTATAATACCTAATTCTACTGCTGGAACTAATGGTGCTATAGTCATATTTGCCCATAGTGATGTGATAAATCAGTTATATGAAGATCTAAAGAAAATAGGACAAGAACCAAGGGTTATAGGTAAGGTTATACGTAAGGGAGATGGTATTGTATATGCTCCACAAATAGTTACAAAATACATTCATAGGGCTAATGTACTTAAGGAGTTTAAGTTAAAGTAAAGTATAAATATTTCTACTTATACATATTTTATACAATTTGAGTTAAAAAATTTACCTTGAAAAATAATTAGGAGAAACAGTAATATTCCTAAAAAGAGTTGAGTCTGTCCACATTTTTCAATGTAAATTTTTCACAAATTTATGCTTTAGAAGTTAAAAATATTTTAATGATTAAATAAATACTTATGAATATATTATAAAATGTGTATCCGCCTGAGTTTAGTTATGTAAGGGCAGAAAGCCTACAAGAAGCTCTAAAATTCCTGGAAGGAAATGACAACACTAGACCACTAGCTGGTGGACAGAGCCTAATTCCTATGTTAAAGCTGAGAGTTCTGTCACCTGATTATATACTAGATATTAACAGGCTCAATGAACTGAATTACGTAAAGACAAGCCTAAATGGCGTAAGTATTGGAGCTCTGACGAGATATCACGACATACTGAGTAATGATATTCTAAAATCTAAAGTACCATTAATGCATCATGCGACAAGAACAATAGGAGACATGCAAGTTAGAAATATGGGAACAATAGGTGGGGCAATTTCCAATGCAGACCCTGCGTCCGATATGCCAGTCGTATTAACTGCACTAAATGCAACAATTATTCTTTCCTCAGTTTCAGGAAGCAGATCTGTGAAAGCCCTTGATTTCTTCAAGGGACCATTTACAACAGACACGAACAAAGGAGAATTAGTAACTCAGATTGAGGTTCCAGTGTTAGACGGGTATAAAACTGTGTACAAAAAAGTTGTAAGGAGAGCCGGAGATTATGCCCTGGCTTCAGTTGCACTAGCCATTAAATTAAAGGGAAATGAAATAGAGGATATTAAATTAGCCTATGGAGGAGTTCATGATAAGCCATTCAGAGCCATGGAAGTTGAAAAAAATGTGATTGGAAAGAAATTGGACGATGACCTAGTGAAAGATATTGCAAGTAAAGTTTCTAGTCAAGTCAATCCCCCCTCCGATCATAGGGGAAGTTCCTGGTATAGGAGGGAAGTTGTTAAAGTTCTAACCATGAAAGCATTTAAGGAGGTGGCTTAAAGGTGTTAGTTGTTAAGAAAGGAGAAGGGGTAAAAGTAAGAGTAAGAGTAAACGGAGTATGGTATGAAAAATATGTGAGCCCAAGAACACTGTTGGTGGATTTCATAAGAGATGAGTTAGGTCTAACGGGAACTAAAGTTGGCTGTGATACAACGACCTGTGGTGCGTGTACAGTAATAATGAATGGTAAATCAGTTAAATCCTGTACAGTCTTGGCTGCACAGGCTGATGGGGCAGAAATAACAACGATTGAAGGTTTATCAAGTGATTCCAAGTTACACCCAATTCAAGAAGCTTTTAAAGAAAACTTTGCACTACAATGTGGATTCTGTACTGCTGGCATGATTATGCAAACTCACTTCTTCCTAAAGGAGCATCCAAATCCCACAGAAGAGGAGGTAAGGGATGGGATACACGGTAATATTTGTAGATGTACAGGTTATCAGAATATAGTTAAAGCTGTTCTAGATGCTTCTAAGAGGTTGAGATCATGACCTACTCGGGTAAATCCATAAAAAGATTAAACGACGATAAATTCACCACAGGAAGAAGTAACTATATTGACGATATAAAAATACCGTCCCTTTATGCAGGCTTTGTGAGAAGTCCACATCCCCATGCTAATATAAAGAGAATAGACGCTACCGATGCTCTCAAAGTTAACGGGATCGTGGCTGTATTTACTGGTAAGGATATCAATCCGATGTTGAAAGGTGGTGTTGGAGTACTTTCAGCATATGTAAATCCAAGTCTATTCAGATTTAAGGAGAGGAAGGCGTTTCCGGAAGATAACAAAGTAAAATATGTTGGAGAACCTGTAGCAATAGTGATTGGACAAGATAAGTATGCTGTTAGAGACGCTATAGACAAAGTAAACGTAGAATACGAACAATTAAAACCAGTACTAAAAATGGAAGACGCTGAGAAAGATGAAGTAATAGTCCATGATGAGTTGAAAACCAACGTGTCTTATAAGATACCGTTTAAGGCAGGAGATATTGAGAAAGCGTTTAGCCAAGCTGATAAAGTAGTGAAAGTTGAGGCAATAAATGAGAGACTAATTCCAAACCCAATGGAGCCAAGAGGTATTCTCTCAGTTTATGATGGAAATTCACTTTCAGTATGGTATTCTACACAAGTACCACACTATGCACGTAGTGAGTTTGCTAGAATTTTCGGAATACCTGAAACTAAGATAAGGGTAGCCATGCCTGATGTGGGAGGCGCATTTGGTAGTAAAGTTCACATTATGGCAGAGGAGTTAGCAGTAATTGCGTCCTCAATATTATTAAGAAGACCTGTAAGGTGGACAGCAACAAGAAGTGAGGAGATGCTAGCAAGTGAAGCTAGAAGTAATGTGTTCACTGGAGAAGTCGCAGTGAAGAAAGACGGGACTGTCTTAGGCATCAAGGGTAAACTATTGCTTGATCTAGGCGCCTACCTCACGCTAACCGCAGGAATCCAACCTACCATAATACCCGTAATGATACCTGGACCATACAAGGTTCGTGACCTGGAGATAGAGAGCACAGCAGTTTACACTACAACACCCCCAATAACCATGTATAGAGGAGCTAGCAGACCTGAGGCTACATATATAATTGAGAGAATAATGAGTACTGTTGCCGACGAGTTAGGTCTAGATGATGTGACAATCAGGGAAAGGAATCTTATTGACCAATTACCATATACCAATCCATTTGGACTCAGATATGATACAGGAGACTACATAAGAGTGTTCAAAGATGGTGTAGCTAAGCTAGAATACAACGAACTAAGGAAATGGGCTCAACAAGAGAGAAGTAAAGGACATAGAGTGGGAGTTGGACTAGCATTCTACCTGGAGATATGTAGCTTCGGTCCCTGGGAGTATGGAGAGATTAAGGTAGACAATAAGGGAAATGTATTAGTGATAACTGGAACTACTCCTCATGGTCAAGGGACTGAAACTGCTATAGCCCAAATAGTTGCAGACGCATTACAAATACCCATAGAGAAAATAAGAGTTGTATGGGGAGATACTGATATTGTAGAGGGTAGTTTTGGAACATATGGTTCAAGATCATTAACTATAGGTGGCTCAGCTGCATTAAAGGTTGCTGAAAGAGTCCTAGACAAAATGAAGAAAGCTGCTGCGAGCTACTTCAACGCTGATGTACAGGAGATAAGATATGAAAATGGAGAATTCTCGGTGAAGAATGACCCAAGTAAGAAAGCAAGTTGGGATGAAGTAGCCAGCCTAGCTACAACAAAAGAACCTATAGTGGAGAAGATATATTATGAAAATGACGTTACATTCCCATATGGTGTTCACGTAGCTGTAGTTGAGATTGACGACTTAGGAATAGCCAGAGTTGTGGAGTACAGGGCTTATGACGATATAGGTAAAGTCATTAACCCTGCATTGGCAGAGGCACAGATACATGGTGGAGGAGTTCAAGGTGTAGGACAAGCATTATATGAGAAGGCTATAATTAATGAAAACGGTCAACTAAGCGTAACCTATGCCGACTATTATGTTCCTACAGCTGTAGAGGCTCCAAGATTCATATCTTACTTTGCAGATAAGTCTCACCCATCCAATTACCCAACAGGAACCAAAGGTGTTGGAGAAGCTGCATTAATTGTAGGACCTGCAGCTATCATAAGGGCTATTGAAGACGCTGTAGGTGCAAGGTTTACAAAAACGCCAACTCCTCCTGAGGAAATATACAAGGCTATGATGAGTAAAAAGTGAAAATTTCTTTCTCGCGCTTTTTTCCCATCCTTCTTTATTTTCGCTTATAACACTGTTATATGACTTTATTTCCTTTTCAGACTTCTAACCACTTATTTGCATAAAAAGAATCCAAATTTACTTTTCAACATAACCTTGTCTAAAATCAGGCTTTATGTTAAAGTTCTATTCTCTTACCAATATAACAATAATTTGAAATAATTCTTCTCTTTGATTTACTCCTAATTGATAATGAAAACACTTAAATAGTCTCCATCATCATATATTATTGATTCTTATGGCGGACATAAAAAATAGTAAAACTGCAGAAAACTTAAGACACGCATTTATGGGAGAAGCAATGGCAAACAGGAGATACCTATTCTTCGCTAAGACTGCTGATGAAGAAGGATATCCTGAACTAGCTCAGCTAATGAGAAGCATAGCTGAGGGTGAAACAGCCCACGCATTTGGACATTTAGACTACATAAAGCAAGGAGGAATTGGTGATCCAGCTACAGATAAACCAATAAGGACATTAGAAGAAATGTTGCAATCTGCAATAGCTGGAGAAACCTACGAATGGACACAAATGTACCCTGGTTATGCAAAGCAAGCTAGAGAGGAAGGATTTGAAGACGTTGCAGAATGGTTCGAGACTTTAGCAAGAGCAGAGAAGAGCCACGCAGAGAAATTCACTAAGGCTTTAGAGTTACTCAAGGGAGGCAAGTAATGTATACTTTAAATCCAAGTAATCCTTCTTTTTTTAATTCTGAGAAGTTATACTCTGAATTCGTTAGGCAAGTAACAGTTTGTCACGGCTGTAGAATGTGTGTAAACTATTGTGATTCCTTCCCTGTTTTATTTAAAAAAATTGACAGTAAAGAACAGGACTTAAACAAGCTTACCCTAGATGACTTATTTGATGTTGCGTCAAAGTGTTTTCACTGTAAACTTTGCTATGTGAATTGCCCCTATATCCCTCCCCATGAATTCAACATGGATTTCCCTAGTCTAATGGAATGGGCGTGGTTATATTATAAGAGCAAGACTGGACTTAGAATTAAAGATTACATGTTTGAAATGTTAGATGCAACCAACTTAGCTAGACCTTTGGTAAAGCATTTAATGCAAAAAGGAAAAGAAGTTCTTGGACTACACAAAGACGCCCCCACTTTGCCCGTTTCTGAAAAAGGTTTGAAGGAAAAAGTCAAACCCAAGAAGATAGAAAATCCCAAGGCTAAAGTTGCACTGTTCACTACTTGCCTTGTAGATAACTTCTTTACAGATATAGGTGAAGATCTAATAGAAGTCTATAACTCTTTAGGTATAGAAGTTATAATACCAAACTTTTTGTGTTGCGGTGCTCCCATGCTTGATGCAGGAGATGTTAACAGACTGAAGAAGAATGCAGAACATAATATGAAATTAATTGAAGAGCTTATAAATAAGGGCTATGACATTGTTGTACCTATCCCTACATGTGCTTTGATGATCAAAGAATACCATAGGGTTCTTGATAAAAAAGTACCTAAAGTTTATGACTCTATTGAGTATCTACAAAAGCTGAAAAATGAAGGCAAAATTGAATTAAATGCCAAATTTGACAAGACCATATACTATCATCCACCTTGCCATTTAAAGTACTTGCAGGTTGGTTTGCCAGGACCTCGATTACTTAGAACTCTAGGAGCCAAGGTTGAGATATCAAATAAGGGCTGTTCAGGTATTGACGGAGGATGGGGTTTAAGGAATTACAATACAGCTAGGAGAGTTGGAAGTAAAATGATGGAATCATTTAAGCAAAGTAAAGCTGACGTATTCATGACTGAGTGCCCACTTGCTGGGCTTCAAATTGAAAAAGCCTCTAATAAGAGGCCATTACATCCTATACAGTTATTAAAGGAGGCGATGAAAAACGGTTAAGTTAAGTGTAGAAGAATTCCTCCCATGGAAAGAGTATGAAAAGGTAAGAAAAGACAGAGTTAAAAGAATAGTTGAAATAAAGAAAATAAGAAGAGTAAGTTTAGGAGAGAGACTATCACTACTATTTGAGAACAGAGACACAGTAGCGCACCAAATACAGGAGATGATATATCTAGATAAGTTATATAAGAAAGAGGATATTCTCAGGGAAATACAGGTCTACTCTACACTCCTACCATGCAACGGAAAACTTAAAGCTACACTATATATACATGCGTATGACTTCAAGGACTTAGACTGGGTATTCGACAATCTAGGTGGAATTTATAATGAGGTTTACCTGAAAGTGGGAAGTAAATTAATACAAGGGGAGCCTGAGGGAGGAAGGGAACAAGGTAGAGAGTTCTCAACAGTTCAATACCTAATTTTTGATCTTCAGGGAGAAAAGAGCACAGATATGGAGTTACAAGTACTTCACAAGAACTACAAATACACAGTGAAACTGGATAAGAAACTGGCAGAGGACTTGATTAAAGACGCCTATGAAGTTTGTGAACAAGTTATAGGTTAACAGCTCTTTATTTTTGTAACAACCAATCTATTTTCCTCAAGTAAATTGTTAATGCAATTCCTAAATTACAAAATGACGAAAGCCTCGCCCTTTAGGGCGGGGAGGAAGTCAGCAGGAGTACTAAAGACAGACCGAAGTATGGTGAATTAAGGTTAGACGGTTAGTCGTTAAAACTTATCGTCAATATACTTGCTACCGCGGTTATGGGTAAGAATATAAATGAGATAGAGGTCAATTTTTTATCACTATGTTCAAATCATTCCGTATTTCAGTCAAGTATTGTTATATAACTCAGATTCCCTTGTGATCAAGATTTCGGCTTTATCTTAAGCAAATAGACAGTCATCTTCCACTTCCTTATCTAGAAACTTAGATAATTTCTTTAAAAGATAGTAGGGCTGAAGAATCTGAGTATAATGTAATAATCTCTGACCTAACCTGATTTATCTCAGATGTTGATTTAACATTTCTATCCGTTATCTTCTTAAGCAAACTTTCTAGTTTCTTATTAACTTCTATCCTTCTAATACCTAATTCGTGTAATAGACCGTAGACCAGAGACTTCATAACAGAATTTACTTTACACTCTTCAACCTCACCTTCATTCCCTAGCTTAACTAAGAACTCGGAGTGAAACAGTATGTTCTCATTGGTTATAGTTAGATAGTGAGGCTTCTCACTGAAGTCAATTCTAACATAATAGGAACCATTTTCACAGATTAACCTATAGACGTCGACATCGTCCTTGGGGAAGTCAGAGGGTAGTTCAGATACTGCGAAATTACATACCATAGAATCACATTAGAGAAGAATATTATAAAAAATATAATCAATACACTTAAACGGTAACTTACTGTTAAATTTGAGAGGATATAACGATTTAAATAATAATTATAAATTATAAGGCATGAGATTAGGAAAGATAGACGCAAAAGTATTCTCCAGTGTGATCTATCCGCATCTGGGTAAGATAAGAGAGGAAGTTATAGTACCACCACAGAATGGTGTAGATACAGGCGTAATAGACCTGAATGACGGAAGGGTTTTAGTAGTTAAAACGGATCCCGTATTTATTGTACCTCAACTTGGATTCAGAAAATCAGCCTGGTTTGCAGTCCACATCTTAGCGAGTGATGTAATGACATCAGGAATTCCGCCACAGTATGCGTTAATTGATCTTAATCTTCCGCCCAGTATAAAAGACGATGAATTTCAAGATATGTGGGTAGGGATGCATGAGGCTATGAAAGAAATAGGGGTAATGGTAGTTGGTGGGCACACAGGTGTATACGAGGGCACAGATTATCCCATGATTGGAGGCTTTTCGATGTTAGGTATCGGAAGTAAAGAAACTGTCGGAATGCCATCAAAGGTTAGGGTAGGCGATGATGTAATAATGACTAAGGGACCGGCAATTGAGGCAGTAGCGTTGTTGACCAATCTACATCCAGAGTATTTTAAACAGAGAATCAGTAGCAAAGAACTCTTCGAAGATGCCTACAACTTATACTGGGAGATGAGTTGTTGGAAGGATGGACTTATAGCTTCAAAGATTGGTATCCACTTAATGCATGACGCTACTGAAGGAGGAGTTTATGGAGCATTAAATGAAATAGCAAAGGTCACGAACAAGATGATAAAGATATATGAGAGTAGATTATTCATTAGACCCAGCGTTAGGGAAATAACCAGAATAGTGGAGATTGATCCATGGTCATCAATAAGTGAAGGTACCATGATTATTATAAGTGATAAGGGGGAGGAGATAAAGAGAGAGCTCATTCAAAATAGAATAGAGGCTGAAATTATTGGAAAGATTGATAATGGCGAGGGAGTTGAATTGGTAGGTAAGGATGGGGCCAAGAGAAAAGTAAATCCACCTGAAGAGGATCCGTTCTGGAGAGCCTTCTTCAAGCTATCTAAGGAAATGTGAAATATTATCTAGAAGAAAAGAGAAAAAATAAAAAATCTTGGTTACTTTTAAAACATTTTTTCCATTTACCTTCTCCTACTAATAAATATAGCAACTATTCCTAATGCCAGTGCTATAATAGCAGCTATTAACGCTCCAGTAGCAATTGAGGATTGAGAGGACAATCTCGAGTCAAGTGTACTGGATACTGACTGTAAATTGCTATTTAGGGTGTTAGACACCGACTGAATCTCGCTGTGAGCAGATTGTAGACCTTGATTTAATTGGTTACTAAATGTTACATATGTTGATGTCTTATTGAATAACCCTGTAGTTTGCTGAGCAACAACAGCCAATGTATAAGTACCGTCGGGATATTTTGTGGTATTAAGTTGATAGCTAAATGTTCCACTACCACTAAATGTGGTCAACAACTGATTATCTAGGTATAGACTCACTTGCGATACTTGACTACCTGAGACTGTTATACCAATATTTACTGTACCAGTTAGATTACCTGAGGGAACACTTATTTGAATCGTGGGAAGGGCTGGCGAGACACTGAGAATATTAGAATTTATCTCTGAACTGATCTTGGAGTTAGTTAAGTCTGCACTATTAACGGTTGTGGATATTAGGTTAATATTGCTGTTTACCGCATTTATTGAGGCAACCTGTGAATTTACAATTGTAATATTGGCATTCTCGATGGTTATGGATGACACATTAGAGCCCACTAGCATAAAGTTACCATTTGATAGAACTACGTTCTGGAGAACATTACTTCCTAAAATGGAGTAACCCGTTATATTTACGTTTCTTAAAACCATATTGTATAATTCCACGTTCGATAGGGTCTGATTTTCAATTAGTGTATATGGAGTTACATAGAAGGTATATGCAGAACTTAAGTCATTTGTTGTAGGCACACCATCTGCAGAAACTCCTGAAATCAGTATCTGGAATGGACCTGTGAAGTAAGTTAAACCTTTGAAATAGCTGAAGTTGCCTAATGAGGAAGATGATGGTAAAGTGAAATTGCCCTCCCATAGTTGAGTAGAAGGATTGTAGAATAATGGTATATTAACATTCGCACTTATACTTGAATAGTTGGAACTGAATGTCATTGGATAAACTGTAGCTGAATACATTCCATATCTTACAGGTGTCCCATTTGGATATGTGATATTAGCATAGACGTATACTGTTTGACCTTGATATACATACTTTTGAATATTTATTTGTGGTACACTGTACTTTGGTACAACGTAGATCTGTCCGTAAAAGAAACCTGTAAATACTTGACCCAGTGTTGACGAATTAAAACTTGCGAATAGTAATATAGTGTATAGACCAGCATTTACTTTCTGAGGAATTGGTATGTAGCCATAGTATAGACCTAATGGACTAAAAGTGACAAGTCCTTGACTCACAACTTCACCCTGCTGGTTGAGTAACTCAGCTTTTATTGTGATTCCCTGTGCTATAAAAGGATCAGGAATGTTTGTTAATGGTACTCCTTGTATTATTATTGACTGACCACTTGCAACACCACCAGGTTCAGCAATAACTTGGGGTAGAATGAATAAGGATTGTAGATATATTCCATTAGAGAATGCTACAATACCATAAGCATTATTCACGTAAATTAGATCATCACCTACCGTTAAGTTAGCTGGTAAAGTACCTACCCATGCGGCTACATTATTAATATATACTAGAGTAATGTTAGTGAGGAATGTATATGAATTATCTGTTATATTATAAGAGTAAACAGAGGCTTCAACTGTAAAGTTAGCAGGCGCAGGATTACCGTTAATATCTGTGACGATTGCTTCAACTGGATTTATGCCTGAATAGAATGGAGACATAGTTACTGGAGATAAGAAAGTGACGTAATAGCCTGAAAATGTCTCAGTGAAACCATAGCCACTTATTCCTTGAGAACTTCCATATACTACAACTGATAAGATTCCATTAGCAGTTGACGGAAGGGTAAACTGTCCTGTCCATAAGCGAAGGCTTGAATTATAAGTTAGAGGTATGTTAGTCACATTTCCATACAAATCCTCTAATACTGCATTAAAGCTACCTGATGAAACTACAGTTCGATTGTTGGTTATATTTGCTATTACAGTCATCGTTTCTCCCGGCATGAATGTGCTCTGAGATCCTTGTGAACCTAATAATTCAACTATGATGGATAGAGTATTATTAAGTACCGATTTATACGATTTTAAGTATTGCGCAAACTCTCCTGCATTCAGAGCTCCCCAACCTGTGGCTAAATTGTAGCCATAACTAGATGTCCATGGAATGGTATACCCAAATGTTATTGGGTAGAATATTTTAGAGTATAACTGAGGATTCTCACCTATCTGATATAATAGAGGATTTATGAGCCCTAGACTATGGTTAACATAACTCATAATAGCTACGAGCATTCCTGCTAGTAGTGGAGAAGCTTCACTTGTTCCTCCAGTAATGAATGTCTGATTAAATCCGCCTATTATATATATTCCAGGGTAAACATTAGCATTTGCTGAAAGATCTGGACCAAGCCTACCATACGGATATGTTTTAGGAGAAGATATTCCCCATTGATACCAAGGTTTAGGTTCCGCAATACTTACACCACCAGTGCCTCCCCCATAGTTTACTCCATTTGGTACAAATCCATAATTGGACCATGCAGTCTGATAGAATGAGCCATTAGGGAATTGAATGTATGTTGTAGTTCCTCCGGCTGAAAGAACATAAGGGGAAGTAGATGGATATCCAGGTGTCCCTAAGGGACCATTACTATAACCTGAACCACCTGCATCTCCACTACTTGCAATAAACGTTATGCCTTCTACTGATCCCAGTGCATAGTATACATCAGTGAGAGCTATGTTGGTGTAATAAATTGGAGCGGGAAAACTAGATAAGGAACTTTCACTTATACTGAAACTTTGAGATATGACATTAACTTTATGTTGCTGATCAATATATGCAATTATTGCCGATAATGGCAAATTAAAATCTGCAATATACAAGACCATATTTGCTTTAGGCGCCATTGTATGAGCCGACTCCACATCAAGACTAATTTCTAAATCCCATCCTGTAGCAATACCTAAGCCTGGATTATATGGACCAACTGGAACAATAGTGAAGCTAGGAGGATTAGGTAACTTAACAATACTGTCATAGTAAGCTAACTGCTGTTCTACGTAAGGGTTACCGGCAAAATCTAAAATACCTATGGTAAAGTTCTGACCTTCATATCCTTTACTGTATAGTGAGGTCAAGTTGTAAACCTTCTGGAGTGCAGTTGGCCAGTATGCCTCTATGGGTGCAGTAGTATTGGGTAGACTCTTGAAAGAACTTAAAGATCCTTCCGAGATAAGTGTACTTGGATGTCCAAATATTAATTTCGTTACGTTTGAGGAGTATATGTAAACATTATTCACTTTTGGTGTTCCGTACACAGTGTAATATGATACGCTTCCATTACTCATCATTACATATTGTACTCCTAAGTAATTCTCAACTTGTTGTACTGTTCCTGTTGCTACAATAACAGAATCAGCTGCAGTGTAAACTATATTAAATCCTGAGCTTTTGAGGTAACTTAATATTTCATTGAACTGATCAGTCGGGTAGAATAATTTCTCTACCTGCGCTTCTGTCAGGAAGTGCTGATAAAGAGGAGACGAAGGATTTGATATTTGACTTACGTAATAATAGAGTAGGTCAATATTCTTTAGGGGTATGTAAACTGTAAATTCCACAGGATAATTGGACGGAAGGGTACCAGCTTCACTGAAACCCTTTACGTTAATTGGCTGTATATATTGTGTAGCTGCTTGGGACTTTAAAATTAAAGTAGTTGGTATTATAAAAATACAGACCAAAAAGATAGATATTATCTTTTTAGTATACTTCATGAATCCTTGTGGTATTCAAAAATATATAAGTTTTATTTAAGTATTAAAGGATCCAAATTATTTTTAAACTAGTGCATAAAGTTTTATAGTTATTATACTTTTTCCAAAGATAAAATAACAGAATGTTTAATATTCTAAACATGGGACGTAGTAAAATATAGAAAAAAAGTTAAAAATATTTTACTTAAATTATTTCTTCTCGATACTCTTCAATGCCTTTACAAGTGAAGCTGCAAAGTAAGGTAAATCGCCAGGATGTCTTGAAGATATTAGATTGTCGTCAATTACAACTGCCTCATCAACATATTGTCCTCCTGCGGCTATAACATCATCTTTAATTGAGCCAAAAGAAGTCAATTTCCTTCCCTTTACAACATTTGCAGATATTAAAACTTGAGGACCATGACAAATGGCAGCAACAGGTTTCTTCAGGTCAAAGAACCTTCTTGTTAAGACCTTTAGTTCTTCACTGTTTCTAATGTTCTCAGGACCCCTTCCACCAGGTATAACCAATGCTAAATAATCCTCAGGTCTAACGTCCTTGAAGGCAACATCGGAAATAACACTGTATCCGTGTTTACCTGTAACCTTAGCTCTGGCTTCCTTCCAGGCAACTACTGGCTTAAAGCCTTCTTCTATTACCCTGTAATAGGGGTAAAGGAACTCTATATCCTCGAATTCCTCTCCTATAACAAACAAGACTTTCTTTTCGTTCATAAATATATATGACTGTTCATAAAATTTAAGATTAACCACCTTAAAATTAAGGTCTTATATTTTAAACCAGGAGTAAGATCGGAAATTAGTGAAAAACAAAAAGAATGAAATTAAGGAGATAGAGCCGTGGGGCGTTAATATACCTTATTTGATACTAGGGTTAGTGTACTGGGGGATAGGAGGGATATCAGTATTCAATAATCTACCTCAACATTTTTACTTTATGATGATTGGAACTTATTCTATCTACTTTGGAATGATCTCCAGGCTATTTTTCCCTGCTAGAAACTATCTCGCAACTCATCTTACCTCGCTCTTCCTCTTGGCTATACCTTATTACCCTTTCCAAGCTCTTGCATCCTTAGTGTTGATAATTACAGAACTGTGGTCCGTCTCAGATATAAGAGGATACGGCAGTAGATTTCCTTTAAACTTGTTAGTATTATCGTCGCCATTCGCTTCCCTAATAGGTTGGATATTTTACATCAAATTTGGATACTCTATTTTAGTACCTCCACTTCTTCTCTATCTATTGGGTGTTAATATAGGGGTATTTAGTGCAACCTTAGGAGCAAAAGCTAAACTAGGGTTCAAACAATTTCCCATTTTTATCTTAGTTCTGCTGTACCCAATTTCAATTAGTGTAACAGTTGTAGGTTATGTTTTATGGTTATTATATAAAAGTCAAGTGAAGGAGAGAAACCTATCATCAATTTTAACTCTGTCTGTAGCCGTAGTTGTATCTTTTTCCTCACTCTTTCTGGGAGAGCAAATACATGCTTTCGCTTTCGGGGTTATGATACCCTTCTTCTTTAACTGTATTACATATTCGACATCCCGATATAATTACGGGAAGTTTTTCCCAATACCAATATTGTCAGCCCTCTCTTACTTTATGCGATTTGTAAATCTTCCTTTATCGTCAATATTTTTCATTTCAGCTGTGTTAATCTTCCTCGTTTTGAATAGACATAATTTTACTATAAGGACGATAAAGTTAGGCATGTCTACTAAATATCTTCCGAGGAATTTAGAGTGAGATCAAATGTGTAATAAATTTTGAAATGATCTTTTAAATTATATAAAGTTGGACTATGAATTATGAGTGAAAGGATATACAGGGGGAATATGATTAGTATCATAGCATCAGCATTTATTTTAGTTGAACTTATATTAGTCCTCATAAATGGACTTCAGTACCTATTTTCAACCACATCTAAATTACTGATGTGGATAATATTTATCTTAGCCCTACCCTCTTATATCACATATTCTAGATCGAACCTCAAGAAAAGTTTCTTTATGAGAGTATTTGGAGCATTAGCAATAATCATAGCCTTTGCTGGACTTATACTAATCCAATTGAATCAGTTTATTGGAATTGAAACGTTAATATTAGGTTATATGTTTGAGCCTATTGCAGGAATCTCTATATATCTCTCGCTTTATAACGTGAATAGACTATTCTCCTCATTATTTTTCTATGGTGCACTAATATACACGATAGGGCTTCCCATGTATCTAATAAACTTAGGCATAGTCTCTGTAGCTGGAGATGTAATAAAAATGATAGGGTTATTTATGTTAATAATGTCTTTTTACACTAAAAGGAGAGTGCTTTAGAATTAGTATTACGATACGAACTGTTCTCCATCTGAAATATTCAACCTTAATTTATATGATAAAAGAATTACAAACCTCGCCCTTTAGGGCGGGGAGTGGGTCAGATACTCACTTTCCTTTCTTTAATTCAGCCCACATGTAGAAGAATTTCCTTCAGTATTGGGTATAAATACCTGAATTTATATTATACATTATGGAATCTGGTGCCAAAGTATTTTTGGAAAATTTGAAAGAGTTGGGCGGAGTTGATAAAATATTTATAGTTTCAGGTACGGATTATGCAGCGTTTATTGAGGAGAAAGCAAAAGATGGAACTTTGCCTGAGTTTATTGTTGTACCACATGAAATAACAGCTACTGCAGCTGCTATGGGCTACTCACTTGCGGGTAAAACTGGAGTAGCAGCAGTGCATACCATTCCGGGAACATTGAACGCACTAGGTATAATTGTAGATGCTTACACGTCAAGGATTCCACTTATAGTTATAGCAGGTAGAAGTCCTTATACGGAGGAGGGACATGAGGGAAGTAGAAATCTCAGAATCCACTGGACCCAGGAAGCTAGAGACCAAGGGACAGTGGTAAGGCAATGGATAAAATGGGACTTCGAAATAAGAAAAGTTGAACAAATTCCTGAGGCTATAGCAAGAGGGATTCAGCTAGCTTACAGTGAACCAAGAGGACCAGTTTACATAACGATTCCTAGAGAAGTAAGCGTAGAAAAGACACAGTCTCGAATATCAAGGAAGTTATCAACCTTTGAACCTGGAGCTAGATTAGAGGACATTAAGATAGCCCAAAGGATGATCGAGGAAAGTGAAAGACCTATAATACTCACCTGGAGGGCAGGTAGAAGAAAGGAATGGTTTGATGAGATGAAGAAATTTGTTGATAACACAGGAATCCCTGTAGTACATTACATCGGGGAAGTGGTAAACTACGAAGGTGACTTTGGGTTATATGAGTTTGACATAAAAAATTCGGATTTAGTGATCGTTGTAGAAAATGAAGTGCCATGGATACCTAAGAAGGTCGGAAAAATAGATGCTAAGGTAATAAGGGTAGACGTAGATCCCTCTTATTCTTATATACCTTTCTATGGATTTCCCTGCGACCTATGTATACAATCAACTGTCTCAGATTTATTTTCCAAATTAAGAGTGACCGAAAAGAAAGAGTGGAAGGAGAAGGTATTAGAAATTAGAAGAGAACAAGATAAGAAGAAGACCGAAGAGATAGAGAGATTGTCCAAAGGGAGGGATAAAATACATCCTAGATTACTCTCTTATATGATCACCAAGCTCTCTAAGGAACTGCTGGGAGACCAATACGCCATATTTAATGAATACCCGTTCAATCCGAAATATGCTAAACTGCATTTTGGACAATACTTCTCAGATCCCGCATTTGGTCATTTGGGTTGGAGTTTAGGTGCATCCTTCGGTTTCAGTCTAGCCACAAACAAAAAAGTAATAGCTACTGTAGGTGATGGATCCTTTATATTTGGAGTTCCTGATGCATTCTATTATGCAGTGAGGAGTTATGGGGGTGATGTTACAGTGATAATCTATGACAATGGAGGTTGGCTTGCAAGTGCAGAAGCCACAGTCCATGTATATCCTGAGGGAGAGGCAAGAAAAAGGCAGAACTATCCTGGAGCAGATTTCAAAAGATATAATATAGGAGAGGGGGTTAAAGCATATGGAGGTTTCTACAAAATAATAGAAGAAGTTAGTGAACTAGAATACTCTCTGAAAGAGGCTATATTGAATCATGGACTATCGATCTTACAAGTGATAGTAGAAAAAACTAGATGACTTAGACAAAAATAAAAAATAATAATAAGAGACTTTCTTCTTTACCTTATTTTTTGACTTTCCTCTGTCCAATACAGATCCACTGTTCTAGTCTCAGGTCCTACTAAAGCAGCTATTCCATAAATTACAGCACTTAACATTAGGAAGAATGCAGCAACAAACCATGGGTCTCCTCCCTCAATACCAGCAAAATATGCTGACAATGGTATAGAATATATTGGCATCCAAGCTGATATAAATACTCCAGAACTATAACCGAAACCGACACCGCTAGCTCTTCTCTTTGTTATAAATCTTTCTGAAAGATATACTGGTACAAGTCCCCAAGGCCACTGAGTTAACCAACCTATCAAGAACGAACCAAGGAATAACAATCCAGCATCATTAGCTTTGGCAGCATTATACCACAGATAGAATGAGGGCGTTGCTAAAATAATAGTTACAATTGCAGCTATCAGAAAAGCCTTCTTTCTTCCAATGAAATCTGAAGATAAACCCCATAGTGTAGCAATTATAGCCGCAAATACACCTGCTAAAGAGTAATAGAGTGAAGCCTCTTGTGTTGACAAACCAGCCTTAGTGAGTACTCCAGTAGCGAAATCAAATAGTGAATAAGAGCTGAAGAATAGTCCAGTCATTAACACGAAGACATTTAAGAACGTGTATAATGTTGGTGGTCTGAACAGCGAGAAGAATGGAATTCTCTCTAGTTTCCTCTCACTCAGAGCCTTTCTGAAAACAGGAGTTTCAGGTACTAGGTACCTTATTATGAAAGCAATTGCTGCAGGGATTAGACCAGTGAAAAAGACTAATCTCCATCCATAGTCACTCATTGCTTTATCTCCTAAAATTGAAATAAATAGATAGACTATTCCAGCACCTAGAGCAGTTCCCCATGAGAATGCACCTTGGGCAATACCGCTTGCTAGTCCTCTCCATCTACTCGGTGCATATTCTATGGCGAATGGATGTCCTACGGCATATTCTCCTCCTACAAATATTCCTTCTATGAATCTTAACAGTGCGTATAAAATTGAGGCAGCTACTCCTATTGCGGCATATGTTGGTAAAAGCCCAATTAATGCACTAAACACTGAAAAACCTACTATAGTTATCATTAATGTCCTTCTTCTACCCCATACGTCACCGAAGTTACCGAATATAGCACTTCCTAAGGGTCTTCCTAAGAGAGTGAGTCCTAGTCCTAATGCTAACGTCACGAAATATCCTACAAGACCTGTTAAGCCTGGTGGTACTAGGTTCTTCTCTATATATGGTGTCAGGGCTGATACAAATAGTAGATCGTAGGCATCTAACATGAATCCTAAAAATTGGGAAGTTAGGGCAAGCTTTGCTTCTCTTGTCCAGCTTTCCATATGATAGATAGATATAACCAGTTAATAAATTGAATGTTAGAAAAAGGAAGTCTATTGTTTAAATTTTTTATCTAAAATATATATATGGTTTTAAAAATTGATGAATTTTTATACCGGAATTGGTTTATAGTAAGCTATTCCAAAATTGTAACTCATAAAATTGTATTATTGTAGATATTTCTTTATATCTTCCTAAATATCTTGAGACTATAGTCTCGACTTGATCATCATCAATTTTGACTTTTACGAAGAGATCAAGAAACCTTACATCAGCTTTACCTTTAAAAGCATTAGCAAGCCTTCTGCAATTGTCTGCCCAGACCGGCAAGTTAACTGTTAATGCTACAGCTTGCTCTCCGGGATTACCATAATTTGCCAACCACGATAGATAATGCGTGTAGGATATAGCACTAGGAAGTGGTGAGTAAGTTTTCTTTGCGACTTCTCTGAGTATTTTTAGGCCTTCATAATCACCTTGAAGAATTGAAAGAAAGAAGTCTAGCTCATCTTGCTGGTTAGCCCTACTTACCATGATCGCCAGTGATCGTAAATCATAATTTACAATATACCATTGCTGGTCATAAAACAACTCGAGTTTGCTTAATGGTAAATCTCCACTTTCTGCCCTCAGTATAAAGGGATGATTTAATATTTTCTCGTTTAAATTACTTAACTCCTGTCTTAACTCTTTTAACATATAAAATTAGATGAGAGGGAGAAATTTAAACAGTTTTCCTTATGCAAGGGTTAATACTACATTCTCTTTCTCGATGTCTTTTTCAGCGTAAACTTCATCGCTATTAAGTTTTACATTAAATCCCAGTTTTCTTCCTATCTTAATCATTGGAGTATTTTCAGCGAGTGTGTAAAATCTCACCTTTGATATTCCCATTTTCTTTGCTTCGCTTATCAATGCTAATACTAATTTTGTACCAAGGCCTAATTGTCTGTACTCTGGATGAACCACTAGAGCGAATTCTCCATCTTTATAGATCGAGCCCTCAGCAATTATTTTACCCTTATACTCGACTACTATAGTCCTATGATCCAAACAGTCTGCAATCTTCTTTGCATCATCTTCAGTAGGTTTGTATAGGTGGAAGTAGCGTAAGTAGAGGTCTTCATCAGTCAGAGAGGAGTAAAGCTGATATATTTGTTGCCAATCCTCTTTTCTGGCTATTCGTAATGTTACTTGTTCACTCATTTTCTCACTTATATATTACAATTTGAGTTTAAATACTTATCGACTATGTATAAACCTAAAAACTAAAGTATAATCATTTGAAAACTGTACTATAGATTAGATAGTTTAAATTCAACTTTTTATTTTAGCCACGGATAAAACAAACATGAAGGTCAAATTTAGAAGTAGTTTTTAAAAAATATTACCTGCCTTTATACTTGGGCTCACGTTTTTCTATGAATGATTGAACTCCTTCTTTAAAGTCCTCAGTCTTGCCTAACTCACTTTGTAACAATGCTTCGTACTCAAGAAAATCATCCATGTCCTCAAATAATATCTTATTCACCATCTTCTTTCCTGCCACATAAGTTAAGAATGGACCTGCAGAAATTCTTTGAGCTAACTTAACAGCCTCTGACAGAGGATCTTCAGATATTTTTACTAAACCCCACTTTTCAGCATCTTCTGCCGTGAATTCTCCTCCTAGAATTAACAGGTCATACGACTTCACGCCCAATAGTTTAGCTAAAAAGTAAGCTACTCCCGTATCTGAGGTAAGACCAATTCTTTGAAAAGCTGTCACAAACTTTACATCTTTTTTACTTATTCTGAAATCTGTAGAGAGCACTATTCCTAGACATGCACCTGCTACCACTCCGTTAATAGCAGAAATATATAGTTTATTTGGGTTTCTTATTTCATTGATAATTGGCTGGAAGGTATACTTGAGATCAGAGTAAATATCTTCAACCATCTCACTTAAATCAGCTCCTACACAAAATCCCCTACCTTCTCCAGTTAGAATTACTGACTTAACAGTAGGATCAGCGTTTAATTTTCTTAGTATCGATATCATATCATTCCTTGTTTTTAGGTTAAGTGCATTCAATTTCTCAGGTCTATCGAACTTTACTATTGCATAACCATCTTTGTTCTCAACTATCATTCTTCCCACCTGGGTTTTCTCTTCTCCAGAAATGCCTTCATACCCTCTTTAGCTTCTTCGCTAGCTAAAGCTACATAGAAGTTTCTCCTCTCTATATCTAAACCTTGTTGAAGATTAGTCTCTAGAGCCCTATTTACAGCTTCCTTTGCTAAAATTAAGGAGAATAAGGGCTTTGAGGCTATTTCATTAGCTAATCTAATAGCCTCATCTATTAGCGAACCATCAGGAACAACCTTAACCACTAATCCCATGTCTTTAGCCTCCTTAGCAGAAATGAGTTCTCCGGTCAGCACTATTTTCATCGCGTTGTACTTTCCTACTGTTCTGGTCAATCTCTGTGTACCACCTGCGCCAGGGATTATACCCAGGTTAATCTCAGGCTGACCAAATTTAGCTGATTCAGATGCAATGATTATATCACAAGCCATAGCAAGTTCCAGTCCTCCACCTGCTGCCACACCATTAACAGCAGCTATTACAGGTTTCTTAAAAGACCTCATCTTCTCCCATAAAGGCATATGACCTTTAAGTACAATTTCTTTTAAAGGAGTGTCAACCATTTCTTTTACATCTGCACCAGCTGAAAAAGCTTTACCTTCTCCTGTAATTATCACCACTTTTACTGGGGACTTCTCTAGTTCATCAAGGGCATTAACCAGATCATCCACCATTTTAAAGTTTATTGCATTGAGCCTGTCAGGTCTATTTAATTTTATGATACCAATCTTTTTATCCTTCGTCTCGAGTTTTATTGTCTCGTACATCAATATTTAAGCTACCTACAAAAATAAAAATTCATAACAAAATTATGATCATAATTTCCTTATGTCAAAGGATTCATCCTTCAGCTTATCTATCTTACTCTTTATGTCTACCTTATCCTGAATTAGCTTATTTATAGCCTCTAATTCACTCATATCTCTGTTGAACGCAACATAACCTATAACTAACCCTCCTTTGATATAAATTACGTTCAATGATTTTTTGTCAAAATTACCCCTCATAACATATTCATCATAACCAGTTGTCTCCCCACCAGACTCTATATGGAGGTCAAATATATCGGACCAAACTGTAGACAAAAAGTTATAACTCTCATTATGACCCATCATATTTCTCGCAGCAAGTTGACCAGTATAATACGCGTTATTCCAGTGTTCTATCCTCCTTCTTTTCCCTGAAACTGGATCCAGAATATTAGCCACATCTCCCGCAACATATATGTCCTCCTTAGCTTTTAGATGTTCATCCACTAATATTCCGTTGTTAACTTGTAACTCCCTAGCAATCTCGACATTAGGGCTTATACCTACAGCCACAAGAACCATACTACTCTCAATTATCTTTCCACTAGATACTATGACACTATTAACCCTCTGGCTTCCTTCGAATTCCTTAATACTTTCATTAAGAAGGAAAGTCACGCCCTTATTCTCAAAGTACTTCCTTACCATTTCAGAAACTTTTTCATCCACAAACGTACTCCATATGAAAGGCTTTACCTCTATTACTACAGGCTCAAAACCTAGGCTCCTAAGACTAGCGGCTACCTCAACACCTATGAACCCTGCCCCAACAATTACTGGCTTTTTGCTATATTTCAAATCCTCCTTAATTGAATCTGCATCACTTAAAGTTCTAAGATAATGAACTCCATTGAGATTCTCGCCATGGATACCCAGTTTTCTAGGCTTTCCCCCTGTTGTTATGAGCAATTTATCAAAGTTCAGTGTTTGTCCTGTGGAGAGCGTTAAAAACTTCTCCTTCACATTTAACCTTTCGACCGTAGTGTTAAGCATTACTTTCAGGTTATCCCGTTGATAAAATTCAGGCTTTTCAAAGAATAAACTGTCCCTATCCCTTTCACTTCTCATATACTCCTTAGATAACGGAGGTCTATCGTAAGGTAAAGCATTATCACTAGTAACTAGTGTAATATTTGCCTTAGGGTCTATGTTTAACATCTCTTTTAACGCGTGATAACCGGCTATTCCACTTCCTATAATAACATATTTAGAGGTGAGTTTTGATGACACATCTAATATATCAATAACGTAATATATAATCTCGTATTTCAAATAAGAGTTTATTAATTATCAAACGCTAGTTTAAAAATATGAGAAAGGTCGCAGTTATAGGTGTAGGACACTCTAAGTTTGGAAAGAGAGATGACGTAAGTATCCAGGAATTAGCTTGGGAGTCGATTAAGGAAGCCTTTGAAGATGCTGGAGTAACCCAGAAAGATGTTAATACGGTGATATTAGGTAGCACTGCATATAGAGGTGTTGAACTTTATCCAGGACCTATTGTAGCTGAATACACAGGTTTAACAGGAAAAGTACCCATGAGAGTAGAGGCTATGTGTGCGACCGGTCTCGCGGCTGCTCTAACAGCCTATTCCCTAGTAGCATCTGGTCTAGCTGAAATAGCTATGGCTGTGGGCGTAGATAAAATGACTGAGGTCGATACTTCAACCTCTTTAGCAGTAGGAGGAAGGGGAGGAAACTACCAGTGGGAATATCACTTTTACGGTACTACATTTCCTACCTACTATGCTCTTTACGCTACTAGACACATGGCAGTCTTCAGTACCACAGAAGAACAAATGGCTCTAGTATCGGTTAAGGCACACAAATATGGAGCAAGTAATCCTAAGGCTCACTTCCAAAAACCTGTCACAGTTGAGGAAGTGTTAAAGTCTAGGGTTATTTCATGGCCCATAAAGCTTCTTGATGCATGTCCAATTAGTGATGGTTCAGCAACAGCAATATTTGCCTCGGAAGAGAAGGTGAGAGAGCTAAAGATAGATTCACCAGTGTGGATTAGTGGAGTAGGATTTGCTAATGACTACGCATATGTTGCGAGAAGAGGAGAGTGGTTGGGATTTAAGGCTACGACATTAGCTGCTCAGGATGCTTATAAAATGGCTGATATTACACCTAATAGTATAGAAGTTGCTACAGTTCATGATGCGTTTACCATAGCAGAAATAATGGGGTACGAAGACCTAGGATTTGTAGAGAAAGGTAAAGGAGGAAAGTTTATAGAGGAAGGACAAAGCGAAAAAGGAGGAAAAGTTGGTGTGAATTTATTTGGAGGCTTAAAGTCCAAAGGTCATCCTTTGGGTGCTACTGGCTTGTCAATGATTTATGAGATAACCAAACAGC
This sequence comes from Sulfolobus acidocaldarius SUSAZ, assembly GCA_000508305.1. NCBI lineage: Archaea > Thermoproteati > Thermoproteota > Thermoprotei > Sulfolobales > Sulfolobaceae > Sulfolobus > Sulfolobus acidocaldarius. Next base: position 1,969,130 of record CP006977.1, read on the forward strand.
TTAGAGAAGAAGCAGGGAATTTACAACAACCACTTAAAAGGTACACTGGACTGGTTCATAATGTGGGAGGGACAGGTCACTATGCATATGTTATGGTTCTCAGAAGATGAAAAATACGTGTTCATAAGGAGGAATCTAAACCTTGTTTTCTCCCTTATTACTCTGTTCTTTTTTTACAGAATCCAAGTGATAAGCTAGAGCCGTGACATGGGCAATTATTTTCCCATCCTCGTTCTTAACCACTATTCTATATAGCGAAGTAGTTTTACCCTTACTCTCTTCAAAACCTTCCGCAATTATTTTCTCACCTAAAGTTGCTTGTCTTCTAAAATCTATGTCCATATGAAGGGCTACGGAATCCCTTGAGAAGTTACTTATGTATTCAAAGGCAGTATCAGCTAAAGCAAATATAAAAGAACCATGAACGTTCCCATGTATGTTGAGGTTTTCTTCCCTAACTTCAGCAGATACTTTGACGTAACCTTCCCTTATTTCCTCTAATTTTAAATGGAGATATTTTGCAAAATTGCTTTCTCTGAGGTTCACAGTAAATCCCTATTCCATAATAATTACCCTCTTACTCTTACCCTCAAATCTGGGCAGAGACCCTACCTTTATGAACTCTATTTCCGGTGTCACGAAAGCAACTGTCCTTATTTCCTCCACTATTTTATGCTTCAACTCGTTAGAAGGATTCTCGACCTCTAATCTCAGTATCATTTTATGTTCATTACATCTCCTGTCAAAAACCACTTGATATTCGGCAATCTCTGAATACTTCATTAAAACTAGGTTTATAGCAGAAGGGTATATCTTCACCCCTTTGTAAAATATGACATCGTCAATCCTACCCTTTATTATACTTATTTTAGGGTAAGGGATATCGTCATCGCTTTCAGTAATCTTAGTAATGTCCCTTGTTCTATACCTAATCAGGGGCATAGCTTCTTTAGAAAGAGTTGTTATAACTAACTCTCCTTCTTCTCCCTCATCTAAAACTTCTCCAGTTTCTGGATCGACTATCTCAGCGATAAAATGATCTGTCCATATGTGCATCCCTTTATGATCGTCATAAGGACACTCCTGAGAGACACCTGGTCCCATAGCCTCTGTAAAACCATATATTTCTCTCGCACCCTCCTTTAAGGCTAATTCACTTTCTATCCTCTTTAGCATCTCCGAGGTCATTGCCTCTGCCCCCGGAATGGCAAGTCTCAAATTCAACGTAGTTGGGTCAATGCCCAGTTTTTTGATCGTCTCAGCTACTACCAGTTCATATGATGGTGTTCCGGTTATCACAGTAGCTTTAAAATCCTTTATAGCCTTGACCATTCCTTCAGTTCTCCCTGCACTCCACGGAATCACCTTTACTCCTATTTTCTCAGCCCCCTGCTGAAGACCAATCCCTCCTGTAAATAAACCGTAACCGTAAATATTCATCATTATATCATTCTTGTTTACGTTAGCAGTTTTGAGACACCTCGCTACCAGGTTAGACCAAACCTCAATATCATAAGTTGTATAAGCGTTTACAGTCGGTATACCTGTAGTTCCAGAGGTCATATGAAACCTTGCAACCTTTTCAAACGGTACAGCTAGAAATTCTCCGCCATATGGGTATGCCTTATCTCTAAGCTCCTCTTTTGTAGTAAAAGGGAGTTTTCTTAAATCTTCCACTGTTTTTATATCTTCAGGAGAAATTCTTCTCTGCTGAAAAAGCTTCCTATAATACGGGGAATTTTCATATACGTAGTTTATAAGCCTTCTCAATCTCTTTTGTTGGATCTTCATTATGTCGTTCTTAGAGAGTAGTCTAGGATTAGTTTCATCATATCCACTCATTCTACCACCTCAGCGATTATCCTCTGACCGTCTGTAGATATCCTTACTTTACTCCCTACTCTTGGTCTTCCCTTAACCCAAGCCATCACACTTACTTCTCCGAGTCTAACTATTCCAATCACGTAATCTGGATACTTCTCGAATCCTTGAGGTTTCTGAGACACAATGCTATAGGTCATTAGCTCCCCTTCGCTCTGTAATTCAACCCATTCCATTTTATCTGAACCGCAATTTGAACAGTCCTTTTGAGGGGGGAAATATACAGAGTTACAGCTGACGCACCTTGTAGCTACTACCTTACCCTCCTTTAATTTCTCTAGGAATTGGTCTGGATAGGTTATTTTATAGCTGTATGTTATCGGTAGCCCGTCTACTTTCAAAACCGTTACACCCTTAGAACACTGGAATGAAGTCGTCCTCACTTATATCCTTTACTTCCTCTCCACTTATACCAAGTTCAGGCATATCAGGTAATTTTATCCCATATCTCTTCAAGGAAGCGCCTACTCTAAGCACAGCCTCCTTCCATGCCTCCTCCTTTTCTTTCTCTGTGGGAATATAGAAGCCTGCATCTCTAGCTAGATCTTCCATTCTCTGATGGACCTCCAGGAACCAAGGAGGTAATTTCCAAAATTCCTTAGGGGGTTTGTAAGTAATTAGTGATAGGAACACAAAGCCAGCCCTAATTTGCTTTGTGACCAGTTTTTTCCTATCTTCATTCATATTAGGGGCATTCTGGGTCATAATCAAATGGGTAAAGGCATAGTGACGTGTTTCATCAACAGCTGTATTCTTAAAAATCTTTGAAAACTCCTCATTCTTAGCATTCTTTCCCATGCTAGTGAATACTGTTGTGGCTGCTGCCTCTCCCATCATAAATGACGTGAATAATACATCAAGAGCGTACTTCTTGTAAGCGTCTAAGTAAGCTTTCCAATATCTTGATCCATTCCACCAAACCCATTGGACATTTAACATTGCCTTCTTCTCAAGATCATCTTGAGGTTTGAAATTCAATGGGAAACCTTCCATTGCATTCTTTATTGCTAGTCCACAAACTAAGTTGTGCCTATTTTCGTCCCAGGTTATGGTTGTAAGTATTCCTCTGACTGCAGTATCCAAATGGTGCTCAAATGATTTTACTACTGCATAAGCGAATACAGGGGTCGCGTGATCGAAGTTTGATAAAAGACCATACCAATAGGCTATAGCCAGTCTCTGTTTCCTGTCTAATCCAGACATCCACTCCTTTACTCTCTTCCAATCAATATTATCTTCGTCCCACTGCTCTTTTTTAGCCCTCCTATACAGTTGCCATGCTCTCTCGTTATCGAAATCCCATATTGGGGGATATACATTATATTCAGGGTAAGCGGGTGACTCTTCAAAATTTATTGAATCATACTTATTCTCCTTACTCATAAAATTCTCACAATTTTTTATTCACCATAATAATATTTAAAGTCATAATCAAACAAGTTAAATAAATAGGTATTATAAAAAGTAGCTAAATTAAAAATATTCATCAGACAATTTATATAACTTTAACAGGATTAACTAGGGAACCTATTCTCTCTACGTGCACTTCCATAGTAGTATTTTTAGCCTCAAGTTTGTATTCAGACGTATCTTCAGCACCAGAATACCCTACAGTTCCAGTTGTTATAACACTTAATTGCGGTATTGTGAGTATGGTGGAGAGCTCCTTTATAATCTCCTCGGGAGAAAATATGAACTCTTCAGTTGTACTGTCTTGAATTACCTTATTATTATAAACACTCGTCATCCTAAGTCTATCCAACTTAACCTCATCAGGAGTAGTTATAATAGAACCTAAAACTGCAAATGTATCCCTATTCTTATTCCTAAAGTGGGCACCCCTGATAATCATTCGTTTCACTACTCCATCATTAGGATCCCTCCTCCTCGCATAATACCAATCCTTACTAGCCTCACCCGGAGCCGTAACGTCATTAAATACAGTGTAACCCAGGATGTAATCATCTATTTTTTCAGAATTTATGTTCCTTAATTTTTCCTTAACAATTATACCTATTTCCACCTCAGGTCTAATACCACTCTTAGGGGCATAAACTACATCTCCGTTTCCAACTGCGATAGAAGGGAGCTTAATGAAAAATTTAGGAGTACCCAGCATCTCTTTTCCTTCCTGTTTACTTGAGGCACCCAGCATTTTATAGGAATTGACCAAAACACAAAAAATTGAAGTAGTTTGGACAGGAAGAATCTTTACAGATCGGATATCATAACTTCCACCTTTAGGCTCCTTATTAACACTCTCCATTTCGATAATATTATTTCCTATGACTTCTCCCAATCTTACCTTTCCTTGATACTCAAAGAAAGCTAATTTCATTTTCATTACGCCTTAGGATTAGGCATCTGATCCATGATATCCCTTACCAATTTCACATATTCCCTCTTCCTATCCTTAAACACCTCAGTGTACATCTGAGCCCATCTTATTGTAGGATCTCCTCTACTAAACCTATCATATTGTTCATATCTCATACCACTCTCAGAGCCGATAACATCCCACAATAAATTGAATAGCTTTACCCTTTCAAGAGCTGGTAGACCCTTAGACGCAAGGTATTTCTCCAGCATTGCCCTTTCCTCAGGGTTCTCAAAATCCCTTATACCTGCGGGTATGGGTATAGATGAACCAGCTGAAATAAGCCTAAGGATTTCGTCAACTCTAGGTAAAGCCCTCATGTTGAAATGACTAGCTGTGATGGAGATATAAGGATTGGGTCTATATATGTTTGGTAAGTATTCTCCGTTTTCCTCAGCTGCTATCAGTGCTGCCTCATTCAAAGTGAGATAAATCAGTATTTCTCCCAACTTTTCTTGAACATTAATGAAGTTATTAATACCAACTGACTCTGCAATAGTCATGGCTAATCCAGCGTAGAACTTCAGTCTAGAGTAGTGTTGAATCGCGAAATGCCAATTAAACCATGTCCTTAGTTGAACAGTGTGCCACATAAACCCTTCAATTTCTTCTGGCTTCTTGTAAAATATTATCCTATCCCATGGAACTAGAACATTATCTAAAACCAGTATTGCATCAGATTCCTCAAATCGTGAAGATATTGGGTACTCAAATTCTCCTAGATTCTCCCTGGGATAGAAGCCTCTCCTTGTTATGAATTTTACACCCTTTGAATTTGCAGGTATGGAGAAAAATATAGCATACCTAGGATCACTATCTCTCCTTATGTTAGGCAAATACCATAGCATTTCAGCATAAGGTCCTGCAGTACATATCATCGCTGCACCTCTAACTATCACTCCCTCATTAGTCTCTTTGACAACACCGATCTGAATATATGGATCCTCCCACTGAGATGGTGGTCTTGATCTGTCATACATTGGGGCTACAATAGCGTGAGTATAGAATAGGTCTTTCTTAGTGGCTTCTTTATATATATTTATCACATTCTCCATTATTTTACTTCCAAATACTTTCCCAAAGTAATCCTCTGCATGTGCATAAAATACCATACTCCATATATTGAGATAGTCTGGGCTCCTTCCGAAAAAGCCATAGTAGTTGTCATAAATCCTGTTTAAACCTACCCTCATTTTCTTCAGGTCTTCTTTTGACCTGGGTCGGAAGAAAGATATACTTGTGTCTTCACCGACATCTCTGTTGTAGATTCTTAAGGCGTCATCTTCCCAATGTAGATCATAGTATTTGGCTACTGTCTTAATAGGTATTTTAAATGCGTGATGGTTTACTATGTCTTCAACTTTTTCACCATTATAGTAAACTTCTCCGTGATTTCCTTCCTTCAGACTTTTAATATATTCTTCTCCCCTTCTAATCATGTATTCCACCCCCTTAAATTACCCGTAAAGGGATCCTCTACGGGAATCCATTCATTTAACCAAGACTCGGGTATAGGTCTCGACCAGTAGTCACTCCTATATCTAAATTGTTCATAAGTCCAAACTACTGGTTTCCACTTATCTGGGTCTAAAACTACATAATCACCCGTGAAGAACTCTAGTCTTCCGCCATTCGGGTCTCTCAGGTAAATGTATACTCCTTGGGTAACACCATGCCTTCCAGGACCTCTCTCTATGTAGTCCCATAGCTCTGCTGAAGCCATTATATCTGCAGCTCTTATAACGTCCCTTAAATCGTGTACGTAATATGTAAAATGATGAAATCCGGGTGTCTTTTTGGACGATTTTGATATAGCTAGATCATGAGAGTCACCAGACTTACTCAGCCACGAGATCATCTTCTTTCCTTCCTTATCTAGAAAAATCTCAGTTTCATAAAATCCCAAACTCTGGTAGAATTTTATTTCGTCCTCAAAAACATTAGAATCCACCATGAGATTTACGTGAGCTAATCTTATGGGTGAAACTCCCTTATGTATGTGAAACTTCATTCTAATGTCATCAACGTACTCCATATTTTCATAGAATACTGTAGGTATTCCACCAATGTCAGAAAAGATTATTGCGTTATCCACTCCTTTTTCCTCAAATTTTCTCGTCTTAAGCCCAGTAGCCTCAAGCTTTTCCTTAATCTTATCCACGTTTCTTACCCTATAGGCTATATAGGATAACCCAGGTGATTCTGCCCTCTTGAGTACCAAACTATGATGCTGTCCTTCCTCGTATCCCCTCAGATATATGTAATCACCGTTCTTTTCGGTTTCATGGAAACCTAGTAGATCCCTGTAAAAGAAAAGAGACTTCTCCATATCTACTACTCTGACACAAACATGCGATAGTCGGAGTACTTCGCTCATAATATACATTTAGTTAAAAATAAAATAAAATAGGACAATAAAACAAGTTAGAGGAATAAGCTAAAAACTATGAAAGACATTCATCCCTTTAGGTTAAATGAGTCAAGTAAAACTCAACTAATTTCTTTTCAGCTGACCTCAGGTGGTATAAAAACGTCACCTTACTTATGTTTAGCCTTTCTGCCAACATATCGGCATTAGCATCCCTGGGGTAGTCTAAATATCCGTATTCGAAGGCGGCTTTCAGTACCCTTACCTGCGATGGGGATAGATAAGGAAAGAACATATCGTCTACTTGATCCACTTTTGTCTCAATTAGCTCTCCATGGCTATTAAGTTGATCAATTATCTCATTAACTGCAGTACTTGTAGTTATGAAGTCCCATAGCTCTTTCTCTTCCCTAAGCTCATTTCTCAGAAACAACGTCTCATAATCGTATAGTAGACCTGCTATAGAATTCCTATAAGTGTTAAGGAAATCTACATATATATCGGAATCAAATTGGTTAACTTGTAATATCCTTAATATACCTTTGTCCTTTGCTCTTTTCATCTTACTTAACTCGTTTTTCCTTGAGGAAGGAAAAATAACTCTAGCCCTCAAGTAGCCTTTCTCAGGGTAAACATGATAATTAATAGTGTAACCACTGAGGTCAACAGATGAAGTCCAACACTTATCATGAGCTATCAAAACTTTAACTCTGTTTAAATGCTTCTTCATTACCTAAATATTCTCGATCTTAATTAAAAACTTAATGTATTTAATGGAAAAAGCTTTTTTTATGAGTAAAAAGAAAAATATGTATAATTAGAAATATTTCTTGTCCTCTCAAAAGTCTTCATGTAAAGGCTCTTTCTTCCTTACAAAAGTCCCATTCCTAAGATCATTTAAAGCTTCTAAGATTTGTTCTTCACTATTCATAACAATGGGTCCATACCAATACACAGGCTCATTTAAAGGTCTACCTGAGATTAATATGAATCTACCATTTCCTGAGAGATCAACCTCGTCTCCCTCCCTATCAAAAATGATTAAGTTTCCAGAGTCAATATATGGGGTATTTACAGTCCTTATCTTCCCCTCAACGACATAAACTAACACTGTGTAGCCGTTCTTTACAGGTATTTTAACTTCCCCATCCAATAACACGTCTAGATATGTTGGGTCAACTGGGCTCTTAACTCTTACAGGACCCTCAATACCCATAAACTTACCTGATAGTATCTGAACCTCTCCGAAGTCAAACCTCTCTTTCGGTAATTGTTTAACATCTCTGTATACAGGATCTGACATTTTCATATTAGACGGCAAATTCACCCATAATTGTAGACCATACATGTCCTCAGGTTTTTGATTATACCTAGCTATTTCCGTACCCTCCAATGGTCTAGGCATTTCCTGATGGAAAATTCCGCTTCCCGCTGTCATCCACTGAGACTGCCCAGGATAAATCACACCTTTATTCCCCTCACTGTCCTGATGTTCCACCTTTCCTTTGTAAAGCAAAGTTACAGTCTCTATACCTCTATGAGGATGCCATGGAAATCCTGCAAGATAATCTGAAGGATTAGATGAACCGAAGAAGTCTAGCAACAGAAATGGATCGGTATACTCAACTGTATGCATACCCCCAAATACTCTGTACAACTTTACCCCAGCACCGTCCATTGTGGACTTTCCTTTTATTAATCCTGAGACTCCTCTTTTCATAATAGATACTTTAACCTTCGTAGAATATAAATTAGATTCAACTTAATTATGATTATTTAATGAAGAGAAATCGAGCCATGTTCCGTTAAAGAGAAAGTACTATAACAACCACATAAAGTAAGGAGCTATCCAGAAGTTATATCCAAATTCAAGTATGACATGAAGGATTTTCCTGACTTACTCGCCCATAAATGGTGAGGCTTTCCTCATTTTGTAAATAAAATATAATTTATTTTATATATGTATTACTTTAAATCTAACCCTCTCTAATATAATATGATGAGCTGGGTTCCAGGCAAAGAATGGATTGAAAAAAGCAATGTTTATCAATACATGATTTCCAGGAATATTCCTGATTTAGAGAAATTCCATGAGTTCACATATAGTGAGGCTTTTTGGGATGATTTCGTAAAAAACGTATTGAAGTTAAACTTTGAAAAACCATACACGCAAACACTGGACTTAAGTAAAGGTAAACAATGGGCTAAATGGTTTGTCGACGGGAAAATTAATATCACAAATCAACTAGAGGAGACTTCAAAACCCTTAGTAAGGTGGATGAACGAAAGAGGTGAAAGTAAGACATTAACGTACAATCAAGTATTATATGAATCGAAGGCTGTTTCCTCGTGGCTCAAAAGAAGATATAAAAAGGGAGATAGAATTGGCATATATTTACCAATGATACCTGAAATAATTCCCATTTTCTTAGGAATTATCAGGGCAGGAATGATAGTAGTCCCACTTTTCTCGGGTTTTGGAAAGGAACCAATAAAAGTGAGACTCGAAGATAGTGAAATGAAAGCCATATTTACTACAGATCTAACTACGAGAAAAGATAAAGAAATAAACCCGACTGAAAACCTGGAGGACTTTCAAGTAGATAAAATAGTAGTAGAAAGGGGAGGTAAGCCAAAGGTAAACTACATTTCATACGATGAAGTTAAAAAGACACCTGGTGATGGGTTAGAGAAGACCGCATCTGAGGATCCTCTAATGATAATTTACACCAGTGGTACGACTGGAAAACCTAAAGGCTGCGTTCACGTACACATGGGATTTCCAATAAAGGCTGCTGCTGATATCTATTTCCAGTTCGATATGAAGAATGGTGAATTACTTACGTGGATTACTGACCTAGGATGGATGATGGGTCCGTGGCTAATATTTGGTGGAATACTCTTACGAGGTCAAATAGGTCTATATGAGGGCTATCCAGGATTTGACCAAATTTCACATTTCACTGAAGACTTTAAACCCGGTATTTTAGGACTCTCAGCAAGCCTTGTTAGATCATTTAAAGGAAGGGAAGGAAAGCTTCAAGTTAGACTTGCTGGAAATACAGGAGAGCCTATAGATCCAGAGAGCTGGAATTACCTGTATAGGCTTATCGACCATAACCCAATAATCAACTACTCTGGAGGAACAGAAATTTCAGGTGGAATATTGGGAAACTACGTGATAAAGGAAATCAAAGCGTCGTCGTTTAATGGTCCTTCCCCAGGTACAAAAGCTGATGTTTTCGATGAATCTGGAGAGAGAGCACCACCGAATACTGAGGGAGAGTTAGTGGTTTTGTCTGTATGGCCAGGGATGACGAGAGGATTTTGGAGAGATGAGAAGAGATATTTGGAAACGTATTGGAGCAAATGGGACAATGTTTGGGTTCATGGTGACTTGGCTTACTATGATAACCATGGATATTTTTACATCGTAGGCAGGAGCGATGATACAATAAAAGTTTCGGGAAAAAGAGTAGGTCCTGCTGAAATAGAGTCTGTGATCAATACTCACCAAAAAGTGTTGGAATCAGCCTGTGTTGGGATCCCTGATCCATTGAAAGGGGAGAAAATAATCTGCTTTACGGTAACTAAGGAAGAGATTAATGAGAACGAGTTGATTAACTTCGCTCAGGATAAACTAGGAAAAGCCTTTTCTCCAGACCGAATATTTCTTGTCAAGGAACTGCCTAAGACTAGAAATGCAAAGATTATGAGAAGGCTATTGAGGGCTATAATTCTCGATAAGCCACTAGGAGATATATCGTCATTAGAAAACCCAAGTGCAGTTGAGGAAATCAGAAAAGTAGTTAAAGGCTAATATATTACACTACCCAATATTTAAAGTATGAAACTAGATGAAAATGAAATAAAAAGGAGATTAGGAGAAATCGAAGGATGGAGTTATGAAAATAATAAGCTCAAGAAGACATTCAAGTTTAAGAATTTTTATGAGTCTGTGGAATTCGTAAGGAAGATACAACCTATTGCTGATGAAATGGATCATCACCCTGACTTATGTGTATATTATAACAGGGTTGTGCTAGAGCTTTCAACCCATAGTGAGGGCGGAGTTACTGAAAAAGATTTTGAATTAGCTAAGAAAATAAATAAAATTCATTGAAAAGCGATAATCTTATTTTGTTTGATAACCATCAGAATTTTTTGTGAGACTTTTAGAACCCTTCAAAATAGGAGATGTTGAGTTAAAGAACAGGGTAGTAATGTCACCAATGATAACAAATTTCGGTACACCTGAGGGATATCCGACAGAGACTCACATAAGATACTTCGTCAGGAGATCTTCACTTGGACTACTGATAACTGAGTACACATACGTAAATAGAACAGATGCTAGAGGGTCACCCAATGAGTTAGGACTATATACAGACGAATTTATTCCTAAATTTGCAAGACTGACAGAGGCAGTTCACAATCATGATACTAAGATATTTGTGCAATTAGTCCATGTGGGAAGAAAGACTAGGAAAGCCTTAATATGGGGTAATAGTCCAATTGCACCGTCGAACATACCATTAATTGATCCCGTAAGGGAGATGACAAAAGACGACATAAACAGAGTTATAGATGACTTCGTAAAAGCCGCAGAGAGAGCTGAAAAGAGCGGTTTCGATGGAATAGAGCTACATGGAGCCCATGGATATCTAATTGCACAATTCCTCTCTCCAGCTACAAATAAAAGAGAAGACGAATACAGGGACGGAGTGAAATTTCTGGAGGAGATAATCAAGGAAGTTAAAAGAGTAGTCTCAATACCTGTGGGATTAAGGATTTCAGCAACTGAGTTTGATGCTCAAGGATTAAATCCTGAGACTGTTGGAAAAATTGTCAAGAGAGTTGAGAATCTTTTAGACTATCTCCACTTGTCCGCAGGAAGAGACGGACCACTAGGGGGCTCATCTTCATTCTACTATAAAGAGCCGAGCTATCTTGAAGAGGCTAAAGTAATCAGAAATCAGTTTGGAAAAACATTATTGGTTGCCGGTTCAATCCTGACAGTTGATGATGCGGAAAAAGTACTAGAGTTCGCAGATGCAGCAGTATTAGCTAGACAAATTCTTGCTGATCCAGATTGGCTAATAAAGGTAAAGGATGGTGGAAACATAAGACCTTGTATAAGGTGTAACCAACTATGCAGACTGATGGCTACAAGAGAAGTGAGATGCGACGTAAACCCTGAACTTGGCTGGGAGCTTGTGGAATTAAGAAAAGGGGAAGGAGAAGTTAACATAGTGGGTGGAGGAGTTACAGGACTTGAAATGGCTAGGGTTTTAGCGAAAAGAGGTTTTGAGGTTAAACTTTATGAAAAAGATAGCAAATTAGGTGGGCAACTCAATGAATATAAAGATCCTTACAAGAAAGCCTCCTTCATAAAGCTATTAGAATACTATGAGAAAGAACTAAAGAGGTTAGGGGTAAAAGTTTATCTCAACTCTTACATTAAATCCATCGATGAACATACAATATTTGCGGTACCCTCTCAAAGGCAACCGACATATCAAGAATATAAGGGAGAAGTAATATTAGTGGACTCCAATTTATACGCCTATCAAGACTACATATTTGAGTGGGTAAAGCAGAACGAGGTTTATATCACAAGGAATTTGTTTAAGGGTCTAGATAGAAATCGTGGTTATTTATTGGAAGAGAAATACAAAGAAATAGGAGTAAGGGAATGGGATAACAGAACTAAGCCAACAGTCCACATCCATGATGTAAGAAATAGTCAACAGTCCATAGGTCAATCCATATCTAAAGCATTCTGGTATGCTGTAGAATATGATAACAGTAGAAAGTAATCTTCTTAACTGGAACTGATATTTTTTACATTCTCTTCTTTAAAAAACTGATATTATGAAGCTATAATGAAATTATAAGCCCCAACTTTTAACTTAATTCTAATATTATAAGACAGCGTATGGAGTATTCATAAAATCAAAGCTTAGTTCACTCTACACTTTCCCGTATTAAGATCAATAGAAAAATATTCCATCTCACATACAACGTATAATTTCTTGAGCCCTCAACTGATTATAGGTAAAAAAGTAGTAATTTAAAAATAAAAATAAAACTTTTTATTATGGCAAAGGGTTAAGATAACTAATAGTATTTTCGTATAGAGAGAAGAGGCTGGGAAAATGAAAGGGTATTACATGTATCCAGATATAAGAAATGATTTTGTGGCTTTTACAACTGATGACGATGTATGGCTTACGTCACTGAAAGACATGAGACCGATTAGAGTTACAACTGACACTGGTGTTTCCATAAAACCTAAGATTAGCCCAGACGGTAAAAGGATAGCCTTTACCACATTATGGTTAAGGAGCGGAAAGCAAGGTGCTGATGTATTTATTGTAGAAGACGGTAGGTCCAAAAGGGTGACATATTTCAACAGACCAACCATATGGGTTGCAGGCTGGCTATCAGATAAGGAGATAGTGGTAATAACAGATTACCATACACCATTTAACGCGTGGACAGAGGCTTACAAAGTAAATGTAAATGATGAGAGTTATGAACCACTTCCCTTTGGAATAGTTTCAAATATTTCAATAAAAAAAGAGACTATTGTAATAGCCAGAGGATATCAAGATTTACCCTTCTGGAAAGGATACCGAGGAGGAACCAAAGGGGAACTATGGATATCCTTTGATGCTGGAGAAACTTTCAAGAAATTTCTCAGCTTAAATGGAATAATTAGCCATCCCATGATATTAAATGATAGAGTCTACTTCTTATCGGACCACGAGAGTGTAAGTAACCTTTACTCAGTGGACATGCAGGGAGAGAACTTACTAAAACACACTAACTTCTCAGATTATTACTGTAGAAATGCCAGCTCAGATGGAAAAAGGATTGTGTTTCAGAGAGCGGGAGATATTTACTTGTTTGACCCACAGACTAATAACACTGTTAAGCTCGAGATCGAGGTATTCACGGAGAGGAAGAAAAAGAGACCAAAATTTGTTTCAACTATGGAATACTTAACCGATGTAGATGTTAATCAGAATTACATTGGGCTAGTAGTTAGAGGTAAACCTTTTATCATGAGACCATGGGAAGGTCCTGTACTACAATTAGGTGAAAAGCAGGGGGTAAAATATAGGGAATTGCAGATTCTATCAAATGAAGATATTGCTGTTGTAGATAGTAATGAAAATAAACTGTTGATTTTATCGAAGGACGGAAATATTAAACAAAAAGTAGAAAAGGATTTTGGTAGAATTGAAAAAATCAAAGCGTCTCCAGATGGTAAAAAGCTCCTAATATCGAACAACAGGCTAGAATTATGGTTATATGACCTAGAATCAAAAAAGGAAAAACTTATAGATAAAAGTTCTTATGGGATAATTCGTGAGTTTGATTGGCACCCTTCAGGTGAGTGGTTTAGCTACGCATTCCCTGAAGGATCCAGAACTCAGTCCATAAAGATAGCTAACGTATCAGGAAATACTATAAGAGTGACTAGTCCTTATGCGTTTGACTTTTCACCTTCTTTTGACCCAGATGGAAAATTCCTTTACTTCTTATCTGCTAGAACTCTAGACCCTAGTTCAGACAAATTTATATTTAACATGAGCTTTCAGCGTGTAATAAAGCCTTACTTAGTAGTTTTAAATAAAGCCTACTCTCCATTTAATCAACCACTTGACGAAGTAAAGCATGATAAAAATGTTGACCCTGAAGGTATTCAGTATAGGGCAATACCATTCCCTGTAGAAGAGGACAACTATGTAAAAATTAGCGGAGCTAAATCAAACAAGGTATTACTGTACTCTCAACCCATAAGAGGGCAACTCAATCCACAAGAGGATACTTTAGGAAAAATTGAGATATTTGATATTGAAACTAAATCAAAAGAGGTCTTTGCAGAGAATGTAAAAAACTTCATTATAACCAAGGATGGTTCGAAGGTTCTATTGGTTTTCAAAGATAGTATTAGACTCGTTAATGCTACCATAAAGCCAGATTTAAGCACACAGGGAATAAAGGGGGGAGTAGTTGACACAACTAGAATTAAGGTACTTGTAGACCCAGAGAAGGAATGGAGACAAATGTTATTTGAAACATGGAAATTGATGAAGGAGAACTACTGGAGCGCAGAAAAGTTGCAGGGATGGGACAGTGTTCTAGGCAAGTACGAAAAACTTCTAGATAGAGTGAGCACTAGATATGAGCTTTCTGATGTATTAAAAGAAATGCAGGGAGAAACTAAAACCTCTCACTCATATGAGACTCCATATGATTTTGAAACAGCAGAACCATTAGTGATAGGAGGTTTAGGTGCAGAATTTAACTATGATGAACAAAGAGAATGCTTCAAAATATTTAAGATATACTCTGGTGATCCAACAAATGAAGGAGAAAGAAGTCCATTAAAAGATCCAGGTGTAGAACTAAACGAAGGAGACTGTATCCACAGTATTGATGGGGAAAAGGTAAGAAGGGGAAGTATAAACTCATATTTCATAAATAAAGATCAAGCTATCCTTGAGGTTCTAACCAATGATGGGAAAAGTAGAACCGTAAGTGTAAGGTTAATGAAAGATGAGAAGTATCTAATGTATCGTCATTGGGTGGAGAAAAACAGGGAGTACGTACACAAAGTAAGTGACGGAAAATTAGGATATGTCCATGTACCTGATATGATGTACCAAGGTTTTGCCGAATTCTTCAGATTGTTTATATCTGAGTTTTATAGGCAGGGTCTGATAGTGGATGTGAGGTTTAACAGAGGTGGATTCATTTCAGGTTTAATATTGCAAAGATTATTACTAAGAAGAGAAGGATACGATGTGCCTAGAAATGGCGAACGTATTCCGTTCCCCTATTTGTCCTCTCCTAAAGTAATAGTAGCTGTGACGAATGAAAACGCAGGCTCTGATGGGGATATATTCTCTTACCTATTCAAAAGGTATAAGATAGGTATGTTAATAGGTAGAAGAACATGGGGTGGAGTTATAGGAATAAGCCCACGTCATCTATTAGTCGATAAAACAGTTGTTACACAGCCTGAATTTGCTGCAATTTTTGACGAAGTAGGATTAGGTATAGAAAATTACGGTGTGGATCCAGATATAGAGGTTGATAATTACCCGCAGGACTATAGGATAGGAAATGACAGGCAATTAGATAAAGCAATAGAGATTGCGCTCAAACAAATGGATACCTAAGGGAAATTGAACAACAATCTCATTTTTGTGGATGTTGTGTACGTAAGTTCGGATTTTTTTTCTTTAAGTTCAATTATTACTCAGTTCATATCAATAAAATTAAGTTAATGTATGTATATGCACTCTTATTATTTCCGATTTCACAGTAGTAAGTTAATACAAGAGTTTCTCATTATTCTAAATTTTTAATTGGATAGAATTACTATAAATCAAAATATTTAAGAGAAAAAAGCAGATATTATGGTATATGCTGGAGACTATTGATTTGACAAAAATTTACGGGGATGGCACTAAGGCGTTGGATAATCTGAACTTCAAAAGTAATGTTAAAGTCCTCTCCGTTTTAGGAAGAAATGGTGCAGGAAAAACAACACTGGTAAGAATACTTTCCACTCAACTTTTACCTACCAGTGGGACAGCGAGGATAAATGGTTTGGACATAGTTAAGGAAGCCAAAAAAGTGAGAAAATTAATTTCGTCCATACCCCAAGAAGCTAGACCTGTTGGTATGTCGTCTCCCTATGAACACTTGCTGATGTACCTCACCGCCAGAGGAATGTCCATCAGTGAAGCAAGAGAGATATCTAGGAAGACACTTAAAGATATAGGTTTATGGGAAGTAAGAGACAAGCCTACTGATGAACTTTCGGGAGGAATGAAAAGGAAAATATTCGTTGCTATGGCTATAGCTTCAAATGCTGAACTCATTTTCTTAGATGAGCCAACTGTAGGTTTAGATCCTTACTCAAGAACTGAGGTATGGTCAATACTGAAAGAGGCAGACTCTAAGCTTGTTTTAACGACACATTACATGGAGGAAGCTGAGGAACTCTCTGATGAAATTGTGCTAATACATAAAGGAAAACTTATTTCTAAAGGAACAGTGGAGGATCTCTTAAGTAAATTCAAGGATAAGGTAAGAGTAGAGGGAACTGGTGAAATAAAAGTTGGTAAGATGAAGATAAGCTACGTAGATAGAAAAGAGGCTGAAACATATATAGGGAAATACATAGTTAAACCTATAACGCTGGAGGATCTTTTCATAATCTACGCAGGTGAAGGACTTGAAGATTAAATTTATCCTGTCTTTTGCGCTGTTTTATGGAGTAGCACCAGTTAAAAGAGGAACGATATACGTTATAACCTACATGATTACTCCCTTGGCAGAACTTTTCCTAATTTACGTTGTAACGAGAGGAGCATTAATTGGATATGCAATAATGGGTGGATTAGTGGCAATTGTTGCAGGAAATGGAATATCTTTTCTTGCAGATTTCGCATTTCTGAGGCTAGAAACTAAAATTCAAGATTTGTTAGTAGCTACAGAAGTCACGCCTACAGAGTATATTTTTGGGCTAATGCTCTCTAACTTAATTTTCTCAGTACCAGGAATAGCACTGTATATTATTTTAGCTGTTTTGTATAGGTTAGTGAACATTCTAAATATACTTCCAATAGTTTTAGTTCTCGTATTGTTACTACTAACAACCTCCTCTATAGGCTTCTTAATAGGAAGTTTCATTCCACATATAAGGTACTCCTGGGGACTGGGTTCAATATTGTCCATATTACTTACAGTTCTACCGCCAGTATTTTACCCATATTTCCTTATACCTAAAACAGCATTTTATGTCATATTTCCAATACCAACTACTTTAGGTGCAATGATCCTACAAGACTTAACAGGACTAATACACCTATCTTCAAATGTCTTATACGGTAGTATAGCGTTATTAATCGTGGAGACTGTGATATTTTACTACTTATCAAGAAGGTTCAGCAGATGGGTTAGTGCTTAAGTGTTTTACCTCATATTTTATAAAAACGTGACCACATAGAGGACAACTCTTAGTTATAGTTTTACCCTCTCTAGTCACGTTTATTTCAACGACCTTCTTACACTTTGGACATTCTCTTCTTGCCATGACTACTGAATTACATGAAATTACTTATAAAGTGTAAGACATCTCCTAGTATTGAATCTGACTTCCTCCCCCGCCCTAAAGGGCGAGGCTTTCATTCTTTTTTAAAACAGGGATATACTGCGAGAGTCAGAGGAATATCGGTAGTTTTAGATCAACTTATCCTTTTTGGAATGTCTCTCCTAGAGAATGAGTATAGTGAAATAATGAATGGAATTAATGTATAAACAACTATAGATATAACAGCAATAAAAGTATTTCCTTGAATTGGAAACATATCTATAAACTGTGTTATGTTCGATAAAGGTGATGATGATAAAAGAATGAAAGGAAGCTGAGTAGACCCCCAGGATGGTAGATACGTTGCTATACTCTCATAAGAGGTATTATTAGTTAGAAAGCTGATGAATAATAGCACGTCTGACACTAGTATACTGCCAATAAGCGTAAAACTAGAAATTATAAAAGATAGACTGCTTCTTCTCAGAATTTCTCCTACACTAAAAGAAATACAGAAGAAGACTAACGAGGAGAAAATAACCGATACAATAGTTATCCAAAAATATTCTAAATATTCCTGAACTCCAAATAAGGTATACGAGAGAAAGAGAGATAGTATAACCATTAAAACGTAGATCATGACCAATAACGAGAAAGAACCTAACCACTTCTCGATATAGAACTGTAACCTCGTTATGGGTTTTGTCAAAAAGAAGTCCACAGTACCCTGTTCATATTCCTCGGACATGGAGCCTGAGGCAATAGAAATAGCCAGAAAATGTAGAAGTAAATCCTGTGGTAAAAGCGTACCTATAGCCCAGGTATATGGATAAACTGGGATTAAATAAGTTCTGACTGTTTGAGAGGGCACAAGATATAATGCTAAGTACACTGCTATTTCAAATATAAAAGAGATCATGATAAGGACTATTACCTTCTTCCTTCCTATCGCTCTTCTCCACTCGTAAAACAAGACATCAAGCATTACTCACAGCCCTCTCATATGCCCTCTCTATATCATTGTCCAAGTAGAATGATTTAACCCTTACTCCATTAAGCACTAATTCCTTTAACAAGTCCTCTCTTTTATCTTCTCTCAATTTAACATAATACTTCTCGTCATCTGCAGAGTACTCCTCCACATAAGAGAGTCTATCTAAAATTTCCTTTGCGTTATTATCTGCTTCGATTATAACTCTAATTCCTAAAAATTTCTTTATAAGCTCTTCTGTAGATCCTTCAAACAGTTTGTTACCTTTATTTATAAGGATTAACCTATCTGCTATTTTCTTAACTTCCTCCAGATCATGAGAAGTCATTAGTATTAACGTCCCATTTTTCTTAAGCTTATTCAGGAGGCTTCTTACATTAAGGTTAAATATGGGGTCTATTCCGATGTTTGGCTCATCCATAATTAGAATTTCAGGATTTCCTAATAGTGCCTCTGCAATAGCAATTCTCTGTACCATTCCTTTACTGTACTTGGAAATCTGCTTATCAGCATTTTCCACCATTCCTATTACTCCCAAAAGCTCATCGACCTCGTCTCTTTTAGCCCCTTTTATGTTTGCCGATAGAAGTAGAACCTGTCTACCCGTAAGAAATGGAGGCAAATTAGGTAATTCTTGGACATAACCCAGTCTGGAGAAAACTGACTTGTCCTTAAATGGGTCTTTACCAAATATTTCGATCTTTCCTCCATTGGGTCTGATTAACGCTAAAACTATCCTAACAAAAGTTGTTTTACCAGCACCATTAGGTCCCAGTAATGTCACTATTTCGCCTCCTGTAATAGTCAAAGATAAACTGTTAAGCACGACTCTGTTACCGTATTTTTTAGTTATACCCTCTGAAACTATCATTAATATAATGTTATAAAGGAGTCAATTTAAATTAGTATCTAAAGCTTTTATTCTTTTGTAATGATGTTTAAATCATGACTCGATTAGTTTGGATGATAGGTGGACCGCAAGGACTAGGCGTAGACACTTCAGCTAATATCTTCAGTAATGCTATAGCAAGAGCTGGATATTACTTGTTTGGAAATAGAGAATATTACTCGAACATTAAAGGGAGGCACAGTTATTTTGAAGTAGTCTTTGACGAGAAACCAGTTAGAAGCATCTCTTCCTATACCAATATATTAGCTACATTTGACGCTGAAACTTTATTTCAACATTTCACTGAGGTTACAGATTTCGTCATATATGGAACAGACTACGCTACAACTAACATAGATATGGTTAAATCTATAGAACCAGAAATGACTGAGCAAATTAAGCAATTACTAAATGAGAACAAAATGGGTTACACAATTAAGGACGTTATAACCTACCTTAAGAATAAGGGAATTAAAGTAATTGAGCTTGATTACCTAGATATCCTTAAGAAGATAGCTGCTGAGCTTAAAGTCCAAGTTTCTGTTGTTGAAAGAGCTAAAAACATGGCAGCAGTAGGGGCTTCCATTGGACTCCTTGGACTTCCATTTGATATACTTGAAAACACAATATCCTCGATCTTTAGAAACGATTTATTTGTTAAAATGAATGTTATGGCAGCAAAGATTGGTTATAACACCGTTAATAACACTTATCATTTAGAAGTGATCAATAACGTAAAGCCAAGAATTCAGATAGATGGGAATACAATAGCAGCAATGGGCAAAATAGCGGGTGGTTTAAGATTCCAATCCTATTACCCCATTACACCAGCCTCAGATGAAAGCGTCTACATTGAGGCAAATCAAAATGTGGATATGATAATTGAAGGTAATGAACTTAGAAAAGGAGGAGTAGTGGTAATACAGGCAGAAGATGAGTTAGCTGCAATCAACATGGCAATTGGAGCAGCACTTACTGGAGCAAGAACATCGACTGCAACGTCAGGACCAGGATTTTCTCTGATGGCCGAAGGACTCAGTTGGGCAGGAATGAATGAAGTCCCAGTAGTAGTCACTTATTATATGAGAGGAGCCCCTTCAACAGGCTTACCAACAAGATCTGGTCAAGCTGACCTGAAATTTGCACTTAACGCTGGACATGGTGAATTTCCTAGAATAGTAATAGCATCTGGTGATCATCACGAGATATTCTGGGACTCAATATGGGCTCTGAATTTAGCAGAAAGATATCAGACTCCTGTTATTCATATCATAGAAAAAGCCCTCGCCAATGCATACTCACTTATTGACGAGGACTCGATAAAAGGACAAATAAAAATTGATAGAGGTAAACTTGTAAAGCAAGTTGGAGATAGGTTTAACAGATTTCAGCCCAGTAATGACGGGATATCTCCTAGGGTATTCTTAGGACAATCAAGTATATTCTACACTGGTGATGAGCATAATGAGGAAGGGCATATTACCGAAAATAGTCTAAACAGGACTAAAATGCATGAGAAGAGAATGAAAAAGCTTGAAACTGCAGATAATGAAATTCCTGAAGAATTGAGGGCTAATGTAGTTGGGGATGCTGATATAGTGTTAATAACATGGGGATCACCAAAGGGTGCAATATTAGATGCAATGAGCGAGCTTGAGAAAGATGGAGTTAAAACAATGATGGTTCAGGTGAAGATGTTTAATCCATATCCAACCAAGTTGGTGAAGAAGCTGTTAGAAGGAAAGAGTAAGATAATTGCAGTGGAGAACAACTATCAAGCCCAAGGTGCGGAAGTTTTAGCTGAAAAGACTGGAATATTTGCCACAAACTATATCCTAAAATGGTCCGGTAGACCAATTACGAGAGAAGAAATAATTAATAGTATTAAAGTCATAGTAGAAAAGAATGAAAGGAAGGTGGTGTTGACAGGTGGAGCGTAAACCAGTTTTTAATGATTGGTGCCCAGGCTGTGGAAACTTTGGAATACTTAGAGCAGAGGAAATGGCAATCCAAGAACTGGGTGTTGATTTCAAAAAAGTAGTATTAGTTTCAGGAATAGGCTGTTCAGGTAAAATGCCACACTTCGTGAATCTTCCTGTAGGTGGAGTTCATACTTTACACGGTAGAGCACTAGCTTTCGCTACTGGAATTAAATTAGCAAATCCTTCCCTAGAAGTCATAGTAAATGTTGGAGATGGTGACGGATTAGGAATAGGTATGGGACACTTCGTGCACTTAGGCAGAAGAAATATCGACATTACGTTAATAGTACATGACAACGGAGTTTACGGACTAACAAAAGGACAAGCTGCACCAACTTTAGAGAGAGGAATTAAGACTAAGTCACTACCAAAGCCCAATATAAATGACGCAGTAAACCCACTAGCCGTAGCTCTTTCTGCAGGTTATACTTTTATAGCCAGAGCTTACGCTTATGACGTCATACATCTAAAGGAAGTTATAAAAAGAGCTATAAAGCATAAAGGCAGTGCAATAATAGATGTATTTCAACCTTGCCCAACCTATAACGATATAAACACCAAGGAGTGGTATGATAAGAGAGTTTATAAGCTAGACAAAGACCCAACATGGGATCCTGTGGTAAGAAAAGAAGAAGAAAAACAGAGTAAGTTCGAAAAAGCCCTGTTAAAAAGTATGGAATTTGGAGAAAAAATACCTATAGGAGTCTTTTACGAGAATGAATTAGTACCAACATTTGAAGAAAGACTTGAAAGTAACATCCCTAACTATAGGGAATTCCACCCAGCGGCTCAACCAATCGAAATAGAGGGAATTGCAACTACAAGAATTGATGAATTAATAAAAGCTAAAAGAATTTAATTAGAAATACCTACAATCATAAACTTTCTAGTTTTTTTATCCTCTACAACTTTCCCTTCTTCTGCTAACTCATATAATGCCTTTCTTATCTTCTCGTCGCTAGCTAAATTAGTCAATATACTGTGAATTTCCTTTACATCCATTGGTTTCTCCTTAAGGAGGTCTAATATCACTTGCTTTAACTCATCTTCCTCTGGTGCTATAACAACAGTTAGATCGTCATCGTCATAAACTACCTCTAGTTTCTCTTCAATCTCTTTCCTCTTCTTGTCCTCCTTTATTACTCCAACACTACTCATATATACAACACCTTCCATATTTATAATTAACATTCCCAAATATAAACTTTTGTTAAGTCAATTAAAGCGGTTTAAATCACTATAAACAACATGGTTATACCTACTAGATCTTATAATTACTTAAGTAGTAGTTACTACAATTTACCAAGTCTACCTTTGTCCTTTAGATCCAAGTATTCGTAAACTAGGGATACAAAATCTTGATCGGGTCTAATCTCCCTCTCTACCACGTACATTATTGTTGATAACTCCAATGATGTCAGCGCATATAACAACAAATATAACCCCGTGGGCTTATGTAGAAGAATACACATTCCTCCTCTATATACATACAGGGACAGAACTCTCCCCTCCATTTTGTCCACTAAACCTGTATCTGTAGGTTTAATATCTGTAATTTTATCCTCCCAACTTGCTGAAAGTATACTCACATCATCGTCTTTTCCCCCTGACAACTTTACAAACTCCTTAATGACCTCCATATTAGTTATTTATCTTGGTTAACAAATATATATTGTGAAAGTTGGAGTAACAGATGAAGGAGAGTTTGTCAAGAGTATTGGGAAATTCTTCGACGAGATAGTAGTATTATCAGCAGGTGATAGAGTAATAAAGGAGAGACCAGATGTTGTGATACACACGTACGAAATACCTTATGATGAAGCAAATTCCAGCAAAGCCTTAGCGTGGAATATTAATACGTGGCATGCAATAAATATAGCCAAAAGTGCCAATAAAATCGGAATCACAAATGTATATCTGTCAACGTTTCTTCTATTCGACGGTAAAAAAGGATACTATAGTGAAACATCTACACCCTCACCCTTAAACTATTACGGGCTAACAAAACTTGTTGGCGAATCTGGCATAATGTCACTAGGTAACTACCTAATCATCAGGCTAGGACTAGTTACATCTTTTAACTACCGCAGCATAGCCTACTATTTATATAAAGCCTCACTAAAGAAGAGAAGAATTAAATGTAATACAAATTTTTATGTATCGCCTATAACATTAAATGAAGCGTCTGAAATCACAGCTGGTCTAATCAAGAAGGGTATCAAAGGAGTAGTGAATGTTGCGGGAAAGAGAAGGAGCATGGTTGAAGTATGTAGGGATATAGGAGAATCCATGGATGTGGAAGTTGTTCCATTTGAAGGTAAGTATTTTGACTTCTCTCTTGACACATGGCTATTAAAGAGCCTGGGCTTCAATCCTAGGAGCTAGTATCTCCTTCTTCAAAGTTATATCAATCTCCGTTACAAAAGTCTGTAGGTAAAAGTCAACTCTTGGGAACTTAACTCTCACTGCATACCTTCTCATCATCTCTACGACATTAAATAAATGCTCAGAATCACCCGTGTAGAGGAATTTTGTTATCTCTATACCTAATTTTCTTGGCGTTCTAAAACCACTCTTATAGAGCAGTCTCATTAATAAAACTAGTGATTTACTAGATCTAATCAATAGTTCACTAAAGCTTTTCGATTCACGAATGGAATATACAGCATCAATATACTTATTCTCTAATTTTTCTATTCTCACATAGTATAGTCGGCTCGGTTACTTAAATAAGTTTGTCAAATTAGATAGTATGAGTTTAGAACTTCTCCTTAGTAGAGTATTATTCTATGTAGAGAAAGGCTACCCATTACCTGTAGCGTTTAAAAGAGCAAAAAACTTTGGAGGGTATAGAAAAATAAACTATAATGAAGCTTATGAATTAAGTAAAAAATTAATATTATCCTATTACTCGTTAACTTTTAAGACCAGAAGAAAAAAAGTGAAAGAATTCCTCAGAGGTAAATACGAGGTTAAATTCCCAGAATGGATGGAAATAGAGTTGAGTAAGATCTATGATGTAAATTCATTAAAATTCTGGTTATTGAATAAACAAAAATTCACATGGTTCAGAGTAAACACATTAATAGCAGACGAGGAGAAGGTGATTAAGAACCTCACTGACAAAGGAGTTGATGTGGAAAAAGATAGTGAAATTCCCTACGCATATAAAACTTTAGATAACATAACTGACACGACAGAATTTAAGGAAAACAAGATTATTGTACAGGACAAGGCCAGTATGGCAGTGGTAGAGGCACTAAAACCAGAACCCAATGACCAAATATTGGACCTAGCCTCAGCTCCAGGTATAAAGGTCTCACAGATTATGCAACTCACTGAAAATAAGGCAAAATTGCTTGTAGCTGATATAGACAAAGAAAGGCTGGAGAAGGAAAGACTACTACTTAAGAAGTTCGGTGTAAATGTCGACAGATTAGAGTTCTTGCTGGTCGACTCTGCGAATCTTGCCATTACAAGGAAAGTAAACAAAGTTCTACTAGATGCTCCGTGCTCTTCATCAGGTGCAATCTGGAATGAACCAACAATCCTCCTGCGACTAACTATGGAAAAAGTTCTATATTATGCAGACCAGCAAAGGAGACTATTGAATAATGCAGCTAAACTTGGGGGTGAAGTCATTTATGCTACATGTTCAATGTTTATGAAAGAGGGTGAACTTATAGTAAATGATTATACTACACAAAGACCATTAAGCTTCGGTCTCGATGTCAAACACGGAATCAGATTTGTTCCTTATCTTCATGATACAGAAGGGTTCTTCATAACTAAATTATCAGTCTGAAATCCATTTCCGTAGCTCTTCAAATATTCCTTTCAACTTCACTCCTTTATCCGTTAACTCATATTTTACCCTAAAAGGTCTATCTCCTATGACTTTCCTTTGGACGATACCACTCTCCTCCAGATCCTTTAATGTCTTTGAGAGAGTCTTGGAATTTAATTTAGTTAACCTAATGAGTTCATTGAAACCTTTCCCCTCGTCAAAAAGATAATAAAGCACAATTAACTTATTTTCACTACCAATAAGTCTTATAGCCTTTATCACTGGACATACTTCATCAGACTTCATATTTACATCTATCTTATTTTACAACAATAAGGTTTGTGTTACTGTTCAAACTCATATTTGTAATATTTCACGTTTGGATTTTGCTAAGTAAGCCAGGGACTAAAATTAGAATTTCTCATTAGCGTAAGTATAATTGAATATTTAGAGGATTTGGGGAAAAAGAAACTTGCGTTAAAAAATTTTTTATCTTATCTTTATGTTATCCTTGGTATATTAATGTAGCTGGTACTCCTTGTCCATTGGAGAAGTAAATTGTAGCTGTGTAAGAGGCACCTTGGGAGAAAGATGGTGTAGTGCCACTTGGAGGTGTTACTGTAATTGTTATGGTTACTGAACTTCCAGCTGGAATTGCTGTGGCTCTTATTGTTGTGGTTTTAGTTGTTGAATTTATGGTTGTTGTAGTTCCAACTGGAACTGAAGTACTGACTACATTGAAAGGTTGTCCGTTAATGTTTACGCTTGTTACACTAACAGCTGAAGTTCCAGTATTCTTAACTGTAATCGTAATAATGTAACTTATGAATTGTTATAGGATAAGTTTGATCTTCACCTATACTCAAAGATGATTATAGGGACGCTACTGTGAAGTACAAGGGTTGGTTTTACAATCCCAAGAGTGGTAGATATGCAAGAGTTGGGTGCGTTGCAGTTTGGTTAACTCCTACTATCTTGTATAAGTTAGATCTTGAAAACATGAAAGTGTGGATTAGGGATGTTGGTGAATTATTAATTTTGGACTGTCCTAGAAACTTGTCGCTTTATAAAACTTGGGAAATTAGAGAAGGCAGATTGGTGTTAAGAGATGGTATGGCTGAGGGTTTACAAAAGAAGTATAATAAGAGATGGGAGGAGAATGAGAGAATATTGAATAGAATAAGGCATTTCCATAGAAGGACTAGGAACGTTTTAGAGGATTCTGCTAAAAAGATTGGTGAATGAGTGTAGTTAAAATTGCTAAAATGTATGACGTTGCAGCAATATTCTTAGAAGACCTAAATAACTTGGTTAAACATGTTAAGCAATTGTTGAAGTAATTTAGAGAATAGACTTTAACTTTATACATTATCGTAGGGTTCAATTTTGGGTTGAATGATAAGTAAAGAAAAGTGGATTAAAGATAATTAAAGTCAAGGCTTTCTATACTTCCACTCGTTGTCTCAAGTGTGGTAATGAGATGAAAGAGGTTTCTCATAGGTGTTTTAAATACGTCAAATGTTGTTATGAAAATGATAGGGATGTTATTGCTGTGATGAATCTTTGGGAGGTTTTCTGAGCCTCCTGACTGTTGCTTAGAGATGTAAGCCCGAACCGATGAGGAGAACCCTCATAGCAGTGAGGAAGTCAGATATATATCAACTTATGGGCTATTTTATAGTGTACTACTAGATCTAGAATTAATTGAATCTATCAAAATTTTATATTTAGTTATTTTTATATACTATTATTATCAAAATTATGATTACCTGTATACATTTGTAAGATTTATACAATTAGCTTTCACTGCATTATAAAACCGTAAAACAATAAAACTCTTAATACTATTTTCTCTCTTTACAAAATGTAATATGTAGATATAAGTGGAAGATAATAGTTAATTTTATAAGTTTGTAATAGTTTGTATAATAAGATTACCATGATACGACGTTATAGATATGATAAACGAAGGATCAGAGCACTTTCCGGAGCAATAGTAGCTTTAATTTTGGTGATAGCAGGAGTCATAATAGCTACCGCAGTAGTCCTATTTGCGTTTGGTCTGATCCCAGCCATATCCAATCAAGGCAGTGCACAGGTAGTTGGAACTGGTGCTATTGAATACGCAGGTTCAGGTCAATATAATATAATTATAACAGTGAGAAATACAGCATCTAATTTTAACGTGACAGTAAGTAGCATTAACATCGCTGGTATTAGCTTCACAATAAACAAGATCAATAACATAACTTATAATCCTAATAATCCTATGGAACAAGTAGGACCAGGAAAAATAGAGACATTGACCATAACAGCAACTCCAACATCATCAATAGTCTTCTCATCTGGTCAAACATATACTGCAACTGTCTACTTTTCTAATGGTCTAGGTGCACCAACTACTCTAATATATCAAGGCTGACTTCCTCCCCGCCCTAAAAGGCGAGGCTTTCGTCATTTTGTAAAAACATTATATTTCATAATTTATTTCTAGTTCTATTTTCCTCTCTTTTGCATGCTTTATTAAAAAACTCTTTATAAAAATTCAATGTAGTTTTCAATGCGGCCGCCGGGATTCGAACCCGGGATTGCTGGCTTTCCTCTCTGACTAATGGAAGGCCAGCGTCCTAATCCAGACTAGACGACGGCCGCGAGATAATTAATTGACTTGTAGGCTTAAAAAACTTTTTCCATAAAACCTTCTTTCATCCGTTTACTAATAACTCGTCGAAGAGACTCTGAATTAGTTTGGGCTCAACCACGCTCTTTAGAGCTATCTTTAAATATTTTACGAATTCATCACTTCCAGCTATCTCCCTGTTCTCATATGAAGCGTTCTTGCCAATCAGTTTAACTAGATTGTCTATCTTTTCTTCATCCAATGTCTTTTCGCTCATCTCATAAACTTTACTTACAATAGTCTTGAGGAACATGGGATCTAATGACTTTATCCATGTTTCATATTCCTTCAAAGATTGCCTGAAATTCTCTATAAACTTCTTCCTTATTATAGGGCTAACTAGTTTAACAAAGTAGTCTGGATTCCCTGTCTTTAATGCAGAAAGATTGCTAGCTATTTCTTTGGCTGAATTAAAAGACGCAGTATTTATTGAGTTCAGAACCTCATCCACTAATATCTTATCAAGATTTCCTATGTTTACTTCAATGACTTTTCTAGTATAGACAGAGAGAACTCCTAATTTATATGTTATAAAGGGACAGACTGATTTAGCCTCTCCTTCTTTCTGGGTGGTTCTGTGGGTTATTTGGTAATCAACATCAACTCCTATTTTCTTAGCCCAAGTACATCCATAAACCTTGTCCCTAACATAAGGCTTTATAACATCATATCCGAAGAAACCTCTTTTACCTCCAAATCTTGTGTAAACGTAAAAACCTTCTGGGCATAGGAAGTAAATTCCCTCAGCACTATTATTTTCAAGCAATTTTTCAATATATGTTACATCATTGCGTGCACCACTCAGGTCACCGGCTATGTACTTATTGAATCCACAACAGACATTGTCAATAATTTTCACTCTGGGGGAGACGTCAGTAAGATTATCACCATATTTATACAGATATTCTAGAAAACCTAAGATGCCTATCTCATCGTAATTAGCCATACAGCCGACAAATAACAAATAAAGTGGATATGCGTTGTATTTCTCCTCTAACAATTTCTCGTATTCCTTAACTTTGTCAGAAACAGGAGT
Source organism: Sulfolobus acidocaldarius SUSAZ (assembly GCA_000508305.1). Lineage (NCBI taxonomy): Archaea > Thermoproteati > Thermoproteota > Thermoprotei > Sulfolobales > Sulfolobaceae > Sulfolobus > Sulfolobus acidocaldarius. The sequence continues at coordinate 1,998,240 of CP006977.1, forward strand.
TATTTTGGGCATATCTTCAAAATCTGTGACATAAGCAGGTATTCTAATGTTGGACGGAACTCTCCTCCTTCTCAATTTATATATTGAAGCAGAAAGATAATCCTTCAATTCAGATAACTTAGGTCCCTTATAGTCTAAGTTGAACGTAACCCTTCTATTTTTAACTGTAATGTATAGTTTCGCATACTCTCTTCCATCTATTATCATTAAATATATAAGAGTCCTGTTCTTGTACAAAACATCTCCTATCATAGCAAAGTATCTTGTAGATAAACTGAAGGAACCAAATCTGCTTTTAGCCTGCTCAAATAAGTTCTTGGGATCGGCAAGGAATGCGATAATGCTATTGTCACTATCTCCTTCCATTTGGATTGTTTTCTTGAATCTGAGGAGGCTATTTAGAGTCAATATAATACCAGCAACTAATAAACCTATACCAGCCCCTAACATTGTTGGCGCAATTAGGAAAAATCCTGGTCTTGAGCGGAAAGCTACGAAAAATACTATTAGGATAATACCTATTATGATAAATAAGTAGTAGTAATAGTTCCTTAATCTGATGAGAGCTGACATAATCCTCCCTTAAATTTAATTGGAATATATGAGAAGCAAAAATAAAAATATTTGCATCCTAACTAATGTTAAAAATAAGATAAGGTTATACTTTAGCAACACTTATTCTTTGAACTTCCTTGATTGCTTCATCAGGTTTTATGGAGTATAATACTATGTACTTCTTAACGAAAACATAAGCATCTGGTCTATCTAATATCTGCTTTATACCAGATAACATTTTAAGGTAATTCGCCCTTCTCTTTATCTCATCTCCTACAATATCTAAGTTCAGTCCAATCTCCTCAATTCTGCTCTTCAATACCTCACTCTTACTCAAATCGAATGTATGTGAATCAGTATTTGGATCCCAGTTACCAACTTTCTTTAACCTGTTATATGAAACCACTTCATCAACTTCTACAACCCTTCGCTTGAATGAAAGACCAAATGGTATTCTCCTTACAGTTAAAACAACATTCATCATAGGAATCCAATCCCTAGGTATATTCAGGGGCTCATTCATCAACCTCTTTATTGCAGACTCTGGATCATATGCGTGAAAAGTAGTAGCTCCACCGTGTCCAGTACTTAATGCTTGGAACAATACATATGACTCTTCTCCTCTAATCTCACCAACAGTTATTATATCAGGTCTATATCTCAGAGATAACTTAAGTAAGTCCATTAGGGTAATCTCCTTTCCTAGGGCACCGAATACTGGTCTAGTGTAAAGCTGAACCCAATTATCCCTAGCCAACTTCAGCTCTGGTATATCTTCTATACTAACTATTTTCATGGTATCCTTAACCAAGTTCAGTAGTGCGTTTAGCACAGTGGTCTTTCCTGCTCCAGTGGTACCTATGACCATAAACGACATCTTCAGATCTATGGCATACCATAAGTAAGCAACTAAATCTGCTGAAATAACGCCTTGATTTATTAAGTGTAATACAGTCACTGGGCTCTCTGAGAATCTCCTTATTACGAAAGAAGTACCTTTTGCGCTTACCTCTCGTCCGTATGTAGCTGCTATTCTATCTCCTGCAGGTAACATACCATCTGAGATCGGACTGGCAATAGATATTGATCTCCCTGATAACGATATATATCTCATAGTTATCTGGTTAAGAAACTCCTCTCCATCAACCTCATCATTCAATACACTCATTCTTTTCTGAAATATTATATTAGTTGGAATATATTCATAGTCCCTATGGTAGACATATATGGGGGCATTTAGTCCATTCACAGATATATCCTCAACTTTATAGTCAGCTAAAAGTGGTGTGAACACATTATAACCTAACAAGTTTCGTATAATGTGATACAGAGCTACCCTAGCTTCAGGTTTTAAGACTGTGTAATCACCACGAGAGCCCTCTATTACATAATCTCTATATATATTCGAAAAGTCCCTAATACTGGCTCCTATATCAAAATGCTTTCCTACAAACTGCCTCTCGAGATATTTTATAAGTAATTTGTAGATTACAAACGACTTCTCGTCTAGTGGAGGTTCAATGAGAACGTACTTGTGAACTCCCCTATCATTATCAAAGTAAATAAAGACGTGAGGATTAGGAATTTTCATTTCTATGCCTGAATTATTCAGCTGATCAACTAGATACTTGGAAATTTGAGATAGTACATCGACCTCATATTCAGACGAGATATTAAGTACTTCTTCTGGAATCCCAGTGAAAGGGTAGAGAGTAACTGGTATCTTGTATTGAGATATCTCTTCCAGATCCTTATTAGACTTTCGAGTAAATTTACTAAGTGCCATAGTATATATATATAAAACTCCAAATTATATAAGCTTTTCACCTTCTATAAGTTATCTTCAAATCAAATAACAAGCTTTTTGAGGAAGAAAAAATACAATAATTAAAAAGGTTTCCTGAACCTCTATTTTCTCATAAGAACTAATAAAAAACCTAACTTTCTGAATGATTTAGAAACTTATGTTAGAGTGGAAGTTTGGTACTATTGAAATTCGCAGCTCTACAAACACGAAAATTACAAGCGTAACTACTATCATGAGTATTATAGCATGTATAAACCCTGCGGCGGCTTTACCATAACCGATCTTACCAATTAATAAACCTGCCAGAAATGCGTTTAGTATACCTGATATTGCAGTAATGAATATGATTTGTGGAATTGAAACTAAACCAGTAGCTATTGGTCCATAAACAGCTATTCCAGAATTCAACATACTTAAAATACCACTAGCTAAGAGGAACGTAGCAATCAGAGATATCAAGACACCTGCATAGGGAGTAGCAATAAGTGGTTTTACCTTCCCTTGATATTCTCTTCTAACTACTAGCTGACTATTTATTTGATCAGCTAGAGCTCTAACGTTGTCAGGTGTCATACTGCCAATCTCAATCATATCTGAAAGAGTGTAAAGAGCTATTTTACTTGCGAATTCATTAATCGAATCAGCCCCTCTTTTCAGAGCTATCGTTAGAGGATAGCCTAACTTCAAATATCCATCAACCTTTCTTAAAACTTCCCTGAACTTACCCATTTCCTGAGCGTCTTTCAGTCTAGTAACTACAGTCTCGAAAGTAAGACCTGCCAATAGACCTTCAGATATTGCACTCAGAAACTTTACAGCATACTCCTCAAATCCACTCTTCTCTCTCATCTCCTTCTGATAGAAAAATGCAGGAGGTACTAAAGCTACTAATAAACCTATTAAGAGAGCAATTGATACAGGAAAGACGTTCTGCAGACCTCCTGAAAGAGTTATGAAATATATTATCTGATGTTCAAATATCATGATCAGGAAAGCTATAATCAAACCTATTGGTAGTGAGATGTAAAATATTTTATATGCACTAGATTGACTTTCAGGGAATTTAAGCTGTAAGGAGTCTGCCATATAGACAAAGAGTAAGTTAACCATTGGCACAACTAATACCACCACAGGACCAAGAACAGTCAACAAGGAACTCGAGTTACCAACGAAGGGTAATATAGCACCCATTATTAAAACGAGGTATAACATTATATAGCCAGAAGAAAGCCAAACTACATAAGATTCTGCTACACCCTGAAGCTTATCTGAGGCTAAAGCTGCGGCTAATGAAAACTGCTTAGATAGGTCCTTTAACTTAGCTTCCATAGTCTCTATCACAGGAGCACCAGTCCTTATTGCCGTAACATAAGCTAGCATAAAGTCATTGAATAGCTTGCCTGGATTTATATCCATAGCCTTTAATAAAGCCTGCTCAATACTTTCACTTAAGTATTGAACTCTTCTATTAACGTATACTACAATATCTTGGACAAACGAAAATGCCTTAGTTCCCTCTAATTTTCTAAACAAGATCACTGGAGATAAACCAGACTTAAGAAATATGACAAATAACGTAGCAAATGAGAATGACTCAGCGTCTACCCCATTCTTTATTTTGTCAATTTTCTGCGATATATCGAGAATAGATATGAGATAAGCTATTGGGGGAATTATAACTCCAAGGAACAACATAACTAATGAGAGAGCTAGATATGCTGGCAAAAGTGTGGCTCTGTAAAACCTGAGGAAAATTATTAGAGCGAAAGAGATAAACATAACAGCCAAGACGATACATACAAGTAAGATGAGGAACAGCCTGCTAGCAAACAGTTTCGGATCTTCTGTGTTTCTAGAAGTTAAAAGTCTTTTATCGAAATAACCAGCTAACCTTTTGACAAATGGTGTATTGTAAAATAATAAATACACTGAAGGAATGTTAATCTTGGAGGACTTTTTATCCTTACTCATCTTACTCATGTATATTCACACAGTAAAAGTATATAAATTAAGTTAAGTCTAAAACTTAAATCTATGGAAAACTGCCTTTTCTTTATAGCTTTAAACAGAGAATCTTATTATTCTAGGATATCCAGAGTATACTAAATACATGATTTAAATTCTACCAGTTATTTACTTTTTTGGTATCACTCATTCGATTTTGACTCGAAATATAGTGCTTACAAGAAAGAGGAAAAATTTAATATTAAAATCCTTACTTTTAATATGATAATATATGAATGTAGAAGTGAAGAAGAGCAAGAAAAAGAACATGAGAGCATTATCCGGAGCAATAGTAGCTCTAATTCTAGTAATAGCAGGTGTAATAATAGCCATAGCAGTAGTATTATTCGCCTTTGGTTTAATACCAGGAATATCAAACCAGGGAAGCATACAAGTTCTGGGAAGTGGAACTATTAGTGGTACTGCAGCTCCTTACACTATTACGATTACAGTTAAGAATACTGGAACTTCAGATGTTAGTGTAACAAGCATAAACATTAACGGACAACCTTTCACTGTAAGCAGTACTTCAGTTCCAGTTGGAACTACAACAACCACAAATACAAACGGTGCTACAATAACAAACACAATAACAACCACAGCAATTCCAGCTGGAAGTTCAGTAACCATAACAATTACAGTAACACCTGCAGGTAGCACTACACCATCTTTCTCCCAAGGTGCCTCTTACACAGCTACAATTTACTTCTCCAATGGACAAGGAGTACCAGCTACATTAATATACCAAGGATAACATAAAGGTAAGATAAAAAATTTTTTAACGCAAGTTTTCTTTTTCCCCAAATCCTCTAAATATTCAATTATACTTACGCTAATGAGAAATTCTAATTTTAGTCCCTAGCTTACTTGGCAAAATCCAACGTGAAATATTACAAATATGAGTTGAAAGGATTTTTAATTTTTCACTAAAATAATGCTAATATACATAACGGTTTTACTGTACTAAAAGCTTGGATAAATAACACTAATGAAACTTTCTATAAAAGTATTTTTCAACAAAAAATAAACGAAATATCATTTCCTAAGGAGGTTGAGATTTAAATAGCAGAGTAGCGTTAGCCAAAATTTTATAAATATCTGTGGTTTTTTATTAACATTGTTTATTCAGCCACGTCATGAATTATTTTATATTAAGTAATACTCACTTAAAACGTAAATGGTAAACAATAACGAATGGAACAATACTATAATCGGAAGATTCTTAACGGTTAAACTTATCCTTAATTCGCACTTCTTGCTACTTTGAAGTTCGAACTTAATCCTACTAAAAATATATATAGTAATTAACTTGTATTAGTATCTAGCGACCACGATTGCTCGTTGTAAAGAACTATATACCAATACCAAGGCAGACCGATAGCGAGTTCTGGACAGCTGATAGAATAGATCATATTAGGAGATTGGCTCTAACAGGAAAGCCACACAAAATATTTCCCCATTATGATACACTTAGAGTATTAGATAGAATAAACTTCAAAAGGGAGAACACCTCAGTTTCTGAATCCCCTTCATCTAAAATTTCAACAAGTGTTGCCGGGATACCTGTCTCAGCACCCCTTTACCTAGGTGATATGTCTTACGGAGCTTTAAGTGGAAACCCTAATATAGCAATAGCGAAAGTTGCAGATATAACCGAAACCTTAGCTGGTACAGGTGAGGGAGGGTTACATCCTGAGGTGGGCAAGTCAAAGAGGATTTTCATTCAATGGGCTTCTGCACGTTTTGGTGTTGACATGGATGTGTTAATGAAAGGTGCAGCTATAGTAATAAAAATAGGACAAGGAGCTAAACCAGGTATAGGAGGTCATCTACCCGGTAGTAAAGTGACAGACCCGATATCCTTAACTAGAAGGATTCCTGTTGGAATAGACGCTATATCTCCAGCTCCACACCATGACATTTATTCTATAGAAGATCTAGGGCAAAGAATAGAGGCGCTAAAGGAAGCAACGGGTAAACCTGTATTTGTTAAAGTAGCTGCAACAAACTACATACCTTACATTGTTTCAGGAATAGCTAGAATGGGTGCAGATGGTGTAATTATTGATGGGCATGGTGCAGGGACAGGGGCAACGCCTACAGTTATAAGAGATAATCTGGGAATACCAATAGAGCTTGCAGTTGCAATTTCTGATAAAGTACTTAAGGCACAGGGAATGAGGGATAACTTCACTGTTATAGCAGCAGGAAGGATTGCAAATGCTACAGATGCTGCAAAACTAATTGCACTCGGTGCAGATGTTGTGAGTGTTGGTACTGGAGCTTTGATAGCAATGGGTTGTGTTATGGTTCATAAGTGCCATATTGGCTCTTGTCCCACTGCTCTCACCAATAAGATAGATGGGACTAGGATGTTTGAAGTGGAGTTTGGTGTTAAGGTTTTGACTAATTTTGTGAGGGGGTTCTCTCTAGAACTAGCTAACATATTGGATAACTTAGGTATATCTGATGTGAGAAATCTGAAGGGTAGGAAGGATCTCCTGATCGGTAAAGGTCTATCCAGGGAAACATTAGAAGTGTTAGGTATTGATGGGGAGGAAGAGGAGCTTCCACCTAAACTAGGAGAGTTATGGACCAAGAGAAGAAAGGCTTATCTCCACGAATTAATAAACAAGGGAGATCCTGTAATAACAAGTATGGGGAGTACCTCACCACCTGACGTGGAAAAACCTGCTAGAATATTAGACTGGATTAGGTCTGACGGTGCACAGGTTACTAGACCTTCTATTGATCCGTACAGGGAAGACATAGATACAAGTTTCTACTTGAACCATGGTAGACTCTACTTATCACTCCCAATAATCTTTGACATTACAGAGGCTGATGAAGATACAAAAGAGGCATTAAGTTGGGCGTCATTTGCATTGAGCTCTGCAGTATTTACAACCGAAACAAACACTAAATACAGGGACGTTTCCATAAGTCTAGATGGTAAAGGGGCTTTAAACTGGAGTGACGGGTATAAGTTTGGATATTACATTAGACTACCCTCCAGTCCTGAAGCTGTAGAGAAAGTTGTTGAGCTTAAGGGTGTACCTGGGTTTATAATTGATGAAGATTTAGGCGGAGAAGACCTTGAAATAGTTATCTCAGATGTTGATACTAAATTAAAGGAACTAGGAGTGAGAAGAAGATTTGACATCTTAGCTAAATCCTCAAAACTAAGAGATTCTGGAGACGCGTTTAAGCTAGTGGGTTTAGGTGCAGATTCAGTTATAATGAGCCATAAGATCTTAGATGTGGCAATTGGAGAGGGAAGTCGTAGCTCCCTGAAGGATAAGGCATTTAATTTAGTTGCGGGCTTCAAAAAGGAAATAGCTCTATTGGCAGGGGCAGCAGGAGTTTACAGTGTCCAATCCACTTTACTTGGAAATAGGGAGTTACTTAGAGCTGTGAATCTAAACTCGTACATCCTTAAAAGGCTCAGAATCAGAGTGGCTGGTTCCCTATGATTCACCCTTCTGGTTGTGGAGTTTTAGGTATTTTAAGGAAAAGACATGCTGAGCAAATACAGGGAAGCTCGGTCGTAAGAGCAATAGAAAAAGTAAGGTATAGGGGAAGTGATAGGGGAGCAGGTTTCGCAGTCTTTAATCTACATAGGAAGAATGTCTACACAATAAGGGCTTTTAGTGAAGAGGATGCTAATGAAATAAAGTCATTACTGGAGTCTCAGGGTCTTAAAATAAAAGATTCTAGGTTAAACTATATTAATGAAGAGATCTGTGACTGCAATTTTGAAGTTGTTATTGATGATGTGACAAAAGCCAGAAAGGCTTTCAGAAATATTAATGAAATAATTTGGGGTAGTAAGGAAGGAAAAAGAGGTAGAATATATAGCATCGGTTCCTCACTAAGTGTGTTCAAAGGAGTTGGTTACCCAAAGGACATTTCTAAGATGTATGATGTGGAGAAGTTAGCAGGTGATTTATGGCTAGCTCACACAAGACAGCCTACAAATTCTCCAGGTCACTTTCCATACTGGTCTCACCCATTCTCTACATTTAACATTGCAATAGTCCATAACGGTGACATAAGTTCTTTTGGTGCGAATCTAGAGTTTTTAAAGGAGAGGGGATGGGAAGGATTCGTGGGTACAGATAGTGAAGTAATAGCTTTCTTGTTCGAGGAATTGTTAAGTGAAGGTTTCTCTATTGAGGAAGTAGTAAAGATAATGGTTAATCCTTCTAGAAGGCTAAATGTAATAGACCCGTCTTTGGACTACACCTACAGGAACGCTAGGTTAGATGGACCATTTACGGCAGTCATTGGCTATGATTCAGGAGACGACTTATACTTAATTGCAATTGCCGATAGAGCTAAATTCAGACCAGCGATTGTGGGTGAGGATGAAAACTACTATTATGTAGCAAGTGAGGAGAATGAAATAAGAGAGATAAGCCCCAACGCCAGAGTTTGGACGTTGGAACCGGGTTCCTATTTCATGGCTTCCTTAAACAGGGGAATAATATCATTTGGCAGAGACGAGGAGAGAGTTCACTCATTTTCCCCACCTCCAGTATTTATACCTGAACACTATGACATTGACGCTAGGAATCTTAATTATAAAGAGTTAAACTATGTAATAGCAGAGGTAGCGAAGAAGGGTAAAAAGGAAATTACTGTAGCAAATGTAACTGGTCACAGATACATAGGTATAAACTTTAAGAGACTAGGTGTTCATAACACAAGGATTAACCTTTACGGTATAGTAGGTAATGTTTTTGCAAACCTTAATGAAGATAACGAATTTTACGTTTACGGAAACGTATCTGATGACTGTGGAGATACGATGCACGGAGGAAAGGTTGTAATTTATGGCGATGCCAGAGACGTGTTAGCTCAAACTTTTCAAAATGGCAGGATATTCGTGAAAGGGAATGCGGGAAACAGGGTCGGTATTCAAATGAGAGAATACAAGGACAGGAGACCATACCTAGTAATTGGCGGATTCGTAGATGATTACCTAGGAGAGTACATGGCTGGCGGTGTTATAGTTGTACTAGGTACTAACGTGAAGGGGGAACCTGTAGGGAATTATGTAGGATCAGGTATGGTAGGAGGAAGAATATATATAAGAGGAAAAGTGTCTCCTTCAAGGATTGGTATACAACCCACTAGGCAAGAGGTACTTAACTTCTTGAAGGCACTACTGGTGGAAGGTTATATTGGAGAAGAGGAATTCTCATCATTAAAGGATAAGTATTACATAGAAGTAATGGACTCGCTGAAGGACAAAGCAAAGGAATATGCTAAGAGATTATTTGAGGAAAAGATTGGTATACCAGAGTACGAATACAGGGAGTTAAACGAAGAGGAGTTTAAAGAGCTATTTGGAGTAATTAAAGAATTCTCGCAGGATATGGGGAGAGATTACACTGAGTATCTAAAGGAGAAGTTTACCGTTATAAAATCTAGAAGTAAAAAATAGTAATTTAAGCTACACTAAGTTTTTATCTCATAAACGCAATATTATATACAAATTGTACTATAATAAAATCAGGGTTATAGGGAATAGCTCTCTAGCAGATAGGATTATAAAATTGCTAAATGAGATTGGATATTTCATAGTAAATGAAAGTGAAAATCTAAGAGTTGTAGTTGGTCCCTTATCTAGAGCTATAAAGTATGCGAACAAACCAGTCATTTTAGTTACGGAGAATGGTGAATATGTTATTCCCTTAAACAGGGAGGAGTCTGGAGTATCTCTAATAGCATCTCTGATATCTGATATGATAGGAGGTAACCTTATACTGACCTCTAAAATGGCAGAAAAGGGAGTTTACAGTGTACAAGAGTTCTCCTGGGTAAATGGATTATATTGGACGAACTCTGAAAAAGTTAAGGAGCTGAATAAAAAGATGTTAAAAAGCAGTAAACTCACCGTCTACTATGATAAGAAGATTATACTTCCGGAAGGATATTCGAATGTCGAAAAACCATGTAGTGCTGATATTGTCGTGGGGGATTATGACTGTAACTCACTTGTACTCAAACCATATAAGGTGGTTATGGGCTTAAAATATAATTCCACTATTCCCCCTGAGGTCATTTTGTATAGTATTAGACTAACCTTGAAATCAATTTACATACTTAATGACAGAATAGACGTAATAGTCTCTCCCGTGAAGGATAAAAATATCTTAAGTATATCCACATTGTTAGGTGCTGAATTATTTACGATTTATGGGGATACATGTGAAAGTATGCTCCTTCAATACGGGGGTAAAATTCTCCTTAAAGGCGTAAAGAGGGCTTTTGGACTGGAAACGTGTTTAGGGGTCGTAAAGATTGAGAAAGGTATACAATGAAGTACTCGACGAATATCTCTCCTTACCTGATAAAGTTGAAAGAATAATAAGTTTGGACCCTGCAGCCACAGAAACACTCTTTATGCTAGGTTTTGGTGAAAAGGTAATTGCAACAGACGCATTTAGTTACAGACCTGCTGAAGCTAAGAGGAAGTTGAAGATAGGGAGTTATACCCATGTTAGGGTTGACCTACTTGAGGATCTAAAACCAGACATCGTATTTACAACTATGGGAGCCCAAAAGGAACTGACCAGAAAACTGATTGATAAAAATTTCAACGTTTATCCTTTAGGTGTAACAACGTCTGTGTCTAGGATTTTAAATAACGTGATCCTGATCTCATTAGTCGTTAATGCACATGATATCGGGAGAAAATTATACCAATCACTACTTTTAGACCTGATGAGCTATAGAAGATCAACCAATAAAAGACCAAGAGTATATGTTGAATTTGACTTAGGAGGACCAATATCATGTGGATATCCAACACATGTGAGTGATGCAATTAACCTGGTAGGTGGTGAAAACATCTTTGACGATATTTCAGATGCGTACTTCACCCCCAATGATTATGAGGTAATGCAGAGGGATCCTGAGCTAATAATATATGAACCTAAAAGGCTCACCGATTATGAGAAGGAGAGGATTCTGAATTATATGGAGAGGAGAGGATTAGGAAAATTCAAGGAAAAAGTAGTATTTACAGTAGGAGATTTCTTAGCCCATCAAGGTCCTACCTTTATTACTGATGGCATAAAATTTCTATATAGTGTTATCCCTTGTTAGTTTCCTGGTTCTCTTCTCTTATAAAAGAATGAAAGCCTCGCCCTTTAGGGCGGGGAGGAAGTCAGTTAGATCTAGTCCTCTTTGAGGATATAACCCTAATTAACCCATATCCAGACACAATAATTCCAATTACAAATAAAACCTCTAAAAAAGTTGAGATGATACCTGAAAAAGAATAAAATGAGGATATATAGGAGGAGGGTAGTATGGCATAATTAACCCTGACATTAATTTGTGAATCTGAAGGATTCCCTAGTTCTATCGTGTAGTTCCCTAGATACTCTGGATTGTAAATTATATACCCTGTGTTGTTATAAGCTACACCATTAGGATTCACAATAATAACGTTCACGTTAGAGGAGTTTGTAATCACCTCAATATCGTAGTTGTTTTGGCGTAATGTTACGTTCTTGAGAACTAACGTGGTATTGGGTGGTATATTTAATATATACTGATTACTAATTAAATTTTTTGTAATTACACTATAATATGGTAAATAAAATGGCATCAGCAGATACATTGCTAGAGTTGAAAAGATAATAATTAATCCTATCACAAGAATTAATAAGTATATATTCACACGTACTGCAAAAGTAAGTTAAAGCTTAAAAATCTTATCTATAGTATTTTACCTATGTCCGGTGTTTACGAAATCTGTTGAGGTATTAGATACAACTCTAAGGGATGGAGCACAAACAGCAAATATATCATTCACGTTAAACGACAAGATTAGGATAGCTCTACTTTTAGATGAATTAGGGGTAGATTATATAGAAGGAGGATGGCCTTCATCAAATCCTAAAGATGAAGAATTCTTCAAAGAGATAAAGAAGTACAAGTTAACAAAGGCTAAGATTGCAGCCTTCGGTAGCACAAGAAAGAAGGAGAGTACAGCAAAGGAGGATCAAAGTTTAAATTCTATAATAAAGGCAGACGTGGATGTGGGCGTCTTATTTGGAAAAAGCTGGTCTCTTCACGTTACCGATGTATTAAAGATATCACTAGAGGAAAATCTTGATATAATATATGACAGTGTAAATTATCTTAAATCTCATGGTTTGCGGGTTGTTTACGACGCTGAGCACTTCTACCAAGGGTATAAAGAAAACAGGGAATATGCTCTTAAAGCCGTGAAGACTGCTGAAGAGGCTGGAGCAGATGTTGTAGTACTCTGTGACACTAATGGTGGTACATTACCCCATGAGGTCTACAATATAACTAAGGATGTAGTGAACCATCTAAAGGTCAAAATTGGTCTTCATATGCATAACGACTCTGGTGGTGCTGTGGCGAATACTGTAATGGGAGTCGTTGCAGGAGCTAGACATGTGCAAGGGACGATAAATGGAATAGGAGAAAGAACAGGAAATGCAGATCTTATACAAGTAATCCCCAACATTATGCTAAAATTAGGATTAAACTCACTTAAAGGAAATGAGAGCTTAAAGAAGTTAAGGGAAGTCTCAAGAGTAGTATATGAAATAATCGGAGTACATCCAAATCCATATCAACCTTATGTGGGAGACTTTGCATTTACACACAAGGCAGGAGTTCATGCAGATGCGGTAATGAAAGTCACAAGAGCATATGAACACATAGATCCTACATTAGTTGGAAATAATAGAAGGTTTATCATTTCAGAGGTCGCAGGCTCCTCTAATGTGATTTATTATTTGGAAAAATTGGGAATAAAGGTTGATAAAAAAGACCCCAGGGTAAGGAGTGCTGTGCAGAGAATAAAAGAATTAGAGAACAGAGGATATAGTTTTGACCTAGCACCAGCATCTGCTGTATTAGTTGCCCTTAAGGATCTAGGTATGTATAGAGACTTAATAAAAGTAGAATATTGGAAAGTAATGAATGAAAAAGAGTTAGCAATTGCAATTGTTAAGGTAAATGGTCAACTTGAGGTCGCCGAAGGCGTAGGACCTGTACATTCGGTAGATATTGCATTAAGAAAGGCGTTACAAAAAGTATATCCACAAATAAATAGGGTAAAGCTGACAGATTATAGAGTGATTCTTCCAGGAGAGATAAAAAATACTGAAAGTGTGGTGAGAGTGACTATAGAGTTTACAGATGGGGAGAAAAACTGGAGGACTGAGGGGGTCTCAACCAGTGTAATAGAGGCTAGTGTAATTGCGTTAATTGATGGGCTAGACTATTACTTACAGACTGAGAAACTAATAAAAAGTGAAGTGATAAATAACTAAATATGCAGTGGGATCCTGGAGGAGCTACTGAAAACAGAAGTAAGCTTTACATTTATTTGCGTTTCTTAAGGATCGAACAAGTGTTTTTTAGCCTGCCAATGGCATATATGGGTGCTTTCCTAGCAATAAGGGAAATCCCCCCGATACAAGTACTAATCCTCATGTTTTTCTCACTCTTCTTCCTCAGGACAGCAGGAATGACAAATGATAATCTAGCTGATAGGGAGATAGACGCAATGAACCCTAGAACAAAGAGTAGACCTCTGGTTACAGGAAAGATAACAGTTAGAGAGGCTAAACTTCTCATTATAATTTCGTTGATAGGCTTCTTTATTACAGCCTATTTAATTAACTTATATGCACTTATCTTGGCTCCCATAGTTGCTCTAATAGTGATGAGTTACCCTTATATGAAAAGGTATACAGCATTTGCCAACTACCATCTAGCTTCTATTCAAGGTTTAGCTGTTTTCAGTGGTGCTGTGGCATCTCTAGGGCTTTACGCTAAGTCTTTTACAGAACTAGTGACAGGAATTCCATGGCTTTTTGTAATATCCACTATCTTCTGGGCTGTTGGCTTCGATCTTTATAACCACATACCAGATGCAGACTTTGACAAAAAAATGGGTTTACACAGTTTTGCGGTCTTACTGGGAGATAGAGCGTTAATGTTTGCTGGACTAAATCAGCTAATATCAGTATTGTTAGCCCTATTCGGGGATATACAATTTAACTTAGGGATAATAGCTTATATTGCCACAATTCTTCACGGTCTAATAATGGGCTATGCATATTACTCTGCAACGAGAGGAAACTTTGGAAGAGCGTTCTATTATAATATTTACTCTTCAATAGTATTGGGTCTAGGTATAATCATTGATATCATAGTGTAGTAACGTGGTAATAGAAAATGAGAAGCTTTTATTCTCAGCCTCGGGTTCCCTCTTCACTTATCTGTTGATGGCGGGCTTCATCATCAAAGTCCTGAACTAATACAGTGTCCTTTCAGTCCGTCTAGTATATATCTTTTGTACTCCTCAGTCGGGTTATGTTCCCCAGATATATTAGGGGCAACATATGCACATGCATAATATTCCTTACCATCATTATCATAAACTTTAAACACCTCTCTAATATACCTCACAAGATGCTCCTCTGCACTGTCAAGTACATTCAATTCATCCTCTAATATCATTAATAGATAACCACACACTCTTCCATTTTCATACTTTGTTAGATTAGCACAATGTCCCCATTTACATTTAACATTAAATACTATCTTATAACCTGGTAAGTTCACTGGAATCTTCTTAAATATTTTCTTTACTCCTCTAGCTTTTAATATCTCGTCATTAGTATTCTCCGCATATGCAAAGTAGTTAAATAACGTTGATGTGCCTACGTATTTAGAGTAGTCACCGTCTATTATTACGTCTCTACCTGTGATATCTTGGTTGTAAACATAAATATAAACATTATCTAAATAATATTTCCTCTTGTCATCAAAATACACTCTGACTTTTTCCCTAATATATAGGTCATCAGCAGATCCTCTATAGTCTTCAACCTGATCCAAAACATTTAACAACTTATCATCTATCTCATAGACCTCTCCATGTACCACACTGTCTCCCCTTACCACTCCTGGATAGCTCCCAAGATCATACATCTTATAACCTTCCACTAAACCTAAACCCACAAATCTACTGTTCTTCAAAAAATGATTTAGCTCAAAACCAAATCTTAATGAACCATAGACAAAAATATACGGAATATCAACCACCCCCCTGATCCACATAACTTAACCAAAACTGGATTTCAGATTCGTCTAAATCTCTACTGTCCTCCCCTTTAATTACACTTGCTTTCAGAATCTTTAATTTTTCTCCCTCTATAACACCCCATATTCTGATTATGGGCTTACTATCTTCATCCATGTCCACGCCACTTGCTTCAGAAATAGACGGCGGTACATAATCTATAGTTACATTATTACCTTCAATCTGAACAATATAGTTAGGATAACCTCTTAGCACGTCCAAAATTTTAAGGTTAACTTCTAACACGTATATATTTTTTAACTATTAGTTTTAAATTCTGCATTCCTATTACTATTACCTCATCACCCTTAGATATTGGTTCATTAGAAATCGCCTTCCAATATTCTCCCTCTAGCAAGACATATCCTTCCTTACCTGGAGAAATATCATCAACTGCCCTTCCTATCTTGCCCTCATAGGTATACGAATTCCTCTTCCTTGTTGTCCATATTACGTTTACAACCCTGTAGAGCAAAAAACCAACTACAGCAAGTGATGGAATTGCAACAATAGGGTTAGTGTATTGACCAGTAAGTATTAAAGCCAATATGACTACAACAATTATTATTATCGACACGGGATCATGTACTACCATAATATTTAATACTCCTCGATCTAAAAATACTTTTCAATGCTCATAAGAGTTTTCCTGATTATTGTAATGCTTATATTGCCTTTAACAGTTACTCCACTATTGCCAAACTCTCAAGCCATAAATTCTTACCCTATAGGTGTATCTTTCTTCCCTTTATTTTCTATATATCAGACACAAGAAGTTTTAGGAGAGATTAATATTAGTTCCCTGTATATAGGAAACTCCTACTTATCTAATGGTCAATATCTAACAACAGGTAACGCCTCGCTCCAGTTGAATTCGATGATAAATGGAATATACTGGGCACAGGATGTAATATTATTCAGCCAGATAAATAAAACAACATTTAACGCTAGTTTAGTTGTAAATATCTGGAACCTTCTAGGACCGTTTAATCTAAACCTATCCAAGGGAATTGAGACGACATATCAAAACTTGGGAGTCATATTGTATTCAGGACCCTCATATATAGTGAAAATACCACTTCAAATCAAATTATTTATGATAGTAAACTCCTCCTCATTATATTTCGGATATTATATAAATGGTCATAGCGGAATATTTTATCAGTTACCTTTAACAGGGAGTTTTAGAATAGGCGGATTTTCAGCGATAGGACTTCCAAATGACTTGGAATTGGTATTCGGCGGACCTGGAGGGGGCAGTAGTGTGCAATTGATTACAACTGCTAATGCTAATCTCTATTTTAAGGATGGAAATTCATTAACACTAGTACCCTCAGCATTATCCACAGGTCTCGATACTGCAGAAACTGTAATAGGCATAAACTCTGTGGGCAACCTAACAAATTTGTTTAAGCCATCGGTTGTAATAGGACCAGGTGATCCTACTCCTTCTGTACTTTGGCCGGTAAAACCAGATATTATTGTAAACTCGAATAACTCATCGATATCTGTCAGATTGACGTACAACAACAAACCTGTAACATGGCAGAAAGTAGAGCTTTATGGGGTGAGTTTGAACGGGTTATATAGCCTCTCCAATATAACAACAGATAGTTCAGGTTATGCATACTTTAATACCTCTCCATCCCTTTATGTAGTATATTACCCGGGTAATTTCACCCTATCTTCTACCTATTATGTTTCAGCACCCGCATTGAACTCCTTAATATCCTCCCTTAAATCTGCATACGATTCTCTAGCAAACTTTTTATCACATTATGATTTCAAAAATGGTATTTCGTCATTCTTTTCTAATGCTAAAAATTCTGTGAATTATAAAAGTAATTATCCTTCACAATACCTAATCTTGATCTATATATCAAGTTTCCTTATAGGAGTGGTAATTTCTGCTCTCCTCATAAGATTTAAACATTAAATAAAATATTATAATATGGCTATTAGTATAGGAGATATAATAGGAATAGTCTTCCTTTTGATAATTATCATAATTCTATTGTCTCTTTCCCTTAGGGTTATAGCCGAATGGCAGCGAGCAGTAATATTGAGATTAGGAAGGGCAATAAGAGTTAAAGGACCAGGAATAATAACTCTTATCCCATTTGTGGATAGACCAATAGTTGTGGACTTACGAATAGTGACAGTAGACGTGCCTGCTCAGACCACAGTTACTAAGGACAATGTAACTGTAACTATTGACGCAGTATTATACTATAAGGTAATTGATCCAATGAAAACTATTCTGTCAGTAGCTAACTATAACTACGCCGTATTGAACCTAGCTCAAACATCACTAAGAGATATTATAGGTCAGATGGAGCTTGATGAAATCCTTGTAAAAAGAGAAGAAATAAACAAGAGATTACAGTCAATCTTAGATGAGATAACAGAGGGGTGGGGAATAAAAGTTACACAGGTGACTGTCAGGGATATAAGATTATCACAAGAACTCCTGTCAGCGATAGCAGAACAAGCAAAAGCTGAGAGGATAAGAAGAGCAAAAGTTATTTCAAGCGAAGGAGAAAGACAAGCTGCTTCCATATTAGCTGATGCATCACAATACTATGTTAGCAATCCAGTAGCGTTACAGATTAGGTTCTTGGAAATGCTTACAGATATCTCACAGAGAGGTAATACAGTAATAGTAGTACCTGCAGGACAAGAATTTTATTCAACACTGTCTGTTCTGAAATCCAAACCACAAAGTTAATCAGCTGGACTAGGATAATTCACTGATCTTCACAGAAATTTTCATCATTTTTATGGTTCTACTTAGCACTAGTTTATAAAGAAATAAAAATATTAAGCATTAGACAATGTTTTATGGCTAAAGAAACTTATAGGAAAAGTGATGACAGAACCCCGGCTTGAAAGATGATAGAGCCGTGTGAGAACTGATCAATGTTTTTCATAACAATTTTACAAAACGAGGAAAGCCTCGCCCTTTAGGGCGGGGAGGAGGTCAGATTCTCCAGCTAACTTCAACTCCTTATCCAAAATATCAATTTCCACATCCTTATACCAATGTCTGCCTATTTTATTTAACCTATATCTCTCTTTTAAGTACTAGACAGCAACTTCCTCAAATATCCTCCCTAGATACTCATTATATTCCTTTTCACTTATTTCAAATATTCCCTCTTCTATTTCACTGAGATTGGGATATATGAACCTAAACCAGAAGTTTACGAACTTATCCTTAATAATATATTTACCCTTCTTGGACTTTTTGCTCTCCAGGACAGGAACCTCTCTCTCAACTATCCCTATTCTCTCTAACTTCTTTAGCTGACTTCCTCCCCGCCTTGAAAGGCGAGGCTTTCATCATTTTGTAATATACTGATGAGTATCCTTTAATTGCTTCCAGAACCAATGACGTCTTACCTATCCTTCTCCTGCCATAAATTAAAATTAGCTCCAGTTTATCTGAGTTAAGTCTTCCTCTGATTGCCTCTAATTCTCTCCCTATCTATAAATATCATATCCAAGAATATGATATTTACAAATATGAATTTTTCGTAGTATATACCATATCCAACTGGTATGAGAAAGTGACAATGCCACAGGCAATGCTGCTTCAGTTCCTCCATATCTAACTGGTATGAGAAAGACGACCCTAACTTTACAGGAGAAGAAAATAGCACAGTCTCACTATAAGCAAGCGATCTCAGGGAAGCTCAATACAAGTTTAATAAGTAAATTGACTTACCTTAAAGGTATACTCAGCGATGTAAAAGCCTGCCAATTTAAACTAGCAAGAAATTCAGCTAAGTCATGATATTAATATAATTCAAATAATCAGTTTTGTAGACGCGCCGCGGGGTGGACTCGGACCACCGACCACCGGGTGTCCGTAAGGATTTAACAGCCCGGCGCTCTGCCAACTGAGCTACCGCGGCATGTCTATATTGATTAAACCAGCCATAAAAAATTTTCGACGAGAGTGTGTTTAATATATTTTAATTAAATACGATAGAGTTTTCAGATATAAAGTAGTGAGACAACAAAGCTATAAAAACCATATCTCAAACTTTAGCTTATGCCACTCATAGCGCTTACTCCGTCTGGAGAAATTGCTATAAAGTCATCTCGCTCCAGAAGGAGATTCGAGAGAATATTAATAAAAAACATTGGGAAAGTTATCAGAGTTAAATCATATAAAGTGGATCAAGGCATAATAATTTTAAATACAGATGACGACTACTCTAAATTATCTAAAGTCTTCGGAATATCTAAATATTTTGAAGTTTATGAATTTAGTTTTTCCTCGATTCAAGACATAGTGAACTTCGTAAAGGACAGGTTTAGTCAGACAATTAAAGGAAAAAAATTCGCTGTGAAAGTTAAGCGAGTTGGCAACCACAGCTTTAACAGTATGGATGTAACCAGAGAAATTGGCAATGCTCTGTACCCTTATAGTCTAGGAGTAGACCTAGAAAATCCCGATGTTAAGATTAACCTAATATTAAGACAAGATTATGGTTACGTCTACACGGTTGAAAATGATGGACCTAGGGGATTTCCAGTAGGCTCAACAGGAAAAACAGTTGTCCTATTTAGTGGTGGCTTCGATTCCCCCGTAGCCACATGGATGCTTATGAAAAGAGGAGTTAGACCAATATTACTTAACTTTGAATTAGGTGGAAAAGTTCAAAGAGATTTAGTTCTAAAGGAGGTTGACGTTCTAAAGCAGTGGAGTAGTAATAACGTCATAAATGTATACTTCATTAACGGACTAGACATCACGTCAAAACTGGTAACTGCAGAGCCTAGTTTAAGGATATTACTCCTGAAAAGAATAATGTATAATACGGCAAGAGTTTTGGCTAACAAGTTAAGGGCTTACTCCATAACTACAGGTGAATCTCTGTCACAAGTCTCCTCTCAGACAATGATTAACCTATATGTAACGGAGTACGATATACATCTACCTGTCTTCAGACCCTTAATAGGATTCGATAAAGAAGAAATAATCCATATGTCCCGTAAAATAGGCACCTTCGAATACTCCTCAAAATTACCTGAGTATTGTATAATCTCAACTAAATCTATCGTAAAGTCCCAGTTAAATAAGGTACTAGAAGAAGAGAGAAAAATTGAGATAAATTATGAGGAACTTATAAAGAGAGCAGATTTAGTTAGGATTTAAGGTGTACAATTTTTAAATTGAATAAGATTAAGAAGAAGAGGAAATACAAAAAATACAGTCATTTTATGTGTATTTATTAACTCGTGAATTTAGAAATATACTCCGACAAGACCTTCCGGGACTCCTCCATCGATGAGTAAACAACAGGAGGTTTTTTGAAGTAGTAACCGGAAACCTCTGGTATTGAACCTCCAACCCTACTCTCTTTTAACACTTTAGCTATTCTAATTAAGTCCACTAAAGGAGCTACTGCGTTTGGTGCGTCCTGTGATTTCAATGAGACATCAATTCTCACAGGAATTCCAAATGAATACAAACCCTCAACTACAATGTAGCTCACTCTTCTATCTCCTAAAAATTCAACATAGTCAGTTGTTCCAGCAACAACTTCAGCACCATCAATATGTTTAGATATGAAATGACTCTTTATACCTTTCTTTAAGTCTTTTCTCCAATCTTCCAAAGTAACGAGAACCTCAGTATTTCCTGCAATATCAACCTGATATGTTCTAAGAACTTGAACTCCCTTGCTCTTTAAAAACTCTATTAGACCTGTATGAAGTGATGTACCTCCAATTTGGCTTAATAGGTCGTCTCCAAATATTGGTATCCCCTTCTCCTTATATGCACTAGAGAATTGGTTTACTAAACTTGTGGGAGTTGCATTGATAAAGGCTGATCCGGCTTTTAATGCCTCCTCAGCATAATATTCACTCGCCTTTACAACTCCAGTCGGTAGTAAATTTATAACAACGTCTACTTTTTCATCCTTTAATACTTGTGATATGTCACTCTCTTTCTCATCCGATAATTCAATAATCCTCTCTAATATTCCTTCCAAACTGTCTAAAACGACCCCCTTCTTTACGACGACATCATTTCTAACGTCTACGTATTTAGGAACTACATTTGGCTTTTGAAATATAGCTTCCCTAAGTTTATACCCAACTTTTCTCTTGTCTATATCAAAAGCGGCGACAACTTCAATTTCCTCAGGTTTATAGGGTAAACTAGTGAGGCAACCTTGAATTTTTTCACCTTGTTTAACCATCTCAAGGGCTTGAACTAAAGCACTAGCTACATTGCCGACTCCTAAAATTGCTGTCCTTATCATCTCATACCAACACTCCAAATATTAATGGAGAGATTATACCTAATGCTATACTTAAAACTGCTGCTACAATTACACTATCTCTCTCTGGGGAATCAACCTTTTTGAATTGTCCCTCTCTAAATATCTCCCTTATGGGCGGAATATAATATCCTGCGGATATTGCACTGTTTATGAACCCTATAATTGTCAGCCAAGGCTGAGAAAATGATGATTCAAGGACAAATAATTTTGCCCAGAATCCTAATATGGGTGGAATACCCAGTAAACTTAGAAGCAAAATAGTCATTGAAAAGGCTAAAACTCTATCCCCACTACTCATTCCTCTAAAACTCTCAAAATAGCTACTTCCCGTTATCTTCTCCACATGGCTCAGTGAAACGAATAGTCCTGCCTGAGCGATTGAATAGGATAGAAGATAGACCATTAAACCGGATATAGCTATATTCATGTTCACAGGCAACATTGCTATTCCAATTACCATGAAACCTACCTGCGTTATACTACTATAGGCTAAAATTTGAGCAAAGTCCTTTCTTGAAAATGCAGATATATTACCGAAAATTAAGCTAAGCACAGAAATTATGGAGAAGAGGATAACAACAGTGAGATATATCACCTGGGAAGAAGAGTTATCCTGTATTAAATAGTATAGAATTACTAGTAATGGCTCTATTCCTACTATCTTACCTACACTTGATACAAAACCTACTGAGAACCTGTCTGCTAAAGAATATACTTCTGGTAACCATCCCTGGAAAGGAAATGCGCCTATCTTAAAGAGAAATGCTATAGAGAAGAATATTATTGATAAAACAATTAATGGTTGATATGATATGACTGGATCAAGGTATAATGTATTTCCAGCTGTCACAAAAAATGCTAGACCAATAATCATCAGAGAACTTGAAAGTAAACCCATTACCAAGTATTTAACTCCAGCCTCAACAGACTGGTAATCTTTCTTTAACATGGCTATAACATAAGTTGCAGCAGAAGCAATAGCCCAAGAAGCGAAAATCACCAGAACATTATACGCAAAGGCTAAATAGATAACCCCTACGTTAGTCAACAGAGATAAAGACAGAAATGATGTACCTGTCTCCCAGTTTTTCAGATCATTACTACTTCCTAATACTACAAGAATAGTAGCAATCAGTGACGAAATTGAAATAAAGTAACCAAATTTTGTTAAATATAACGCGTTATTGAATACTCCGTAGTTATAGTAGCCTAGAGAGAAAAATAGTGTAAAAGACAGAAATGAAATTAGTAAACCTATAACTGCAGTATAAACAGCAACACTAAACCTTTTCTCCATATATAGTATTGCAATTGAGGGAATTACGAGAAATATTGAAGGAATAATTATTGGTAAATACTCACTCAACATTTCACATCACCATAACCACAAGAAGAACTATAACTATTAAAACTACAAAACCTGCTATGTAAAGCCCCACGTAGTCTCTCAATACACCTGTATTTGTTTTATTTACAAGAACACCTCCAGCACCAACAAGACTTCTCGGCAACTTAACATTCAGAGACATATCAACAAGACCATATTCGAACTTATTGTAAACACCCTGAGCGAATCTGTAGCCTGAGTTACCTAACACGTCTAAAGCGGGATTAATGAACCATCCATAGTACAGAAAATCTACCAAAGGCTTTGCCACTCTACTGAAATCGAATCCTCTCATGTAAATCACAAATGCTAAAACAAAGCCTAAAACCGCAGAAAGCAAAGAGGACAAATCGAATCCACTGTAGATCAACCCTAAGTTTCCGAAGAATGGCTGTAGGAAGAAGTAATATACGACACCTAAAACTACAGATGCCAAGGCTAATATGGAAGCTGCAGTAACCATAGTTAGACCTATATGACCTTCTTCATGAACATCTTCACCCTTACCCCACAAAAACGTCTTTACTATGTACCTAACTATATAGAATCCTCCTAGGAATTCGACTAACATATATAGGTATATTAAACCAGCATCACTAACTAGATCACCGATGGCATTATGAGCCCAGAAACCAACTAATGGAGGAATACTGGCTAGATTCAATGCCCCTATTAATTGTAAGACAAAAATGGAAGGCAATTTCTTATATAGAGACCTAAACACTCCAGTGTATCTATTCTCCGTGAAGTGTATTACACTACCTGCATTCATAAATAACAATGCCTTATAGGTTCCATGGGCTAACATTTGAACTAGCCCAACTAGTATTCCAGCAGTTAAGTAAATTGAGTTGTTAAAGACAGAGGCAAGAAATGCACCTGTTGAAGAGGATAGTATCATTAGGGATATTTGGTCTGCTGTGGAATAGGCTAGAATCACCTTTTGTTCATTGGATGCCAGAGCATTGGTGCTAGTGTAAATCGCAGTAAATAGTGAAACGCCCATCATAATAGCCGATAGGAGTGTTGTTTGGGGACTTGGATATACGAGGAAAGGATACAGGAAGAACGTTAATATGGCTCCTAAGTTTACCATGGTGGCTGCATGTATAAGGGCACTAACTGGAGTAGGACCTGTCATGGCTGTTAGAAGCCATTGAGTTAATGGGAATTGAGCACTTTTTCCTATTCCTCCTATCAATATGAAGAAGAGTATAAGCCAAGCATAAGGTAGGGTGTAAACTAGAGGGATAACTTTAAACACTCCATCAAATAATGCCATATTTCCAAAGTAAGGATTGGCTAGTGAAGTTAAGAACAATAAGTAGCCTAGACCTATTGCTAAACCTACATCAGCAAGTCTGGTGAATATCATTGCCCTTATTCCACTATTTGTGGGCTTAGACAAGTACTCTATACCAAATATACGTCTTCCGAAGTCACCAACAACATTCCTCTCATTATCATCTAACCAATAACTAATTAATCCATAAGATGCTAGACTCGTTCCTTCCCAACCTGCTAAGAATAACAGCAAGTTGTTTGAGTAAACAACCGAAAGCATAGATGTGACGAAGAATCCAAAGAAACCCCAGTATCTCCTTAGTACATGGTCCTCCTTCATATATCCTATACTATATAGAGCTATAAAGAATGATAGACCTGAAACAAAGACACCTAAAATAGCTTGAAGTAATGAAGAGCTAAACGAGAAGTAACTAAATGTAGTATAGGTTTCTGTTGGATAGAATAGGGGTGAGTGTATTGACCTTATTAGATTTAAGACAGCTAAAATCAAAGAAATACCTATTAAACCTACTACTATACCGCCTCTAACATCCTGATTTAAGCTTTTAGGAGTTATTAATGCTATTAACGAGCCTATAGCAGGAAGGAATGCTAAAACAAAGAAATAATATGACGAAGATGTTAGTACACTCCCTATCCCATAGAAATTATTCAGTGAGTGTACAAGCAATTGAGGGAAGAAGAAGAAGACCACGCTACAGAATGCCAATATCACCATGGGAATAGTGTACTCTAGAGCTGAATCCATGTTGACCTTAAACTCCTTGACACCACTGTAAACTTTCTTGAAAAGATAACCACCATATCCTGAGGATATGCCAATAGCTATCATCAATAATGCAACTAATAGTGCCAACCAGCCTAAACTAATTGTACCTGCCAGTTGACCAACTGACAATAGTAGCAGTATCTCACTCACTAGACCCACAGATGGTGGTAAGCCTAAAATGTTTAAGAGACCAATAAATGATAGACCTGTATGTGCAGGTGAGATAAGATATAAGCCTCCTAGTTTGTCTATATTTCTCTCTTCTAGCTCAGTTATTGCTGCTCCTGCACTGGCGAAAAGTATTGCCTTTCCGAAACCGTGGGATACATAAATCAAAATGGAAGCTATGATACCTAGTGGTAGGGATAAAATGCTACTTTTTAAACCTACAAAGAAACCGACAGATGCACCAAGTAACATATATCCCATTTGAGAGACACTAGAGTAAGCCAAAAATCTCTTGAAGTCCTTCTGAGCCATGGCATTTAATCCACCATATATCATAGTAATTACAGCCCATCCAATGAAGATTGGTGCTAACCAACTGAGTGAGGGGAATAGATAGAAGTAAATCATCACAGTAAATATACCTAAACCTACCATGTTAGGACTCAGTAGAATTGAGATGGGAGTAGGAGCTTCACCGTGGGCATAAGGCAACCATATGTTAAATCCGGCTATAGCCCCTTTAACCAACATACCAATAACTCCAATAACGAAAATTAACAGAGAGTAATTGATTACAGAGTAGTTGTTTAGCACACCATATGATGAATAAATATCCATAGTACCTGTAGTCAAACCTAGGACAACAATAGAAGTCAAAGTGAGTATTGTTCCTACATGAGTCCATATAAAATACATAAGGCTTATCCTTCTCCTATCTCCATAACCGTACAACAAGATTAATAGGAATGAGGTTACCAATGCTATTTCAAGGAATATGTATAACTCCAGCAAGTTAATTGAAACTACAACGTAAAGCATCGAAATAGCAAAAAGACTATATAATCCGTAATAGAGACCCCAATTCTCCTTACCCATTTCGTGGAACTTTTTCTGCATGTATCTTTGGGAATAGTAGGCAGTTACTAGAGTCACTATCAGTATTGTTATTATGAAGCCAAGATTGAGATCATTTACTGTGAACCCGAAGCTTCCTATGTTATTTTGAATGAATACCGAGTAGTATAAACCATAGGATAGTCCAAAATATATGTTTACACCTATAGATATTATAGACAATATCCCCGCTAACACTTTCTTATTGAAAAAGAAAGAAATTACCGCAATAAGAATAGAAAGAATGAAGATTATAAGAGGGATAATCACCTTTACTCCACCTCGAGAGAACCTTTATTCCTGTAGTATAGAAATATCGCAGCGAATGCAACAACTATTTCCACTAAAGCCATTCCAATTGCAAAAAGGGAAAAATAAATTGGTAAATAAACTTGATTAGTTAATGAGGATACGGAAAAAACAATTAAGATTGAGGCATTTACAAGTATTTCTGATGAGAGAAATATTCTCACTATATTTTTACTGTTTAGAAAACCATAAACTGAAATACCGATTAGAACTACTGAAACCATTAAACCAATATAACCAAACTCCATTACTTACCACCTCTAGCTAAAGACAAGGCTTCAATGAGTGTAGTTGCAAGAGCTATAACTAGAATTAGAATCGGGAACCAATAGTCTGAGAGAAGTGTGTTAGCGAATGTACTCAGAGTAAACACTTGAGCTTGTAAAGGCGTAGGTGTGTTTTCTACAAAGGTTAGGATAAATGCAAAGAAGACAACCAACGCAGTTATGAAACCTAATATGCTAGCCCAAGCCACTCTTCTTTCCTTTACTTCCAAACCTCTAAATACAACTAACGACACTGAAAGAAAAACTATAGCTGAACCTACATAAAGTATTAGGTGGAGAACTGAGTAAAATGAATAGGCTATTGGATTAAGTAATGCTATAATAACTGCTACCGATACTCCTAGTAGTCCCAAAGATACAGCTGAATAGAACACATTCTTCTGTCTAACAATTAGTAATGAAGATGCTATTGCAAAGACTGAAAAAAGTAATAGAAATGCCAGCTGAAAATCACTCGTCACGGACATATTTTATACCCTTATTCTCATCTATTATAGGTTTAACTCTTCTTACTACCTTTTCTGCTGGTGGTTCATCATAAGCCTGGTCAAATTTGTCTGGTCTGAATACTAGATCTCTCCTATTAGTGAATATGGTGTCATGAACCCTAGTCTCCCTTAAAGCGTCTACAGGACATACGTCTACACAGAAACCGCAGAAGACACACCTACCATAGTTAATTACTGGTAACTTCTTTCCTGCTTCAGTAGTCATTTTCATTGCGTCTGCAGGACATATAAGAGCACATAGAGTACAGCCAATACATATATCCTTGTAGAGTCTTATCATTCCCCTATATCCAGTTGGAAGGCTTATAGCCTCCTCAGGATACTTTAGGGTAATCCTTTGTGGTTTAACGGCATACTTTAATCCAGTGCCCACTGCTTGTAAATGGTTTACAAACGCCTTTAACAGATTATCTTTTTTATATTCTTTCACCTGATCCATAAATAACCACCTACTATACCTAAAATTAAGGATGCAAATGCGATTGGGAGAATGTATTTCCAAGATATCTTAAGAGCCTGATCTATCCTGTATCTTCCATAAACACTCCTCAAAAATACCGAGAACCAAAGTACTATTATTGATTTTATGGAAACCATAATGGCACCTAGCATACCTCCAAATGGCAACCATCCATTTAGGAATAAGTTAGAGAAGATATAGGAGAGAGCAAAGGTCTCTATATAACTTCCTCCCATTGACAATATGAAGAGAAAACCACTATATTCTGTAGCAGGACCTATAACTAACTCACTCTCAGCCTCTACAATCTCGAATGGAAACCTACCTGTTCCTATGATCATGCCAATAAAGAACACAAATGCAGCTAGCGGGTTAGCTATAGCGCCAGGTACTCCTGTCTCCACAACTTTAGCCATATCCAAAGTATGATACTCAATAGCTATTGCCACAACAGATATAACAATCAATACATCATAGGAAACAGAAAGTAGAGCTTCTCTAACTGCACCAACTATAGCAAACCTATTATTTGTAACCCAAGCCTGTAGAAGTATGAATACTGGGACTATGGCCAGTATACCCAAAGCTAAAATCATGTTATAGTTTACAAAGAATCCCACGAAAACTCCTTTTCCTATTGAAGGATCATAGAATGCATGGAAGTAAGAGGATAGTATTGAGCCTGATGCAGGTATTGCAGAGAATGGTATAACAGCCAAGGGCAATATTGAGAATACTAGAATGGCTATTGGGACTAGTCCAAACAATACCGCGTTTACATCTCTAGGCACTATAATCTCCGAGAACGCTAGTCTTATTGCATCAGCAACCAATTGTAAGATACCACCAGCTCTCTTAGATACATATAGTGGACCAACTCTCATCTGCACAATTGCAGCAATTTTCCTCTCAAACCAAATGGTGAGTAGTAAAATTATCACCGTAAATATCAATCCTGGGAATATTATAACTCCAAAAAATGAAGGGTAAAAGAAATAATATTGGAGAGCTTGTAACAGACTCATTACCTATCAGCCTCCGGAGGGAAGTAATCTAAGCTACCATAAATCGCAACTAAATCAGCATATCTAGCTCCTTTGCACAACTCTTTGAAAACGTAGATAAGCCTGTATGAAGGTGTAATCATCCTAAGCCTGTAGGGCTTGGGAGACCCATCACTTATGATATAGTAAGCTAATTCACCTCTTCCAGCTTCAACTCTACTAATCGCCTCACCCTTAGGAGGTCTAAAAGAGGCGTAATAACCTGGAAATACCACTCTTCTCTGACCCTCCCACCATTTCTTAAGTCTAACAGGTGGAATTTGCTTAAAGAATCTATCGCTTAAAATGTTACCATCAGGTATCTGCTTAATAACCTGCTCTAATATCCTCATACTCTGCTCCATTTCTTCGAACCTAACCAATGTCCTAGCATAAGCATCCCCCTCCTTATACATTGGTATTTCAAAATCCACCTTGTCATATGCGCCATAAGGCTCTATCTTCCTGACATCATAATACACTCCAGACGCTCTCAAGTTTGGTCCCACTGCTCCCCATTTTATCGCATTCTCCTTGCTCATTACACCGACATTCTCTAATCTAGCCTTAATATTAGGGTTGTTCACGAGAATCCTGTACCAGTCCTGTATTTTCTTCCTCTGATACACTATTGCCTTTTCTATCATTTCTTTTATAGCAGGAGTCAGATCTCTTCTCACACCACCCGGTATTATGTAAGAGTTTGTTACCCTGGCACCTGTAATAGCCTGGAGAATTTCAACCCATACCTCTCTATCTCCAAATCCCCACATGAAACCTGTTGAATGACCTAAGAATACTGCTAATATACCCATACCGTAGAGGTGGCTAGCAATTCTATTCACTTCCGCTACCAAAGTCCTTAAATACTGTGCCCTCTCTGGAACGTCTACATTTAATATTTTCTCAACAGCCATTATATATCCTAGATTCATGTGTATAGAATCCAGTATGGCAGGTCTTTCTATCAAAGGTATAAGATGCATGTAGTTTCTGACTTCACTTAGCTTTTCCACGGACCTGTGGACATATCCCACATCTAAGTCAACATCTTCAATTATATCACCATTGAGTTTCACGTAAATCCTCATATGCCCTGATCCAGGATGCTGAGGACCAACATTTAACTCTCCTTCTATGGGGATGATTTCTACTCCAAAAGATGGTTCAAGCTGGCTTGTCAACAAAGACACCCTCCTGTTTTAATTTATAACTCTTCCTCAAGGGATATACACCATCAAAATCTTCATCTAAAAACATTCTCCGTAATTCAGGATGACCCTCAAACACAATGCCTAACATCTCATACGTTTCTCTCTCTCCAGTCCAAACACTCTCCCATACCTTGAAGAGAGACGGAAATACAGGATCCTTATAACTTGTCTTCTCCCTCAAAGCTACAATAACTTTTGCCAACGCCAGATCTGAATAGGACGAAATATGATATACTACTTCAAATTCCTCTGTCTCAGGATAATCTATACCTGTTACAGCCTTAACATGGTCAAATCCTACCTGCTTAAGATAATTTGCCATTTCAAATATCTGTGACTTATCAACTATAATTGTAGCCCTATTCGTCCCTTCCACCTTTCCATTTACCTTAAATTTAGAATTCAGATCTTGTATGATTTTTATAAGATTATCATTAGGAGCACTCATCCCATTCACCTCCTCACTATCCAGTACTGAATTACATTAATCTGCTTTACAGCATAATACAAGACAGGATAAAGTAATGCTATAGAGACTAATGTTATAATTAAAAGATTAGTGAAAAGTGTTGTTGAGGTATAGTAATACGCTTGAGCTAATGAAAATAATATAACAACTATTGGCTCAATGGATGTGTAAATGAGAAGATATCCATAGTATTGTAGAGGGAACCATAATCTTCCCTCACCAAATGGTATATTTCCTGCCTCGAATCTGCTGACCTTCACAGGATTATATTGTCCCTGTAATGCAATATACAGTATTCTGTAAGTCCCATACCCTACTACAAATAGTAATACTGATGGAAGTCCAAATGCTAGAATTGCTTGAGTGAGAGCCATAAGTACTATTCATAACACTATCCTAAAATAGTTTCCTAATGATAATTAGAATGGAAAAATTGGAATATTCTGCGGTGAAAATGACAATTTATTTACGGATTCTATTGACCAGAATATAAATTATTAGACGGAAATGTTAATATAGTTTCAATCCCAAAAGACTAATAAACTAAAACTACGCACGATTAATGTTTATTACAAAAAATAGTTTAATAAAAAAAGCATAATAAATCTGTTTAGTATTATTTGCCCATAACTACCCTATCTTCACTAACAAGTATACTTCTTGCATTCTTCACACATTTCGGTATACCCTCTCTTGTTACTCCCTCTATACACCTCTGAGAGATGAAAATAGTGTTATCTATATCCTCCAAAGTGATGGGGTTCTCTCTTATGAAGTTTTCGTGGATTATGCAATTTGGTCCAGCATATTTAAAGAGGCGAGGATGCACTCTCTTGGCCTCATCTAGCATTTTCCATGCTATAGCCCTTATCTCCCACTGTGCCCTACTACAAAGCCTTAACCCAAAGAAATTATATAACTCGCGAGCGTTCATTGTGACCACAATGTTAGTATTCACTCCGTTGGGTAATACATACCTAGCGTCTTCTTCTGGTACGCCTTTCTCCAGGAGTTGGTAAAAGTAGTTATAAGCATCTTGGTAAGCCCTGTCCATTACTTCTTTCCCCCTCTTCTCTGTGCTTGGTGGAGTGATGGGCTTATAGTACTTGTCCACAGGCTTAGCAAAACGGTGAGACATCTGAGTGTAAGAGGCAACCCTGTGCCTAACTAGTTGATGAGAAGCAACACGCGATATCTCTTCAATAGAGAATGTGTAGACAGAGTGCTCTAACACCGACCAATAGCCATGTATAATGGAGTCTCTAATCCACGTCTCGATCTCATCATCAGTCATCTCCTTCTCGTGGTAGTCCCATCCTTTACGAGATCTACTCATCTTAGCTGCTATTGCTACAACCCTCTCTCCATCTTTTGAATATGACACAAGCTTAATTTTCATTTAATATATAATTGTACTTACAAAATAAAATGGCTTGATGTTTTCAGTGTGGAATTATGCAAAGAGATTCACTTATTAGTATTATAGCTGACTTCCTCCCCGCCTTAAAAGGCGAGGCTTTCATCATTTTGTAAATATTTAAAAAATGACTCTATAATTTCAGCCTAAAACATTACTCATCTTCTCTACAAGTCTCGTAAATAAAGCGGCATTCTTCTCTGCATCTTTCTCTGTCTGATCAAGAACTTTCTTTACCTCCTCATCATTAACCTTAGATAGCCTTTGCTTATATACAACTATCTTATTAAGCTCGTCTTCAAGAGAATCTAGAATCACCTTCATTACATCTTTATCTACTTTACTAGTGCTAGAAGCTTTTTCCTTAAAGCACGTATAATGAACAACTGCCTTGTTTGACATAAAGGTAAATAGTTCGTCCCAATAAATCGGCTTTCCACACAATCCACAGCTCCATTTGGTCTGAGGTCTGCTCATAATGGAACTTTCTCCCAGAGTAATAAAAGTTTTACCAAAAAGTTAAGTCCAATAATCTATTTGACGCATAAACATCTATAAATTATAATAACTAACTTATTGGGGATAGCAGGCTCTCGAAGAAAACATATGAAAGTCATAAAAAGTTTGAAGACAAATGTAACGGCTTAGTTTATAACATAGGTTACTGGATTTAGAGTTAGAGTAGAAGGGTTAAAATTAACGGATCTTAATGAAAGATAAATTGTGAACTTCCTGACCTAAAAATCCTGATATTCCTGTCGTAAAAAGGAGGGTAGGAAATATTACCACTGGAAAAGCTTACCAAGCATTAAACACTTAAGATACTAGAGAGTGTCAAAGATATTTACAGTTAGTAAAATTAAGGAGTTGTATACTTTACAATGGATTCAAGGGTATGATTAGAAAACTAGAATATGCCATGAATTTAATAAGATAATATAATGTGGTGTTACGTATAGAATTATAAATTTTTTATTTTATACAATGTCACCCCCTTCACATAGCTATTAAGATAGAACGAAAAGACATTAAAGTAAGACGGACATTAAGGTACTTATGATACAAAAGAATATGATTAGTGATGCCAAATTTTATGATAAACTTATCGCATTCTTCTTTGATACTGAAAACTGTGCAAACTGTGAGGATTTATATAATAAAATTTTGAAATCGACGATCTCTCAGAAATATTATTTTTTAAGGGCAAATGCAAATGAATATCTCTTTTACACAGTTAGATTCAGTAGGGGAATTGTACCCTCAATAGGTATAATAAATACAAGTGGTGAACTTATAGGAATTATAGAGTCAGAAAACATTGACTACATACAAGCTAAGTTAAGAGAGATCTATGACAACAGAAACAAAATAAAGGGATTCAAAATCGATAAAATTTCCTCAACAAGAGAAATTAACACTGCTGATTTCTATGAGGTGGTCAACTACGCATTAGACGGCGGTCAGTTAGACTTTAGGGGAGCACAGTTTCTAAGGTTTTACGCTAAAATCCACAAAGAGTATGAGAAAGTACTGGAAAGAGCCTTACCATTAGACCCATTTGCAGAGTATGTTTTAACTGGAAAGAAACCTGACGTAGAGCATTACTACACATCAACTTTAGCAATATCAACAATACTTGGTCTATTCAACGACGATGTGATATCAAAGCTACTTGAGAGAATAAACAGTGACGGGAGTGTTTACAGAAGTATAAGAAAAGAAGTAAATGGGCTACTCATAGATCAGGCATTAGTAGGACAGGCTCTACTGAGAGTATATAAGAAGACTTGGGATCAAAAGTACCTTGACTTGGCTATGAAAGTTTACACTTACATTAAAGACAATTTAAGAGGTGATTTAGGGTTTAGAGACGTAAAGCCATTAGATGAGGTAACCAAAGAGGAATTTTATGAACCAATATCCAATTCAGAAACAGCAATATTTCTCTCTCAGCTTTGGTCACTGAACAATGATGAAACTTACCTTTTAGAAGCAAAGAAGGCTATGGAGGCAAGTTATACAATAGGCGGAAACGACATTAGAGTAATTCCAAGAGTCGCTATAGCTTACTTGAAGATTAATGAGTTAATAAAGAGCAGAGAGGAAATCAAGGATGATATTAGAGTTGAGGTTGTGAAAGAAATTAACTGTGAAGATAAGAATGCTGTAGTATATAAGGGAAAGTGCGTAAAAATTGATGAAGTGCAGAGTGAACTATAAGTAGTTTCAAGTTCTCAGTGAATACAAGACAACTCTAATTAAAGCCCTATAACTTCACATAAACTTTCTTAGTAAATCTAGAGAGATGCTTTGCTAATCCTCCTTCACACACTACTCTTAGTGCCTTTATCTTGTCCACAGCAATCACTTTTCCGATATAATCAAATCCGTATTTCTTTAGGGTAATAGGGGCGTAGACAGATGATATACCACTTAAGATGAGATGATCAGTTGATATAGAGGCTAAAATCTTCTCAATATTCCCCACTACAAGAGCTGAACCAAATATTACCGTACTGTCGCATGTCTCTGAGGTAAATGACGAGAAAGGCTTCACTGTAACATTATCAAAGGATCTTTGGGGAGGATTCCAGAAGTCGTATATAGTTACGGATACGAACCTATTTGTAACTGTTCCTGGTGAGTAACCAAATACACAGAGCTTATTCCCTTCCAATACATCTATAGGATCCCCATTCTCGTAGCCCTCAATATTTCCCACACTGTTTAATATTGCAACAGACACTGACCTCTCTATAGGTGAGTTCTTCAAGCTTTCCACTAAGCTTACTGCGTCATTACCAAAAACTTCACCGCAGAGTGAGTTTTCACCTTCAGTGACGGTATGGGAAATCCCTAAGGAGCCATCACTCAACATAACTGAAGTATAAGCCACACCAATGCAATTATTTACAACCTTTTTACCTTTTAATGAATGCCTTAACTCGTCGATTATTTCATCTAATAGCATCAGTAAATATTTAGATGAGAGAAATTAAAATTAAACTAAATGAAGATGTTCCACCCGAGCGAGTGATGAGCGAAACGGTTAGTACTGATGATGATGTGGGAAGAGTCAGATTAAGATGAAGACCTCTCCTATTCTGATGATGACGCCGAGCACTAACGATTAGGTGAGTTCAGGACCACAGCTGAAAACATGTTTACTCTTTACCCGATTGAGTAACCTTAAAAGGATAAGACTAAAATTGTTTTTAATATTTAATTTCAATTTAGGATACTTATATCGTTTAATTGAAAAGACAGTTTTTAAATCTAAAGTGGTAAATTATCAAATATGAGTATGAAAAAGATAGTATCAGATAGAGTAAGAAGAGGAACACTAAGGCTCTTAGTTTTAAGTTCATTAGCTGAAAAACCTATGTATCTATACGAGATCATAAAGAGTATAGAAACTAAAGCGGAAGGATTTTACAGACCTAGTACTGGCTCAATTTATCCTGTACTCAGGAGTCTGGCAAGGGATGGATACATAATAATACAAGAGAGAGACGGTAAAAAGATATATAGCCTTACAGATAAAGGAGTAAAGAAAGTTGAGGAAATTAAGATAGAGATAGAGTCACTCTTTACAAGAGATCCTTTGAAGAGGAGAGTTATTGACTTGTTATTTAATATTGGACTAACAGTACATATTAACAGGAAAAAGATTGATGATAAAGTTTTAAACCAACTTATTACAGATCTTGAGAAATGCATGACTCTAGTGGAAGAAGCTATAAAAAGTAAAGGAGAGAAAACAGTAACCCAGGTCTAAATTTAGTTATTCAAGAAGTCCAATAGTTTTAGACTCTTCTCTACTACTTTCATAGGATCAATGTCGATTACGAAAATTCCAGGCTCCTTACCGAAATCGCCAAGGTCAACAATATAATTAGGTATCTTCCTCAGTGCATTATAAGCCAGTTCAACCATATAGTTCATTGTTTTTCTCTCCTTTGTCTTCTGTTCTGCAGGTTCCTCTCTCCTGTTAAAAATGAAAACCTGATCCCTAGGTAAATTATCTACAATCTCTTGGTAGTACTTTAGATTTATTGCACTCCTCTTTTCTCTATCGTATTTCATTGAAGTCAGTATCACTCTCGCTATGTGGTCAGAAGCGCCAAAGGATGGAGGTAAACAATAGATTACCCTATTAAATGCCACTGTAAGTCTTCCAGGAATGGCTGCCACATCATTTATGTCCTTAGCATTTGAAAGTGAGTAACCCAAATTAGTCTTAACCTCTGGTATTAATTGGTGAGACTTCTCATTAGACACAAACTTGTCTACTGCCTCTTTCAACTTAACTAAAATCTCGTCTCTTTCATCCATAAAGTATAGTTTACTATCATAACCTATATTGTTTTTGAATTAGAAAGGAAATTAGTAAGAGTCTTACTTGTATGATAGAAAGTGGATTTTTACCTGACAGAAATATTTTTCAACTAAAAATATATGACTTGAGAAAATCACAAAGAATAAAAAAGTAGTACGTAAAAAAATTAATATCTTTTTAACTTATCTTCCTATAAACCAAAACTATCGCAACTATTGCAACTATCAAGCCTATTATACCAGCTATAATACCGCCGTATACTAATGGTGTTAAACTATTTACTTTATTCTGTAGGCTGTTCAACTGGCCACTCAAATTGGCTATACTACTATTTAAGCTACTAATTTTACCTTGTAATGCATTTAACTGACTACTTAGTGAACTAGCAGTACCACTCAAGGAGCTTATAGTTGAATTTAATGAGGCTAAGGTGTTTTGCAAACTGGTGATCCTTTGCGATAATGAGCTTAGAGAGCTGTTAAGAGTAGATATCTGAGTCTGTAAGTTGCTTACCGTGTTCTCCAAGTTAGTTATATTCTGTACTAAACTACTTATGTCTTTATTCACTAAAGCCTGAAGATTCTGATTAGCTTGTACGCTCATTAAATAATTTGTAGATAATGTTTGACCTGAAGAAGTTGTATAGTTAGCGACTATTAAGAGCTGGAATACATAGTTCTGGACAGACTCTGTGGGAGGCATAATTGTTATGTTATACATACCAGCATACTTGCCAGAGCTAATTACTGAAGCTGTAACTGTCTGCGTCCCCGTAGGATAATACACCTGCGCTGAGACTGAAGCAGTTGTAACTGGCTGACCCGCAAAGGATACCTGAGCTAATATATACGCTGGGAGACCCTGATATGTCACAATATTAGATAAGGAAGGACCACTACCAATTACAGTACCATTCTGTATCACATACATTGGAGCTATAGTTACCACAGCAGGAACAAGTGTAATTGTTACACTAGCGTTTTGCTGACCAGTTATACTTACTGAGGCAGTACCAGTAGCATATCCCTGAAGTGAAGCTACCAACTTAAATGTCTGAGTAACTCCTGGGAACGATAATACAGTGAAAGAAGCAACACCTTGAGAGTTAGTAGTTTGAGTAGCTACTAAAGTGTTTGAACCTGCTGTTGTATTGTAAAGCTGTACAGTTGCCCCAGCCAATGGGGAGCCTTCCTGATTTACTACTGTAGCTGTTATTGTTGAGGTTAATGGTATATATTGCACATTCACAGATGCGCTCTCAGATGTTGTCCCCTGGACGGACAAGCTGACGGTATAAGTCCCTACGGTAGTAAATCCAGGAGTAGATCCAAAAGTTGCTATAGTAGTCGTTAAACCTCCACTCGAGTTAGTTTGATAAACGTTATTGTATACTACATTGCCCTTAGGGTCATATACGTAAAGGGTAACTAAGGCATTAGGTTGCGACTGTATGCTAAGCACCAATTGCTGTCCATATTTGTAAGTCTGGTTCGGCACAGGACTGTAAAAAGTTATCCCATTTATAGTTACAGCTGAAATTGCTATTGGAGCTAAAACTAAGCTCAATAACACAATGGGAGTTAGTATTGCCAAACTCTTGTTCATACACATACACCCGATCTGTTATAAATTGAGAAAAATTTAAAAAAGGATTTACTTAAAAACATTTTTCCCATCATTCAGCTAATGTTACGTTAGTAAATATTAACTGTGCTGGGTATTCAGATAGCACTGGACCGCCTGCAAATGGTACTGCGCTTAATACTATAACGTATTTGCCAGCAGGTAAGTTAGATATTCCTTGTAACTGCACATACACTAGTAAGTTTGGTACACTAGTACCTATACCTAACGCGGGATAGGCTCTTACAGCAGAGTATGAGAAGTACACTGGTGCTGCAGTTGGACTTCCAGTCTGTACATTAAACTGAGATGCTGGATATACGAAAGCCTGTATCTGGAATTCCTGTGGATATGGTAATATGCTAGTTACATATATCTTTACGACTTGCTGCTGTGGAGTAATTACTATAGAGCTATTATATTCATACTTGAGCTTTGGAGCATTTGATAGTGGAACTTGAGCAGGAACCTGGAATGGAGCTAACCTAATTGGAGTGAAGTTCTCAGCAGTTATTGGAACTTGAGTAGTCGAAGTTGTGACACCATCAGATACAGTTATAATTGCAGTAGCGTTAGCACCTATAGCTGATCCAGTATAGGTTACAAATGGTAACAGGAATAAGCCAGCTGGTCCTAGTGAGTATGCTTGACCATTCAAAACAATAGCTAAACTACCGTTAGTGTAAACCGCAAACGAAGTCTTAGTTAACGAACTTGGTACTTGAACAACAGTATTGTTTGGAATTATAGTAAACTGTAAGCTTCCAGTAAATGTACCGTTGCCTGCGGCTAATTCAGTTAATGTTGGTAATACGTTTCCGGATAATGTTGCAACAGTCTGTCCATATATGTTAGTTACTACAGTTTGTCCACTAATCGAATTATAGTAAACAGATGCTTCACCACCTAATCCAACCAGAGTTATATTCACTGTACTTAATGATAATATGTTACTTGGATTCGTCTTGGCAAATTGTAAATCACTATAAGTTAGGAAGGGCTGCTTTGCAACATTCTCAGCTATGAACCATGGTGGGGCGAAAGTTATATTGCCTGTATACGGATAGGCAGTCAATAAGAACTGCACTACACCAGAGCCTTTTGACACCAAACTCAATGTGGACAAAGCTACTAACTTTGTTGTTGCTGTTAAAGTCTCACCTGTCACGAAGTCATGATAAGTGACATTCAATATACTATTATTCAACTGCTGTACATTTAGATTTAGTAATTTCTCTAATCCACTTATACTTATTCCAAACTGGAATGTACCATTACATGCCTGCAATTCTTGTCCAATTAACTGAGTGAATAAGGTTTGTATGTTGTTAGTTGTTAAAGGTATAACTACAGTAGTACCATTACCCAATGTTATTGATATAGTCTTTATGAAACCTAGGTACTGCTGAACTGCAGACGCACCAAATAAGACGTAGTTTGGTGAATTCCATAATGCAGTGCCATTTGTGCCTATACCTATATACGTTGGTAATGGGCTACCATAATAAGGTTCGCTTAAGTACAATGGTACACTTATCTGGTACAGTGGAGTTGTGGGAGATGGGAAGTATAAGCTGGCAGCTACATTAGGTACACTAACTGTTGTAAACACTTCATACTGCTTTGATGAGTAGAAGTAGTGTAAAACAGCATAGTCTGTCGTAGTGTATGTTAATTTGATACTTGAACCTACGAAGCTAGCGTTTGGAACTACATATATTAGAGTATTCTGAGATGCAATGTACAATCCATTAAGGAGATTAGTACCTACAACAGCACCATCCACTTTGTAAGTAATATATATATTCAAATTATAGTTAGGCGTTGCCATACCTGGTAAAGGCGATGGTACTTGAGATGCATTTGGCAGTAAATACATAAATCCAGGGCTTGTAGTAGATGATGGTAATGAAGCAGTAACTGGAGATGCAACAATTGATAGACCACCATTGAATACAGGCCTTGTATTAACTGTCTGTATGAAGTAGTAATTGTCAGTTGGGTTATTATCAGCATATTGAGCCAGATAGGTGAAGTTGCCTGTTAATGCCACAGGAGAGAATGGACCAGATTGAGCAGTATAAGTGAACGTAGTTACTGGACTACCCTGCACATAGTTACTGTAACCAAATACACCTGTTGGACTGTATACACTACTCCCTGGGAATATAATAGCACCTGTTACATTCATATTACCATACTTTAATAGCAACGAAGATGTAGTAAAGCTTCCAGATGGATATGGGTCTAATACTGCATCTGGATCATATATTGTCACAGTAACATAGTTATTTGGACAGATGAAGTTCTGATAGTTATAAGGTGCTGTCGAAATGCTTGGAGGTATAACAACACCATAGAAGTAACCTAGATTTACACTTACTTTATTATTTACAGTATCATAAGCGGAGACTGTTACGCTAGTCAGATTACCCCATAATCCAAAATCAACTAAGGCTATGTAAGATGTAGATGGAACAGTGAAGAATTCTAGCTGCAATGGAGACGTACCCGTTTCTGTTGCTGGAACTGATGGGGCTCCTAAAGTTAGATAAAATGGAGACAATGTAGTAACTTGTATTAAATTATTATTTATGGCCTGCATAGGCTCTTGAGAACCGGCAAAGGATAGCACATAATTAGAAGTAGTCTTGTTGTAGAGGGCTCCTATCAAATAAGCCATAGCTGTCGTACCATTTATTGCGGGGTAGCCTGGAGTCACAATAATTCCGTTAAAACTATACTGTTGTAGAGGTATATTCTGATAGTTCAAGGTTGCATTAGTTAACAAGCTTACTTTGGCGGAGGCAGAATTTGCAGCTAAGCTTCCTTGAGCATTTATTTCAGAAGAACCAAATATATTAATCTCAGATGGGGGAGTACTTAATATAGCAGTAGAATAATAAGGAGCTAGAGTGGTTGATGCACTGATTCCTTCATAAGCAACAGCTCTCAATTGTATCTGAGATACATAATTAACTAGAGTTGGGGCAGAGCCGACGGTTATTTGAACATTATAAGGAGTGCTGTACCAATTACCTGACAATGTAATTGTTGTACCCGCTGGACCACCAATCTCATAGACTGGTAAAGTTGCGTTATTTTTACTTGTGGTGACTATTACATTTTGTGGTAAGAAGGTTGTTGAATTTGGATATTCTACTACTAATTTACTAACATATTCTACTGCTGTCGATGTGGAGTTTGTACTACCTACTACTAGTAAGTATACGTAGAATTTATTGCCATTTATAGTGAAATTGCCTGATGGACTTATACTTGATGTACCCATAGCTAGGGTTGAGC
Source organism: Sulfolobus acidocaldarius SUSAZ (assembly GCA_000508305.1). Lineage (NCBI taxonomy): Archaea > Thermoproteati > Thermoproteota > Thermoprotei > Sulfolobales > Sulfolobaceae > Sulfolobus > Sulfolobus acidocaldarius. The sequence goes on from CP006977.1 coordinate 2,039,559, forward strand.
TGCTAGATATTATACCTAAGAAACTAGAGTAACCGTTAGAGAAACTATACGATAAGTAGGTAAAGCTTGAAGGTAAGTTGTTTATAGACGCTATCCATGCCATTTGGGCCATATTTATTGTTAGTGGACCTGGAACTGAGTAGTTTAGCTGGAATGTGAATGGAACTGCACCACTTGCATATGTATCAATTAATGTTGTGTTGATTAGAGCTCTTCCCCATATTACAGGATGATCATAAGCTTGATTTGATAATGAACCTAGGTTACCGTTTACTTGCATTGGGTTATATAATCCAGCTTGATAGGGACTGTTAGAGAATATGAATGGTGCGTATAATATTATAGGTACTGTAGAACCACTAAAGCTTTGACCACCTAATGTAAATGGAGTCAATGTTCCTGAAACAACTCCTTCCTGCATATTTTGAGTAGCGGATGTCGTATAACTCTCATAACTTGTGAGGACTGGATTGGTTCCGGAAATTTGCTGACCAGTAGAAGTGTCAATTAAAGTACTAAAGGGAGTGGACATAACTGAAGATGCTGGGGTACCAGCCTCATTAATTGGTTGAGTAGTTGCTAAACCTGGTAAGTACTTAGACAGATAGGTTAATGTTATATTTGCTGAGCTCGTTGCATATGGATATAGGAAGCTAACTACAACAAATACTACTTTATCTACAGAATCATAATATGCACTATAACCACTGGTTGGGAATCTTACCGTTACTGAGCCTGTAGTTTGTTGTGTCTGAGCATTCACTGTTTTAGCATTTATTTGAATGTTAGATACTACTGTGGATATTACATTAGTTACGTTAGAACTTTGAACATTAACGTTAGATACATTAACTACAAACAAGACTAGACCAGGAGCTGGAGCTCCGTTACCTGTTAATAAGTATGCCTGTATTCCGCCTGCAGATACTGGTGGGGTTAGTGCTGTCGTTGTTATTGCTGGAGCTATTCCAATTAATATTGAAGCTAGGAATAGAGAGGATACAAGAAGACCTACGAGTTTATTCATACTTTTCACTTTCAAGGAAACACCTAAGCGAAAATGGTTTAAAAACTCTTTTATACAGCTGTATACACTATCTTATCTATTAAACTCTAGATATAAATGAACTTAAATCTACTCTGAATTAGTTATTAATTCTATTAATAAGCGTTATATCAGAGTTGGCTTTATACTTTAAAGACTAACTAGGTTAAACTGACCCACTCCCCGCCCTAAAGGGCGAGGCTTTCGTCATTTTGTAAATGACTGTAATATTCTCTTTCTTTACTAAATAAATACATGCACTATCATATTGAAGTATATGATTTCATATACTGCTGTAGTCATCGGAGAAATTTTATTTACTCAATTTGTTACAGTAGTGTCAACATGAAAACGCCAAAAACCATATGCATTCTAAGTCTAATACTCCTCTCCTTATCACTGAATACACTACTGTTAACCTCACAGATTACCGCAGGCAATCAGACAACGAGCTCCAACGCGGGAGTTTACATTGCACCAAATAATCTAGTCAATCCATTTGGCTCCTCTCCACCCACTATTCCACTTTTCACCACATCCAACCAAGCAACATTTACTTTTTATGTTATAAATAGCAGGAGTACACAAGCTACCATTCCTGTTTATTTAGATTCCTCCCTATACACAACCGTTACTCTACCACCATACTCGTACAAACCAATTTCACTTCAACTAAGCACCGGTTTGCACACAATTTCTGCTAATAGCGAGACAGTTAATATAAATGTCACAGCTGTTCAGAACGCAGTTAATGGAGTAATGTACCTAAATAGCACACCGACTTTAATTACTATCAACGCTAATCCTGGCGAGGTTTACAGTCTCTTCTATTCCTACTCGCCACAAGTCCAAAACCTCAACTTAATCTCTCAAGGTTTCATAACAAACTTGGCAAATAACTACTGGGAGACCTCTTACGTTTTTCCAAGCCCAGCTAATAAGCTGTTGATCATAGTACCACAGAATATATCTCAGGGGCTTTACTACGCATATTACTACTCTGTCTTCGCAGGGTTTGTAAACGGTACAGAAATTCCTAACTCTTACGTCTACGGTATAGTACTTATTAATGTGAGTTATGGCATACCTTCTTCATTACCGTCTCCAGTCAAATACGTTGGACAAGGAGGAATAAGCGCATTTGTAGAGAACATATCAGGAAATACTTATCTACAAATAAACTATCCGTTCTCTTTCCAGAATGTATACAACGTAACTGTATTGACTAACGGAAAAGAACAGACATACATACTTACTAACACTTCAGGAGGTAATTATGTAATTTTAGGAACCCCATACAGCCTCTCAGTCTATGGTACAAATACTCAGTGGAGCTATTCCAACAGCTCAATAATACTAAAATTACCTCAGTTCAGTAGTGGAATAGTTAAAGTCACTGGACCTTATGGTAATGCAGTACTTAACTTGAGCACATCTAGTAAGATTAGCTTGGTTACTACTACTCTTAAAGTGCTCTCAGTGAACGGTTCTCCTATTCAAGGGGCTACAATAGATGTGTATAACGTAACTACCAAGTCCCTTATCACTACTTTGCAGACAAATTCAACAGGTTTAACCACTCTTCAATTACCGCAGGGTACCCAAGTGGAAATATATGTTAAAGCAAATGGCTATTTATCAAATTCAACAGTATTCACTGTTACACAGCAGGGAGAACTGACAGTATACTTAAAGCCCATAGTCGTGAGCATTACTCCATCAGTAGTTTTAGTTAATGGCACACAAACCTCACTGGTCTCAACCAAAACAGGTTATGAGTTGACAAAGAACATTACAGTTGGTTCAACAATAGAGTTTAACTTTACTGTAAAAGTTAGCGGAATGGTTATGAACAACATCTCAGTAAATGCGTATATCAATGGTAACATGGTAACAGTTAAGTCGTTAGGTAATGGTAACTACTCTGTAGTATTCAAACCTACCAACACTGGAACATATAATTTAACATTAGTTGCAAACTATAATGGAGTGAGCAACAGAACAACGATAGAATTTTACACATATCAGTTGCCTGTAACCACTGGAACTAGTACAACAACTAGTACAACTAGTACAACTAGCAGTACAACAACTAGTAGTCCGACGACAACAACTTCCACTTCAACCATTACTACTTCACAAAGTGGTTCTACAACGCCTTCAACAAGTTCAGGATTTCCGTTGATTCCAGTAATAATAGTGGTAATAATAGTAATTGTAATTGTAGCAGTCGTGCTCTTGATAATGAGAAGGTGAAGAAAGAACAGATATTAATTAAAAATTTTTTACGGATTCTATTTTTATGTTCAGAAGTTTTCCTTCTCAGATTAACTTGTGTACTAAACTTCAGATATGAGCTCGACGTTGACACGTCTTACATTGGACTTGACAGGTTTAGCTATTCATATAGGTTTAATTTGTATGTTGTGAGTAATGAACAATTTTGTAGACATTTAGTGGTTTAATCAGTAGCTATTATTCTACTTAGTTTTTTAACGTGATTAGCATAGAATAATACTTCGTGGTGCTTATTTAATCTGGTTTCATGAAACCCTTCCACATGAAGTATCCAGGCGGATTTCCAGATGTCACTCAAATCTTTATAGTATAACGAAAGTTGCTTTACAGCTAAGAAGAGTAAATCCGCCCTCCACCTATCAACCTTTCTAACGTCTTTGAGAACAGGAATTTGATGCTTTATTGCTAGAAGTTTTATTGCCTTCTCAGAAGCCTTATAATACTTCTCAGAAGCCTGAACCAAATCACCCAAACCTAAAAACTCATCTCCTTCCTTCAAATATACTTCAGCAGCAGTTTCTATTAACATCAAGTTATCACATTCGAATGAAAATTTAAAAACATTATAAGAAAGCTCTAAAAAGGAGAAACCTTTTTTAGCCTTTACTCATGTGAATACACAAATTATACAGTTAATTAGAACTAACTTCTTACCCAAAAATCAAACCTTAGTAAGTCTCTACAACTGAGCACTAGGATAGGAGGAAGAGTTCTTATTCAGAACTTCAAAAGTTGGTAAAATCAAGAGATGACAAAAGAATGAAAGCCTCGCCCTTTAGGGCGGGGAGGAGGTCAGCATTATCGGATACGTCTAATACGAAAAAATTAAATTGGGTAGGAGTCATATTAGATTTCATGGGCCGGTAGCTCAGCCTGGAAGAGTGCTTGGCTCGCACCCAAGAGGTCCCGGGTTCAAATCCCGGCCGGTCCACATTTAATAAATGTGTATATTGAAACCTACATGTACCTTTTCCACGATAAAAGGGTATAATTTAGTATTGCAGAATGTGTAAATAGAGTTACTAATTTAAAAAATGTATAAATACAGTTTCTTAATTTTATTTAGAATTCATTAAGTTTATTACCTAGTATATCTCAGATTTCCAATTTTCCCTATACATGTTTATTATAGAATGGAAAACACACTAAGTCATTTATTGGTACTTTGGATAAAAAGATGCTTATCATGTTAATTTAAGTGAGGTCTGTTTCTATCCAAAATAGTAGCTTTGTTCACTCTAAATTCTCTCCTCATTTATTTAACCTCCTTATTCTTTCCTTTAGATCCTCTACGTTCTTTAGCGTAGATATTATTATGGTTATGTTATCTCTCTCGGCTAACATCAGCGATAGTGGATCAATTCTCACGGGTCTATGAAAAACAACTATAGATGGCTTAATAGGGGCAATTTTAAGTGCGATCATCGGTGATCTTCCAGTACTTACACTGGTGAAAATTACCACTCTACCTATCATGAAATTAAGTAGTTGATAAAATTCAAGTCCCTTTAGGCTTGTTATTGCCTTTATACTATCTGTGATTAACCAACCGAAGACACTGGTCTCAGGGATTGAGGAGTTGGGTAATATACCATCGACAGCCATTACAATGTCGTCTATAGACACAGGAGAATTATAATCTCCTAAATCGTCTATGAAAGGAAGCATTAAGGTGTAACCTTTAATTAACTCATTTATTACATTGTAACCTCTTTCAATATCTATATTAACAAGAGCTAAAACGAACCTTTTAACAAATTCAACTCCGGGTTTTCTTCGACCCTTCTCGTAATCGGCTATTACTGATTGGGATATACCTAGATATCTAGCCAACTCCCCCTGAGAAACATGAAAAATATCTCTCCATTTTCTCATTGAGGCACCTGGATTATCACTAAATCCAATATCTCCTACAATCCTCTTTGCCAACGATTCAATGATGTAGTCCACAGAAAAATCTATTAATTATGTGAAAAATAAATTAGTGGGGCCCGTGGTCTAGCTAGGATTAGGATGCGGCGTTCGGGTCGCCGTGGTCCCGGGTTCAAATCCCGGCGGGCCCAACTTAAGGAAGTCTTAAGTGAATTTTTAAACCACCAAATTACATTTGAGGATTTTGATAACTAGTTAGATTGCATTTCAGAAGATTTTAAAATTCTATACAGAATAACCCCGTCAAATAAATGAAAATTAAAGAGATGCTAACTAAATATTAAATACATAAATAAGGTACAGACTACTTATTTTCTCCCTCAGTTAACGCAAGAATGGCTTTTGCTATATCTCCATTAGATTTCTCCAATGCTTCCCTAGCTTCCTTCTCACTCTTACCGGTCTGCTCCATTATGAACTTTACGTCCTCCTCTTTAATCTCAACCTTTTGCTGTTGTTTACTCTCTTCTCTGGCACTCCCCATTACACTAAATACTTCCTGTCCTTGAGCTAACATCTTAACTACTACAGGGTTATCTATAACTAGTATCTTATCCTGGAGTTCTATTGTAACCTTTACTGCATTTAATTGCTCGGTTTTCAACCCAAGCATTCTCTCTAAGTCCTTCATCTGCTTAGGATTGAATTTTGGCACATAATATATTACTTAACTCAAACTTAATAGTTTGGCGGTTGAATTAATGCCTATGGATTCAGTGAAGATACTGGGCGGAGGAAGAGAGGTAGGGAGGGCAGCCATTGAAGTAAGTAAAGGAGACTCAGCCATAATTTTAGATTACGGTGTAAACTTTGATCAGAACGATAACCCTAACCTCCCTCTGCAGGAAACACCAAATAGAGTAAAAGGTTTCGTAGTCTCACATTCACATCTTGATCACGTCGGGTCTTTGCCCCTATATCAAATATCGGGCAGTTATCCAGTGTTTGGAACCATGATGACCAAATTGATCACGGAGTTAATGTTAAAGGACTTTCTCAAACTTTCTGGTGCTAGACTACCCTTTGAATGGATGGAAGTAAAGAGAACAATGGATAATTTCAGGACAGTGAACTATTACAAGGAATTTGAGATAGACACTTTTAAGGTGGAACTCGGCAACGCTGGTCATATTCCGGGAAGTTCCATGATCAAAGTGAAAACAGATAAACATAACATTGTTTACACAGGAGACACAAATCTCATTAACACGAAGTTAGTAGGTCCAGCAGATCTCAACTTCCTATCAGATGCAGACGTGCTTGTAATCGAGAGCACTTATGGAAAATACAACCACCCAAAGAGGGAAGAAGTGGAGGAGGAGTTTTACAATTCTGTTAGGGAGATAGTTGAAGGAGGGGGGGTTGTGCTTGTACCGTCATTTAGTTTAGCAAGGAGTCAAGAAATTTTGGCTCTATTGGCAGATAAGAAATTTGATTACCCCGTTTATTATGACGGCATGGTTAAGGAGATAACCGAATTGATGATACAGAACCCTGAGTTTATCAATAATTATGATGCTTTAAAGAGAGCACATAAGTTCTATCGTTATGTAAATGGGTGGAATGATAGGAACAAGGCAATAAAGGGTGAAGGTGCAATAGTGAGTAGTGCAGGCATGTTGAAGGGCGGTCCAGCAGTTTACTACTTTAAGAAGATAGCTGAAAGTACCAGAAATGGGGTATTCTTAGTGAGTTATCAGGCTGAGAACACTCCTGGAAGAAGGTTATTGGAGACAGGAAAGTTTGATGAATATTCCCCCATGCTCAAGGCGAGGTTCCAGATCTTTGATTTCTCAAGCCATGCAGGTAAATCCCAATTGTTAGAGATGATTAAAAGTTCTAAAAAATTAGAGAAGGTTATCTTAGTTCATGGAGACCCCTCTAGCAGTTCAGCACTTGCAAATGAAATAAAGGAGAAGATAGGTGTTAATGTAGAAGTGCCGGAAAACGGTAAGGAGATTAACCTATGATAATTCTTCTAATTCACGCCTCAAAATTCTCTTTTTCAATAAAAGACAAGGCAATAAGAGAACCTGAGGAGCCGACAACTTCTTCATTAGAAAAGGAGAACGTGTTAGTGGCTTTCACGACAGTTGAAAAAGGTGATGACGAGAAAATAGTAGAAAGGGCAGCAAAAGAAATAGGTAAGGTCTTTAGTGACGTAAAGGCTTCTAGTATAATCATTTACCCATATGCCCATTTATCTGATAACCTAGAGAAACCAGACATAGCTGTTAAAATACTGAGACAGCTAGAAGAGGAGACAAAGAAAGTCACCATAGAAGTGAGTAGGGCACCTTTTGGTTGGTACAAGCAATTTTACATTAACTGTTACGGTCATCCATTAAGCGAATTAAGTAAGAGAATAAGACACGAAGAGGATTATGAGAAAAGCGAGGAGATAAAAGTTTGTGAAAAATTTGGCTTTCCAAGCTCTCCACATAGTGTATTTATGAGAAATGCTACCATTGAATACTTAAAGAAGCTGTTTAAACCTAATTTTATAACTGAAGGAGATGGAATTCCTGAGGAAGGAGAGTTCAGGATAATTTACTCTTCCACTCAAGGACGAAGATTACCTTGTGTAAATGAGGAGCCAAAGATTAAGGTAAGGATAAAAAACGGGATAGACGGTATAATAGAAAAATTTGAGGACTCGAAGAACTCATATGTTGTAGCAAACAGGACTAAGGATTATATGGAGATAGATGTTAATTTACTAACCTACTATTTCCTCTATAACGCTAGTACTAAGGCTCCACCTATGTTGCCTTTATGGATGAACCCAATCCAAGTCAGAATCTTGCCTGTTAAAAGTGATTACCTACAAGACGCATTCAAGATAGCTAGCTACATTAAAGCGAGAGTAGATATTGACGACATAAATGACAACCTTGGCTCAAAAATAGCCAGAGCTGGAAAGGAGTGGATACCCTTCATAGTTCTACTCGGGGAGAGGGAAGTTAAGACAGGTTCCTTAACAATAAAGCTAAGGGAAAAGAATGAACAGAGAAGTTACACCATAGATGAGTTAAATGAGGAGATTAAGAGGGGAGATCCATTAATGTTGCCATCTACACTACCATTACAACTCTCGAAGAGAAGTAAGAAAAACATTACTCTACAGTAACAGTTTTAGCTAAATTTCTAGGTTTATCTGGATTTAGTCCTTTACTTACAGAGGCATAATATGCAATTAACTGAAGTACAACGGAAATCGATAGAGCAGGAAACTGAATAGAGTCCAAATATATTTCAACATCGCTTTCACTTATTTTCTTATTTACACTAATCACATAGGCTTTAGCGCCTCTAGCTTTCATCTCTATAACGTTATTTCTAAGCAGATCAGTGATTTCACCATCGTTTATTGCCACAATTGGAAAACCTTTGTCCACTAGTGATATGGGACCATGTTTACTCTCACCCGCAGGATATGCCTCAGCATGAACATACGCGACTTCCTTTATTTTTAGTGCCCCTTCCATAGCTAATGGTAAAGACATTCCTCTACCTAAATAGTATATACTGGTCTTCTTTGATAATTCCTCACCAATAAGTTTTGCATAACCTTCTACACTAGTTATAACTCTTTCAACTTCTGCGTCAGCACTCCTAAATTTATTAGTATTGTCCCTTCTTAATCTAGCGTGTATGAAAAGGAGAGAAATCAGCTGTGTTATAAATGTCTTCGTTGCAGCTACACTTATTTCGGGACCTGCTCTCATATAGATTTTGTAATTGCTTTCTCTTGGTAAAGCACTTTCTATAACATTAGTTAGAGATACTATCCTAGCTCCTTCCTCTTTAAACTTTCTAACTGCCTGTAGTAGATCCAAAGTTTCTCCGCTCTGACTAATAGCAAATATTAAGTCATCCTTCTTAGCCTTGAAATTATAATATTCTGAGGCTATCAACGGAGAACTATTCATTCCTTCCCTACTCAATAAGAGGGAAAAATACAATCCTGCGTGGTAACTCGTACCAGCGCCTACTACTACAATCCTTCCTGAACTCTTCATTTCTGCTATAATTTTGTCTATTAAGTCAAGATCAGAAATTAGACTGTCTACTGTATCTCTGATTGATTTCGGTGATTCGTGTATTTCCTTAATCATAAAATGTGGATATCCTTCTTTAGAGGCAGTTTCCACATCCCAATCAACTACCCTTACTCTATCTGATAGATCCACCGGATTACCGTCCTTGTCTTCTATAAAGACATTCGATGTTGTGATAAAACCAAGTTCTCCATCCTTGATAACTAAAATCCTCTTTGTGTATGAGAGAAAAGCAGGAATGTCACTAGCTATATAATTTTCCTTCTCCCCGAGACCAATAACTAACGGATTGTCCCTCTTAGCAAAGAATATTCTCTTTTCTCCATGAATAACAGCTAAAACTGCATAACTTCCCTCTAAAGCCTTAATTGAATTCCTAAACGCACTATAGGGATCCATACCTCTTTTCATAAATTCCTCAATTAAATGTGGAATTATTTCTGTATCCGTATCACTTTTGAATACATGTCCTAGTGTCTGAAGTTCTTCTCTCAATTCCTTATAATTCTTTATAGTACCGTTATGGATTACAGCTATCTTACCTGAACAGTCTACATGGGGATGAGCGTTATAGTCTGTAGGAGGACCATGGGTTGCCCACCTTGTGTGACCTAAAAATATGTAACCAGACATCTCACTGACTTTCTTCTTACTAATGACCTCCTCTACAGTTCCCTTAGCCTTCCTTACCTCCAACTTATTATTATCAAGTGATGCAACGCCTACACTGTCATATCCTCTATACTCCAGTCTCTTTAATGCAGAGATAACTTTGTCAGCGATCTTCTTATCTTCCTTTGAGCATACTATTCCAATTATTCCGCACACAAAAATTTCTCTATGCTAACTACTAAATTAACTTTATCATAACTCCATTGAACGAAGGGTTAGCGTTTATCAGTTTTCCTCCCATGGCTTTTATCAGAAATTCCGCTTGCTCACTCTTAGTACAGACCACAGCTCCTCCTCCACCACCACCGCTAACCTTACACCCTTTAACACCTGCTATCCTTGCAGTTGAGACAATTTGATCTATTACAGGGACAGTAATGCCTATTGAAAACAGAAGACCATGGTTGATGTACATTAATTCTCCCAGTTCTTCTTCATCGTTCTTAACAATTGCATTTTTTGCCTCAGTGGTGACTTGCTCTATCACATTTAATACAGATTCAAATAACTGGGGTTTGGATTCCTTGAGTTTTTTAACTCTCTTTAACATATCAGCAGTAGTTGCCATTCTCCTGAAATAGCCTGAGGAAAAGCTCATGTTTGCATCTAATTTCTCAACTTCCTTACCCCCTTTCTTAACCAGAATAAACCCTCCAAAAGTCTCTGTATGTGTGTCCATAATGCTAGCCAATCCTTGAACCCTTAACTCGATCTCATGAGATATTTTAGCTATTTGCTCTCTAGATAGTTTGTGACCTAAAAGCGTAGAGTAAGCAGAGACCATACCTACTACTACACCTGCGCTAGTGCCTAACCCAACAGATGGATCCACTGGTGACTCAATATCAATACTAACTTTTTTCTCTGCACCAAAGTAATTTATAGTCTCAGTTATGTAAGCTAAAACTCTCTTCACGTTCTCGTTTTCCACTTTGTATTCATGCAGATCTACTTTGACACCAGTGAGTTCTAAAGTATTCGATGTGACATAAAACCTTTCACTTTCTATAATTCTTATCTTCAAGTATTCTGATATAGTATACGCTATAGCAGGTCTTCCATACACTACAGCATGCTCTCCAAATAAGGTCAATTTGAGAGGAACTAATGCTTCAACTATCATTATTTAACCGTAATGAGATTTACTCATATGCAAGCTATAATTCTTGCCGGTGGCAAAGGTGAAGGGTTGTTACCATATACTGAGAGAGTACAAAAGGAGACCATTAATATACTTGGTAAAATGATTCTTTCCTATTCCATTTCAGGCTTGAAAAAAGCGGGAATAAATGATTTCGTTGTGGTGACTACTGATCGAGGTAAAAAGTTAATTGAAGATGAACTAGAAAAACTAAACATAAGCTTTGAGGTAATAAATCAACATAGGGAAGGTATCAGTGGAGCTATAAAGGATGGATTAGAAAAATCAGATGACGATAATATAGTAATAGCTTTTGGAGATATTGTTGCACCAGAAGAGTTTTACGTGAATCTAGTTAATGCGTTTTCCGTTTCAGGTTCCGAGATAGTTATACCACTAGTACCTGTGAGTAAAGGAATCCAAACTTATGGACTAGCAAAGATAAACACTGAGGGATTAGAAGTAGTGAAAGAGGGATCAACTTTAGCCCTTGCAGGAGCATACATAATAAAGAATGAGACATTTGAGGATTTCATAGATTACCTTAATCAACGTAAAAGTAAGATAAAGTACTTTATATGGAGTAGGGATTGGTTTGACATAGGTTACCCTGAAGATATTATCGGTGCTTTAGAAGCTTTATTAAGCAAGCACGAAACTGTTATATCAAGTTCTAGTGAGATATCCAAGACAGCTATTATAGGAAAGAAAGTTATAATCGATAATAACGCGGTTATAGATGATTACGCTGTTGTTAAGGGACCAGCTTACATTGGCGAAAATGCATACATAGGGAATTTTTCACTTGTAAGAGATTACAGCTCAGTGGAGAGAGGTGCAAAAGTAGGAGCATACTGTGAGATAGTCCATTCTTCAATACAACCTGGAGCTGAAATAGGTTCAAAGAGTTACCTTACATACAGTATAGTAGGGAGTAATTCTAAGATAGGATCCAATGTTATAATGTCAAGCTACCCAGCGAATGTGATAAGAGGGAGAGTTGAAAAGTTAGGTGCTTTAGTATCACCTGATAAGGAGGTTGATCACGGTAGCATATTACGACCTGGAACTAAAATTTAAACAATTGCAGATCAAAAATTATAACACGTCTGTTATTATTCCCATCCATCTACCTTCTTCATAAAGCATATATTCAACTTCTAATGTTAGTCTTTTCTCTCCGTGCTTTGTCTTTACTTTGATAGGATAAATGAAGTAATAAACATCTCCTTCAACTTCCTTTTTAGCTCTCTCCGGAAATTCAATCTCGTACCCATAAGATAGTGCTACTTCTTCCAGTTTAGAAGTCAGCCTAGCCAGTATATCCTTTAGGGACTCACCGTATATCGGTTCCATAGAAAGCGACTTTAATTCTTTCTTAAAGGCTGTTATACTCTCTCTACTTACCCTCTTTTTCCTTGTTTTTTGTTGTTTATTCTTCTCCACACTTAATTCATCAAAAATAATCGTTTAAAAAGGTAATCGCAAAATGTTTCTAATCAGTTTTATCTAATAGATTGAATCTGATTATTTTCTAAATAAAATTGCCGGTTTTTGTCATTACTTATTATGTGTTAGATTATGTTAGAAATATGATAATTTCTTTTTCATCTGATCCACCAATTCATTTAGTTGCGATGTTAATTCAGGATCAGGGTTTCTAATGGAATTTAGTGTATTACTTATTCCATTCAAGAGTAACGACCTATCAAAATAGAGGGATCTTGAAGCTAAAAGATAAAGTAGTTTTATCTTTTCAGACTCCACAAATTCATCAAACTTATTTTCCAATATCATAGCCTTTAATGCCTTGCCCCTTGAAACAGTTTTAATCCAACTCTTACTACTCTTTAATTTCTCCATGAACTCACTATCATATGCTATATCCTCCAATATGTCCTTAATGTCTACGCTAATCTCTGCCTTCCTCTTATCTACTAAATCGATAATCATGTCCTTGAGTAGACTATAATTAACTCCCAAGTCTTCTTTTTCCGGATAGATAGTTAAACCTAATGATGTAGCCTCCTTCTTTATCTCTGAAAATACATTATCAATATCCTGCGAAATTACCCTAGAGTTTAAAGGTAAACCTGTAAGTGACGAGGAAACGGCGTGAAGTATATGAACATCTAATGTAACAAAAAGGGAAATAACCTTGTCTATCATTTCAGGTTGTGATCTCTGTAACCAAGCCAAAAATGGCTTTCTGACGTACTTCCTAGGCCATGAGTCTAATTCATATAAAATTGGTGATTTTGCATATGAGATACTTACGTAATATCCTCCGTTAATCCTCTTATATGCTTGTATAACTAAATCTCTATCAATACCTGAATTAACAGCTAGTGTTATAAAATCCAACACTTATCTACCTCAGACCTGGCCACTTTCTTCATTAAATCAGAAAAGAATGTGCTCATCAACATATAAAAGGATTCATATATCCAATAAAAAATTATTACTACTTTGATTTGAGGTATATAAGACGAAACTATTCCATATAACCCTTCTCGACCAGGAATTCTGTTGCTATTATACCCCCACCTGCAGCTCCTCTGACAGTATTATGAATTAGGGAAGCAAACCTTATAGCCCGCCTATTAACTTGAGAAAGTCTTCCAACCACCACACTCATACCCGGAATTTCTCCAGCCCATCTATCAAAGTAAACTTGAGGTCTCGAATCCTCATCAGTTAGGATTATAGGCTTGGATGGAGCTGTAGGTAGTTTTAAGTTCTGCGGTTCTCCCTTAAAGTTATCCATAGCCTCCCTTACTTTCTCCACGTTAACATCTTCCTTAAACGTAACATAAATTATCTCATAATGACCGTGAATAGTGGCTACCCTATGTGTTGTAGCAGAGAGAGTAACATCATTACCACTATCATTCACGTTCCTCTTAGTTTCTGATAGAACTCTATGTACCTCTTTGATTAACTTATTATCATAATTGTCTCCAAGAACCTTTATATTATCAATAATGTCTAATGAGGCTACGCCAGGATATCCTTCACCTGATACCGCTTGCATAGTCGTTATGAAAACACTATCTACCTTGAAGTTTTGATAAATTGGTGCCAAAGGCAAAAGCACTCCTTGCGCAGCACATAATGGTGTTGTAACTATAAACCCCTTCCAATCCCTTTTCTTTTTCTGTTCGTCTATTAATGTTATTGTATGAGGATTAATTTCTGGTATTAATAATGGAATATCAGGCTCAAATCTGTGATCTGGCGAGTCACTTATCACTTTGAACCCATGTTTAGCAAACTCCTCCTCTACAGGTCCTGCAGCTCCAGCAGGTAATGGAGAAAAAACTAAGTCTATATCGTTCATTAGCTTAGGATCAGTTGGCTTTATCTCCATATTTGCAACTTCTTTCGGAATTTGACCAATTGTCTGCCATCTTACTACTTCACCATATGGCTTACCTACTGAACCTTTACCTGCTAGATATGCCACTTTTATATATGGATGATTTGTCAACATCCTTACGTATTCTATACCTACCAATCCTGTCGAACCAAGTATTGCAGCTTTGAGAACCCTTATCATACTATATACTACTGTTTAATATAATATAAACTTTTTGAACAATACTGACATATAGAGTGATTAATAAACGTATTATAATGATAAATTACAATAATGATTAACTTATTAGAAAATTTATAAAATATTTAGAGAAATAACGTGGAGGTGTTTAAAAACTGTTGAGATATCTCATGTTAATTCTCGATATAGATTGTTTTGTTTATGCTATATGTTCAGTAAAATTAGGATAGTTCAGGATATATCTCGATCTCTAGAAATTAGACTTAATTATTAAGACAAATAAGAGATTATGCATTAACAATAAAATATAATTAGAAATCAAATTGGCTTTGCGATTATTGCCATTTGTGGATCAGTAACTTCAAATCTCTTCCATGAATATCCACTTAAAACCTCCAGTATTTCAAATCCAGACTTTGTTAACAATCTAACTATTTCATGTAAACTATAAAATCTCTGCGAAAATGTTATTCTCTCTATCTCTTTTCCATCCTTTAAATAAGACCTGGTGACTTTCAACCTTGAGGAGAAAGGATCAAAATCATTTTTATCAATAATCACATAGGGCGGAACGTAAGAGTGTACTACCTCTGGTTTGTTATAAATAGCATAGTCCCTATTCTCCAAGTTAACAATAAGTAGACCACCCTGTTTTAAAACTGCTCTGAATTCGTTCAATATCCTTAAATCGTCTTCCTCCTCATAATAACCCAGACTGTTAAAAATATTTAGAATAATGTCGAATTTATCTCTTATTAAAGTTGAGAGATGTCTCATGTCTCCCTTGATAAAGTTACCTTTTTTAACTCTCTCCTTCGCCGTGTTAATCATCTTTTCTGATATATCAATTCCGCTTACGTTGTAGTTCAATCTAGTGAGATAGTAACTAACTCTACCAATTCCACAAGGTACATCAAGAATATTTCTCGCATCAATCTTATATTTCTTAATTACTTCATCTATCCACTTAGCCCACTTTTCTCCTTCTTCCCATATCTTCAGCATCTCGTTAATGTAAAGATCAGACTCAAATATCTTAATCCAATAATCTTCCATTAGATATTCATATGGCTGAATGAAAAAATAAAACTACCTATCTTACGCTAAACGATTTCCAATAAACTTGAGGTAATATTTAATATATTCGTAGAACAATCAAGTATCAACAATGCTCGTACTGAATAAAACTCAGTTAGAGGAAATTCTTGACGTCGAAACAGCTGTAAATGCAGTCAAAGAAGCTTTTTCACTATATTCAGCAAGGAGAGTAGTGCAACCGCAAAGACAAGTACTGAACGTTAAGGGAAACTGGTGGGGAATCATGCCTTCTTACACTGATCTCTCTCTTGCAGTAAAGATAGTCAACGTAATACCATCAAATAAGGAAAGAAATATACCGAGTGTGCAAGGAGTAGTTATATTGATGTCCCCAGATACAGGAGAGACATTAGCCATACTGGATGGTTTAGTCCTTACAGCAATTAGGACTTCGTCCGCGAGTATTTTATCAGCGGAGCTAGCCATGAACACGAGAACAATAGGAACTTTAGGTATAATAGGAGCTGGTACCGAAGCCCGTTACCACCTAAAATTAGGCTTAAGTTATTTTAGAGTTGATAGGGTGTTGATTTCAGCAAGGAGGAATCATTATTTATTAGCTAAAGAATTCGGTGCTGAGGCTGTAGAACTAGAAAAAGTGCTAAAGGAAGCTGATGTTATATTTTCCACAACTTCCTCATCCTCCCCCGTGATTTTAGGTAAATATTTGAGAGACGATTTCCACATCTCCAGTATAGGTGCCCATACACCTGAGTCAAGGGAAATAGATGATGACACTATAAGAAAGATTGAGACATATATGGTGGATTCTGTTGAGGCGGTAGCGAATGAAACAGGAGATTATATTCAGCCTATAAATAATGGTGTTCTAAGGAAGGAAAAGGTTATTGAAATCGGTGAGGTAATCAATAGAGGTTTGAAGGTCAAAAGACCATCATTATTCAAGACCATAGGAATAGCCTCTGAAGACAATTTAACAGCATATATGGCATATAAGGTTGCCCTAAAAAAGGGCATAGGGATTAATGTGGAATAGACTTTCTCCATAAAATGTTTGGATTATTAGTTTTCTTATTGACATAAAGAGCTAATATAAACAGCAACGTTGAGAGTCTATTTAGGTATTTTTCATGAATCTGTTTAGCTCTGTTAGTCTTCAATAACCTTACTATACTTCGTTCTGCCCTCCTACAGATAGCCCTTGAGAGATGAAGAGATGATGAGGCAATATGACCACCTGGAAGAACAAAGTTCTTTATAGGCTCTAAGGTTTTGGAGTACTCTTTAATTAATTTTTCCACATGTTTCACTTTTTCCTCGTCAAAGTTCATCTCAAATCCAGCAATTTCAGATGAAAGCTCAAAGATATCAGACTGTACAGTCTCCAATACTTCTTTAATATCTGGATATAAACTTATAACAACTCCTAAAGAGGAGTTCAACTCGTCCAAATCCCCCAAAGCTACAACTAAGTCCTCGTCCTTCCATACTTCGCCTCCTGAAGGTAGTCTAGTTTTACCACTATCACCACTCCCAGTATACCACATAATAATTAGATTTGCTCTCATAGACTTATATCATTTACCTTCTAACTAAAGCCTTAGCCCTTCTAAGGGAAAATTGTGAAATGAAAAAACTAGACTCTTTATAGCTTTTAACTTTCTTAGGGTACTAAATCTTCTTATTTCTCTCGAGGACTAGTAGCACAATCAAAGGAATTAGTGAAATAATTGATGCTATCGCCTCAATAGTCAAAGCCGAAATACCGGTCTGCGAGCCATTATTCAATGGAGCAGAGGTAAAGGTCACTAAGTTCTGTCCCTGATATGTGCTAACATTTGTATATGTAAACACTTTGGAATTTAGAAGAGAAAGGTTGTATACTTCAGTATTTATCAGAACTATAGAGGAGTTTATAGCCGTGAGATTCTTGACTACTGAATTCATGAGAACAACGTGCTCGTTCTTAAAGAACGCATTTTCTATATATAGACCTACAGCGTTAGTACCGTTAAAGAATTTCACATAAACGTAGGGCATTACTGTCAACTCCAGTCCACTGGAACTCGGAAAAGCCTCCAATGTGGAGTAGTTAACCGAAGTATTCACAGGAACTACACTTCCATCATCAGATATACCCACTATATATACATACCATAAACCAGATATCAAGCTATAGGGAAGACCTGAACTCTGGGATGGAATTGTGAAATCACCTATCCAGTAGCTCCCGTTAAAATGAAGAGGTACAATGTAGTATATACCGGAAGAGGGGTTACCAATAGAGTATGATGGTGTAAGTATAGCAGAAAATGATCCTAGAGTTACCTTCGAGTCATTTATGCTATTCTGTATTAAAGCTTTTACTTGTATTGTCTCGTTTTCAAAAGCCACATTATTAACATAACTTAAGACGCTCAGTCTGTTACTGGTAATATATATTTGTGTATAACCAACTCCAAATGAACTATAACTCCCGTTACTATACTTGGCTATAGCCTCTACAGTATAATATCCAGATGAGAGGTTTAGAGGAACTTGTATTTTACTGATATAATAGGAAGAGGATGATATTGGAACTGCATTAACATTAGTGCTGTAATAGGTTAATCCATTCTTAATGAAATTAACAGTTATGTTAGGATACCCTAAGCCTAATTCATAAATATATAATGTTAAACTTCCCCCAACATATGTGCTGATAGGCTCAGCTAATGTGTTTGGCAATAAGATTGGAATTACGTAAAATCCTAACACAAACTCATCTAGCCCAATAGCATTATTTACAGCAAGAACCCAGACTCCTCCAAAATTATTAAAACTTGAGAAGTTGAGGTATCCTTCCAGTAAATTTTCCGTTGTGTTAACCTTTATACCTAATTGCGAAGTGTTAACAATTTTTTGATTTACTAGGTTAATTGTAAAAGCCTTTGCTAAATGTCCGGTAAGCTGATTCTCATTATAGACTTGCAGTGAAAAGCCCTTTGCAGAGGAAATCGGTGTTCCGTTAGGATATGTTATCAAGGCTATTACGGGAATGTTTCCAGGTATGGGATAAACTGCAACTAATGGGAACAGAAATATAGCTTGATATCCATATATTATATACGAGAACCCATAAAGACCATTATAGTTTGCTACAATCTCGTATATTCCAGATCTGGTATAATTGAAATATCCAACATAATAGCTACCGTTATAAGATAACGTAATGGATGAGACAATATTAGTTCCGTTAAATACGTTGGCATATATATCTAAAGGCATCTGTTGCCCACTAACTCCTGTTAATTGAGCTACAACCTTCACTTTTTCTCCTGGGACTGCAGTGAAATTCTGTAAACCTAAAGCTAAAGATGACTTTGGTATACTAATTAATTTAATGAAATATCCTGCGTTTATGTAGCCTAAACCTGTTACCAGATTGTTAGAGGAGTTTGCAGTATATCCACCATTATAACCAAAACTAATCTTTCCTAATGCTGGAGTGTTAGATATATTGTATATTAGTGGATTTATGAACCCTAGCCGACCTTTTACTTGAACTGTTAACGCTATAATACCAGATACTATCGGAGATGCCACAGACGTACCGCCCACAATTACAGTTTCATTGTTTACATAAACAACCTTAACTCCGGTATAGGGATCAGCTAATGCTGCCACATCAGGGACTTTCCTAAAACCTGATAATGACTGATAATATGGTGATGGAAATAGTGAGCTGTATCCGCCTGTACTACTACCTAAAATACTTTGTCCACTCCATGCTATCTGATAGGTTTGGTTATAAGAGGCAAACAGACTAGTTCCACCAACAGCTAACACATAGGGAATTGACGCTGGAACCAACTGGGATCCCATAGGACTAAGATAGAAATTATATCCTGTAGCTCCAGCATCTCCACTTGAAGCCACAAAGGTTATCCCTAAAGCCTCACCCAACCAATATTCATACATTATTGACTGCAGATATGAAAGAGGAAGTTCACCCATTAGAAAGTAAATTTCAGGTATCCCAAAACTTTGAGAGAGAACTGCCACTTGATTATCTTGAACTATATTGGCTAAAATCTCAGGAAGGGGTAGGTTAGAATTTGCAACATATAGCACAATCCCTGCACCGGGAGCTATGGAATGGACATACTCAACATCTAATGAGGCTTCCAGTGCCCAGCCTGATTGTATACCATCATTAGGGTTAAAGGGACCTATAGGGACGATATCCAAAAATGGGGGAGAGGTTATATTGTATAACTGGTCAAAAGTACTAAGTTCTTGCTGTATATACGGATTACCATCAAATACAAGAACTCCTATATTTACTCCCTTTCCTGTTATACCATTATCCAATAGATATGAAATATTATATGCTGTTCTGATATCATTGGGCGTACTAATAGAATAGCCCTGTAACTGCTCCTGGGTCAGATTTATCATATTCATGGGTTTTTCAACAAGCGCATTTGTTATATTACTAGATATTACTAAACCGGAAGCTATACTACTTCCTGCGATAAAATAGTAGACAGTTTTGCCTAGGAATCTTGTAATAATATATTGACCTTTAAACAATTTCTCAACTAGATATGGGGATGCTTGAAAAGATATGACATTGAGAGTTACGTTGGGCTGTATCCCGTTGTCCTTAAGTAGATTTACTAACTGCGAGATCTCGTTAGACGGTATAAATAGTGAATATAACTCATCTTCGTTCAGGATTTTATGTTGCTGTATATAAATTTGTAATAACCCAAGGTTTTTAGGCGGGACCACTATACTGACACTAACATAACTCGGTAAAGCGTTAGTTGTTTGACTATAGGTAGCAGGGTAACCTAAGTATAAGCCCAAACCTGACGATAAGATAATCAACAAAACTAGGAAATAGGATATCATTGATGTGTTGTAAAAACGTGGTTATATAAACTTTATCGAGTTTTCTTAATACATACTTTGAAACTGAAAAATAAGGGATTAGTCATGATAAACTACATCTAAAAGATTAAAAGGATATGCGTTGAACTATTGGTCATGTTGTACAAAGAACCTCAAGATGGGGAGCCAATAAAGTTTGAAAAGGGAAAATGGGTAGTATCAAATAAACCAATAATTCTATATATAGAGGGAGATGGAATAGGACCTGAAATTACTAATTCAGCTATCAGAGTAGTGAATAAGGCTGTAGAGAAAGCTTATAAAAGTTCTAGAGAGATCAAATGGTTAGAAGTGTATGCAGGAGAGAAAGCAAACAAGATCACAGGAGATAGGTTCCCGAAAGAGACGCAGGACATGTTATTAAAGTATAGGGTTGTATTAAAGGGACCTTTGGAAACTCCCATAGGAAAAGGATGGAAGTCCATAAATGTCGCAATAAGATTAATGCTTGACCTCTACGCAAACATAAGACCAGTTAAGTACATTGAAGGGCTAGAAAGCCCACTTAAACATCCAGAAAAGGTAGATATGATTATATTTAGAGAAAACACAGACGACCTATACAGGGGCATAGAATTTCCCTATGATAGTGAAGAGGCAAAGAAAATAAGAAAATTCCTTAGAGAGGAATTAAAGGTAGATATTGAAGATGATACAGGAATAGGACTAAAGGTTATGAGTAAGTTCAAAACCCAGAGAATTACCAGACTGGCATTAAACTACGCTCTTCAGAACTCTAGAAAGAAAGTCACTGTAATGCATAAAGGAAATGTAATGAAATACACTGAAGGATCCTTTAGGGAATGGGCATATGAAGTAGCACTAAATGAATATAGAGATAAGATAGCGACTGAGGAGGAAATTAACCGGGGAGTTAATTCAGAAGGAAAGGTTATACTTAATGATAGGATAGCGGATAACATGCTTCAACAAATAATCATTAGACCTGATGAATACGATATAATACTTGCCCCTAACGTAAATGGTGATTATATATCAGATGCTGCTGGAGCATTAATTGGAAATATAGGAATGCTAGGAGGTGCCAACATTGGAGATACTGGAGGAATGTTTGAAGCTATACATGGTACAGCACCAAAATATGCAGGCAAAAATGTAGCAAATCCTACAGGAATAATAAAATCATGTGAACTAATGTTATACTTTATGGGATGGAGCGAAGCAGCTAGACTAATAGAGAAAGCTATTAATGAATCCATTAAACAAAAGAAAGTCACCCAGGACATAGCGAGATACCTAGGTATCACACCTCTAGGAACAAAGGAATATACTGACACACTTGTGCAAATAATGGATTCCTTCTAATTAGAGTATATTTCTTTTGTTTCGTCTTATTTTTTTCCCTAACCTTAAAATACACACAGTATATTTCAATTGATTTCAATGAAACACGAAATCTACAACCGCTTTTCCCTCTTCACCTATATACAAAACCTATATCTGCCAATTTACTTGAAGTTCAATGGAAACGGGTGAAATTTACACTGTGTGTCTCTAATAATTATACAATACGATAAGTTGGTATTATATACTCGATTTTTCACATACAAAAAATATGGTATAATATGAAATTATTACATTTATGAGAAAATAGGGAACTTTATCGCTAGAAACAAAAGAAATATACTGCAAAACC